>JAAETV010000595.1 GCA_024227975.1 Actinomycetes bacterium
CGCGGTTTCGGGGAACAGGTCACAGACCGCAACATGGCATCCCTCGGCTGCGAGCTGTCGAGCCAGGGCTCGGCCCATCCCGTCTCCTCCACCGGTGACGACTGCGATCTTGTTGGCAAAGTCCATGGATCATCGTCGCGCACGTTTGGCGGGGACGCATCCTGTAGGCGCTACTAGGGTTCTGGCGATGGAGACTTCAAAAGGGCTTGACTACGTCCGTGGAAACAGCCGGGCAGTGATTCTGACCACCAGAGCCAGTGGGGCACCGGCCTTGGCCCCGGTCACGGTTGGTGTCGTCGATGATCAGATCGTCATGAGCACTCGGGAAACGGCGTACAAGGTCGGCCATCTGCGCCGCCATCCCGAGACCTCGTTGTGTGTGTTCCCCGACAAATGGCTGGGGCGCTGGGTCCAGCTCAACTGCCGGGCCGAGGTCATCAGCCTGCCCGACGCCATGGACACCCTCGTCGAGTACTACCGGACACTCAGCGGCGAGCACCCCGATTGGGACGACTACCGTCGGGCCATGAACGAAGACCAGCGCTGCATCATCCGCTTCGAGATCCTCTCCGCCGGCCCCGATGTGATGGGCTAGCAGCCGGCTCGGTGGCCCGGGTTGGCTGTCCTGGTTGGCGGCCTCGGACGGGGGTTGCTCAGCGGAGGGAGATACCGGCGGTCTTGGTCTCGAGATACTCGTCGAGGCCTTCGTGGCCTCCCTCGCGGCCGAGCCCTGAGTCCTTCATCCCGCCAAAGGGGACCGAAGCTGATGTGGGGTTCACATCGTTGATGCCGATGATCCCGAAACGGAGGGCCTCGAAAGCGGAGAGGGCGGTCTTGAGGCTCTCGGTGTAGACATAGGCGGCCAGCCCATAGTGGGTGTCGTTGGCCATGGTGATGACCTCGTCGACGTCGTCGTAGACGATGACGGGGGCGACGGGCCCGAACGTCTCCTCCCGGTAGACGGTCATGTCGGGGGTGACGTCGGTCAGCACCGTTGGAGCGTAGAAGAAGCCACGGTCGAGGCCGTCCTCGGTCAGGCGGTGACCGCCGACGGGGACCCCGGCTCCCTTTTGTTTGGCGTCGTCGACCTGGGCTGCGACCTTGGCCACGGCGGCATCGTTGACGAGGGGGCCGACCCCGACCCCGTCGGCCATCCCGTTGCCGGTAACGAGACCGGTGACCCGCTTGGTCAGGGTGGTCACGAAAGCATCGGCGGCATCGCGGTGGACATAGAGACGGTTGGGGCTGATGCAGGCCTGGCCGGCGTTGAGGAACTTGAGGGCGGCTGCCCCCTTGGCTGCGTTGTCGGGGTTGGCGTCGGGGTAGACGATGAAGGGGGCGTGACCCCCGAGCTCGACTGAGACCCGCTGGAGGGATGCGGCAGCCTTGGCCGCCAGAGTGCGGCCGACGGCAGTGGAGCCGGTGAACGTGAGCTTGCGGACCTTGGGGTTGCTGGTGAATACGTCACCGATGGGAACGGGATCGGCGGCGGTGACCATATTGATCACACCAGCCGGGACGCCGGCCTCGACCAAGATCTCGAACACGGCCTTGGCGCACAGTGGAGTGGCCTCGGCTGGCTTGAGGACCATGGTGCAACCGGCGGCCAGGGCGGGCGCCATCTTCCGGGTCAGCATCGAGATCGGGTAGTTCCAGGGGGTGACCATGGCCACCACACCGACCGGCTGGCGCACGGTCAGGAACCGCTGATCAGGACGACCCGACGGGAGCCATTCACCACTGAGACGGCGAGCCTCCTCGGCGAACCAGCGGAGGAAGTCGGCGGCGTAGCCCACCTCGAAGCGACTGGCCCGAAGGGGCTTGCCCTGTTCGGCGGTCATGAGGGTTGCCAGCTCGCTGGCCCGATCGTTCATGAGCTGCCAGGCCCGCAGGAGGATGTCGGCCCGCTCGTAGGCGGTGGTTGAGGCCCACGAGCCAAAGGCGGCATCGGCGGCGGCGATGGCTGCGGTTGCGTCATCGGCCCCTCCGTTGGGCATCTGCCCGATCTCTTCTCCTGTTGCCGGGTTGGTCACTGCGAAGTTGGCGCCGCTGGCGGCGTCGACCCAATTGCCGTCGATGAACATGGGCCAGACGCTAGCGCTCGACCTCACCCGATCGCCTCTCGGTACGGCCCGGACCTAGTCAGCGGCTATTGGGGTGACGTCGGTAATGACATCGGTGTCGATTCGTTCCTCAGTACCGCTGGTGATGTGTTGGGTGGCGGTGACCCGGTAGAAGTACCCGCTGACGGTGTCGAACTGGCCCACGATCAGGTTCTCCATCTGGAAAGACTCGACCATGGCTTCGAGCTCGGCGTGTTCCTGCTCGTTCGGATCTTCGAAGCCGAAAGCCTGAGCCACTGACTCGAAGAGCAGGGGAAGGATGAGCTCGGGGTCGAATGTCGTGTGAGTCGTGATCTCGACGCAGCCGTCGTCGTCGACGAGGTTGGTGACCTCGATGGTTGTGATGGCGGGGAAGGGCTCACCGCCGAGTAGGTTCGGCAACTCGTCGGCGAACTCGATGGGAGCGTCGAGCACGAGCTGGAGACCTGCCATCGAGTGATAGACCTGGACCGGCTCGGTCAATAGCTGGGCTAACTGTTCGTCGCTCATCGAATCGAAGAATGCCGCGGTCTGTTCGATGCCGGGGAGGAGCTCCGACTGGGTCAGAACTTCCATCGCCGTGTTCATGTCTTCTCGTATCTGCTCATGGTTCGTGGCGCCAACGTAGCCGCCGCTGGCGTCGACCTGATATTGGATCCGTTGCTTGGGAATGTCAGCGATCAAGGCTTCAGCCGCTTCGGCCTCCTCCGGTGGCAACCCCATCCCAAGCCCATCCAGGTTGGTGTTTGCGTTCTGCCAGACCAGTTCCCAGCCCCCATCGAGAGGGCCAGCTATCGTCAGCTCGACCGGGGTGAGGCTGCTCAGCTCGTCGATGCCGCGGCGGGTGTCGGTGCGTATCTTCTTGTACTCGAGATGGCGGGTGGTGGCTGAGCTCCAGTCGGTTACGGCACTGACCCACACCAGATCGGCCGAAGTCGGGGTACAGGAGAACAGTTCCCCAGCGGCGGTCTCGTCTGGATCGTCGCCTTCCGCCTCGTCGTTCTGGGCGTTGCTGGTGCCTGTCGTTGCCGCCGTGATACCGGCACTGTCCTCCAGAGCGACGGTTGTTGTCGATGCTGTCTGTTCGGTCGTCGAAGCGGTGTCGGCTGGGCTGTCGTCTGAGTCGGCTCCTGATCCGCAGGCGCCAACCACCAGGACTGAGAAGAGGAGTACTGCCAGGGACCGCCGAATCCGCATCAGGCCAGGGTGCCATTGATCGCGAGGCTGAACAACGCCACCACCGACCAGCAGGGCTGGGTGAGTATCTATGCCCTGTGGTGGACCTGGCGCGGTGCGAGGGCTCAACATCTCGCGCTGGATATCGCTCGTCCGGTCTAGAGTGCTTGTCGACGGCCTAGGTGAGGATGTCCGACTGTGAAGAAGTTCTGGCTCATGGACCAACACGGCGCCGATGGCCCGACCGCACTAGTCGAGACCAACGGCCGGCTTCGGGTCGTCGATGTGCTCCGGTTCGGGCCGTCGATCACAGAGCTCGACGATCAGCAAGAGATTTGGGACAAGGTGATCGGCAAGGTCGCCCCGACCTTGAAGCCCTTCGTCAACGCCTCGGCCGTCGACGAGGAAGGTGTCGCCCCTCTTCCCGATCTACAGCGAGCCGACCATGGTGACGCAGGCTCGACCAATCGGGCCGGTCGGCGCACCGCCGGCCGAGGCAAGGGGGGCGCCGGGCAGGTCGAGGGCGCAATGACCCGACGAGGTAGTCGCGGGGAGCGCTAGCACTGGCGCCGGGCCTGTCGGAGCTGAGACTTCGCTAGCGAAGCGGGCGAGGGCGGTCGGCTGGGCTGAACTCGGGGTTGCGGCGTTCGAGGAATGAGGCGCGGGCCTCGGCCGCGTCGGCCGTGTTGCGGACCATGATCTGATTGCGGGATTCGAGGCTGAGGGCGTGGTCGAGGCTGGCGGCCTGGAGGTTGGCCCACATCACCTCCTTGGTGGTGGAGACCGCCATCGGGGCCAGGGCGGCGATCTCTTGGCCGAGCTGCACCGCTGCCTCGACCAGCCCTTCGGCGTCGACCACCCGGCTCACCAGGCCGGCTTCGAGCGCTTCGTCGGCCTCGATTGTTCGCCCGGTGAGCATCCACTCGAAGGCTCGGGCTGCACCCACGATCTTGGGCAGGAAGTAGGAGAGGCCCATCTCACACCCGGAGATCCCCCGCTTGACGAATCCATCGGCGAAGCGCGCCCCGGTTGAACCGATCCTGAGGTCAGCGGCGGCGGCGAAAGCGAACCCACCGCCAACCGCGTGACCGTTTACCGCAGCGATGATGGGGATGGGGCTCGAATGGATCGTGCGGATGACCTGGCTGAGGTTCAGGTGGAGGTTCTCGAACCCGGCCGTGATGGGATCGAGGCCACTGCCACTGGCCCCATGATCGGCCGATGCTGCGTCTCGGGCTGCCACCGCCCTCACATCGACCCCGGCGCAAAACGCTCGCTCACCGGCCCCCGTCAATACGACGGCCCGACAGGTGCGGTCCGATCCGGCACCTCGAAGGGCGGTATCGAGGGCATCGATCATCGCCGGTGTGAAGGCATTGAGTGCTTCGGGGCGGTTGAGGGTGAGCACCTCGACGGGGCCCAGTCGCTCGCTGAGGATCTCGTCGGTGTCTGCCTGGCCCGAGGTGTCATCGGTGCCGGAGGTGTCATTGGCCATGATCCGACCCTATTTCGCCGCGCTGGCCATATGTCACTTTTGGGCTGGCTCATGTGGCATTGGTGGTGTGACCGGCAACTGGCGTCCCTGCGAACAGGCGGGGGGCGGGCCCGATGAGTTTGAGACGTTCGAGGCGCCCTATCCAGTGCTGCGTCGCTTCGCCGCCGTTGTGGCCGATCTCGACATGGATCCCTATGATCTCGTCCAAGAAGCTCTGGCCGCCACCCTGCAACGGCATCGGCTGCCGGAGTTGGACCAGCCAGCTGCCTATCTGAAGCGTGCGATCATGGCCTCGGCATCCAACTACCGGCGCCAGCGATCCATGCTCCGACGGTTCCTCCCCAAGCTGGCTACCGGATCGACCACGACCGACTCCTATCCGTCCGGTCTGTCCCTGCTTGATTCCCTCTCCCCAACCGACCGGATAGTGGTGTTTCTGGCCGATGTCGAAGGCCTCCCCCACGCCCTCATCGCCGACCAACAGATCTTCGAGGAACGGGCCCGACGGGGAACACCACGAGGGGCAACCAAGGTATGGATCGACGCACACCTCCAGGTCGAGAATCTCGAACCAGGTTCCGGTGGCCGAAGGTCTGACTCGACACTGTGGTTCCGGCTGGCGCTTGGATTCTGTGTTCTCGTTTTCGGGTTCATCGTTGCCGACCGGGTTGGGGAAGGCACCCTCGTTGAGGGAATGAGCTTGGTGCGTGTCATGGGCCCGTTCGACCCAGACGCCGGCGGGATTGATCGCCAGCCATCGACCCAATGGCAGGTATTCGCCGACTTGGAGGAGCCGTTCGGCAATCCCATTGTGGGGCTCGAGATCCTCGACGGGGGAGGGTTTCGCCCATGGGGGGCCAACCTAGGAGATGATGCCCTGTCCACGTTCACCAGCCAGCTCGTTCGAGACGGAGACCTGTGGGCCATGGACCCAGACTCCGGACTCGTCGAAGTAGCGACTTTCACTGCCAACTCCCACGACATCTTCGAGTTCGGATGGCAGGTCGATTTCGAGAGAGGACACGCAGGAGCCACTTGGCAGGCCGATCCCCACAATGGAAACGGCATCTGGGTCTGGTTGATCCGGCTCCTCGGCCAGACCACCGATGATGGGACCGCGGCCGAATCGACCATCCTCGGTCAACCAGCTGTTGTCATCAAAGCCGGGCCAGCCAACGACATCGTCTGGGTTGATGGTGACTTCGTCTACCGGTTGACGGCCAACGAAATCAGAGATGACACCTCGCTCCAACGACCGGCCACCGAGGTGGCGTCACAGCTATACATCGTCGATCAAGCCGAATGGGATGCCGCTGTGACCAAGGCCGAGAGCATGTCGATCAGCTCGGCGGCCCTCATCGGCCTCCAGATGGTTGCGGTCCTAGCTTCGCTAGCCAGCTCGGTCTACTTCCTCTTGCGTGGGCCACGTTGGCTTGTCCTCCTCCGGCCGGCCGTCGTCTTGTACGCGGTTATGTACACCACTACCAGCGACCCGATCACCCTCTGGATTGGCATCGCCCTGGCTCTGGCTTGGGGCTACCGCAAGATGACGGTCGAGTAGGCAGAGCATGACGAGCGTTGTCCGGCTCAGGGCCCCCGCAGGTTGCCTGCGGCTGAGGTTACTAGCTGGCTCCGTGTTGGGAATGGCGGGGAGCTTGTTCGGTGCCGTGGACCGCCATAGCGAAGGCGGGGTGGACGCCTCGCAAGCTGACCCATCGGCCGGAGGCATCGAGTTCGATACCCGGCAGGCGACTGTCGCCCCTCCGGTAGGTGATGAGGCCACCCACCATTGCGGACACAGCCAAGGCAAAGACAACTGGAGCGAACCCATGGGGCAGAAGCATCGATAGGAACAACGCAAGGAAGCCCCCGACTACTGCCGCCATGCCCGAACGGTAGAGCCGGGTGATATCGGCCCAGGCATCATCACTGAGCGGAAGGTGACCGTTGAGCGACGATCGTCGGCGGCCAATCATGAGCATGAAGAACGCCATCCAACCGAGCGGCCCCTATCCGCTAGACCCCCTGGACTGTTCACCGTCCTGCGTTGGTGCAACTTGGACGGTGTGCTCACCCCGGTCACCACACAGACCCCGGGTAGTTTCCCGAGCACATAGTCGTCGACGAAGACCGTCACTGTGGGCCGCCGAAACCAGTCGCCAATCCCCATGGCACGATCCTAGTTCTCCATCGTTGGCGGGTCCTGTCGGCTCTTTCGTTGTTGCCGTGCGGGCTCAGTCGTCGTCGGGGATCCACGATTCCAACTCCACGCCGAGGCCGTCGGCTATCCGATTGGCGTAGGCGTAGTAGGCAGTCACCTCGACGATGTCGAGGATGTCGCGATCGCTGAAGCCGGCCTCGCGTAGAGGGGCAAGATCGGTCTCAGCCACCGCCCTTGGGGTGAGGGTCAGCTTCACCGCGTAGTCGAGCATGACCTGCCGTTGGGTCGAGAGATCAGCCGAGCGCCAGTCGGACTCGATGGCGGCCAGGAGGTCGTCGTTTCGGAGAAGGTGACGCAGACCGCGCCGATGATGGGTCACTCAATAGTGACAGTGGTTCTCGAGGCTGACCACGAAGGCGACCAGTTCGCGTTCCACCTTCCTCAGAGTTGCCGTACCACTCATGGCCGACGCATAGACGGCAAGGTGAGCGCCCAGGCTTCGGGGGTTGATCGAGTGGATCCCGATGATGTTGTCGACCCGGCCGTGGACGGGATCGACAGCAGTCTTGTAGTGGTCGGCCAACTCGCCGGTCCATTGGTCGTCGGGGACACTCCTGATCCAAGCCATACCCGAGTCTCGCAGGTCGACGAGCCAAGCCGGAGGCCGGGCTCATGAGTTTGAGAGCCCCCTGGCTAGTCCGATTGGTATTCAGGCCCGATAGTGGTGGTTGCCGACATCATCGTTGGGTGTGGGCGCGGGGGTTGGGTCAGGTCCGATGACGTTTCGGTGTTGGTGGTCGGTGGCCCGAAGGATGTCCCCGAAACCGAGGCTGGGCTGGAAGTCGGTGATTCGGCAGCAAGGACATCTGGGGCCCCGACGGAGGCCGATGACGGTGATCCATCCGGTGCGGGCTCGGTCGTCTCCGTCGTAGTGGGGGAGGCCACCTCCTCGGTGACCACATCATGGTCGTCAGGGTCCGCCGGCTGGTCATCAATATCAACGGCCGTGATGAGGATCCTTTCACCCCCTACTCGAATATCGAAAGTGCTCGCTTCGCTGGAGTTCGAATCGGCCGTCAGGTTGGAAATGCGCCAACCACTCTGGGAGCGGACGATCTGCCAGGGGCCACTCACCGACAGCTCATAATGCACCAGGGTCTGTGTCCCGATCTGGCGGGAGATCCACAGCAGGTGGCCATCGGGTAGCGACGAGGTGAACAGGTCGCCCTCGCTCCAGTCGATGGCTCGATCCAGCCGGTAGTCCTCGGCCCCCCAACCGATGAACAACTCATTGAGTCTTGTCGCCAGTACGTGGTTGGCCGGGAGCTTGCGGATCTCACGATCGGCGCCTTGCTGGGCCGTCACGATCAGCTCGGGATGGTCTTGGCGCTGGATCAATGTCCCCAACTCTTCGATGCGGTTTGTCGCTCTGACGTCGTTGTCGACGACGGTGATGGCCTGTTCGATGGCCCGCTTCATGGAGTACATGTGGTCTCCAGGAACCGCCGAATTGGCCGCCGTGAACGCGGTCAGCGGCAGGATCGCGAAGGCGGCCGCCGCCGCGGCCAAGCGCCAGAGGCGGGTCACGGGAAGGGTTGCAGCCGAAGTCACGGTCGGAGCCACGTGTATGGGTCGCTCCAACTCGCTGTGGATCCGCGCCAGGTGCATGGCCCGAATGTCGTTGTCGATCGAGCGCTGCTGGCTGGCGGCCCAAACTCGGTTGGACAGGTCGTCGCTTCCTGTCATCCCCCGCTCCCCTCGCTTGGGGGACGCGGCCTTCGTTGTCGTACGGCACCAAGTTGATGTCGAAGACGCCGTTCAGCACGGGTTGCCATGGCGTAGACGGCCATGCGGGAGGTACCGGTGACCTGGGCGATCTGGTGGCCGTTGAGCCCGTCGACATGCTTCAGGTGGATAACCAGGCGTTGCTCGGGAGTGAGTAGGGACAGGGCTGCCTCGAGATGAGGGTCGAATCCGAGGTCGTAGTCATCTTCCTCGTCGACCACAGGGTGGTGCTCATCGGTGATGTCTTCCTGACGGGCCTGGGTTTGGCTAGCTTGGAGGCACGAATAGCGGATGCTCGACAGAAGCCACGCTTCGAGCTCTACTCCGCTTGCCGGTGGCACCTCGACCCGGGCCAGCTCCAAGAAGGCGGACTGGACCGCGTCTTCGGCTTCTTGGCGGTTGTCGACGAGCCTGAGAGCCAGCCGGAAGAGCTGGTCGGCCATCAGTTCGTAGAGGTCGGAGAAAGCCTTCGGATCGCGTCCATTGACCCCAACGGCCAACTCTTCGAGACAGGAGTGGGGAATCTCTGACCCACTGAGGCCGATCTGGACATCGGCACGATAGTCCTCAGCATCATTGTCACGGGGTGACTGGCTTTCCGCGCTACCGCTTAGCACATCTCCATCGGTGATCCATCAATCATTGCCTAGCCGCCCTCCCGGGATTCGATCCTAGCGAGCACCTTCGGAATGGCGATAGGGGAACCTTGCTCGGAGAGTGCCCGCTCAGGGGGTGAAGAAACCCAGAGTAGGCTCACAGATCACCTTGGGTCGCTGACGAACGATGCCATGTCCAGCATGGGCCACGGTTTCTGGTATGGCCTCCTCGAACCCAGGAAGGGCCCGTTGGCTGGAGGTCAGGTTCGGACCGACGGCCAGGCCTGGTGTCGGATCGAGGGGGCCGCGTAAGGTCTCGACCATGGAACAACGACCACTTGGCACCACCGGCCTCATGACCTCAGCCATTGGTTTCGGTACATGGGAGATGAGTACCACCATGTACGGCGACATCGACGTGAGCGATGCCAGCCGGGCTGTCAATGCTGCCATCGATCGCGGTATCACCCTGTTCGACACGGCCGAGGTCTACGGTCCGTTTCACAGCGAGCGGCTATTGGCCAAAGCCATCGGCAAGCGCCGAGACGAGATCGTGCTCGTCACCAAGGTCGGTTTCGAATACGACGATGCCAGGATCGTCGGCACCAACTCCACCCACGACTACGTCGTCGAGCGGACCAACACCTGCCTCGAACGGTTGGACACCGACGTCATCGATCTGATGCTGATCCACTGGCCCGATCACGACACCCCGATGGAAGAGCCGATGACGGCCCTGGAGAAGCTCAAGACCGAGGGCAAGATCCGGTCCTACGGGGTGTCGAACTTCAACGTCGAGATGATGGAGGAGTGCCAGCGTCATGGCACCCTCACCGCCAATCAGGTTGGCTACAACCTTTTTGATCGACGAATGGAAGCCGAGATCCTGCCATGGTGCCAGGCCAACGGGGTCGGCTACATGGCCTACGGAAGCCTCGGGTTCGGCTTGTTGACCGGTGCCTTCGGGGCTGACGTGACTTTCGGCGAAAACGATTGGCGTCGCCGCGGCGTCGCCTTCGGGCTGCCCCTTTTTGAGCGGGAGTGGTTGGAGAAGGAGGTGCGGGTGACCGACCGTCTGGCCACTCTGGCCGCTGAGCATGGTAGGTCGCTGCCCCAGATGGCGATCAGCTGGGTCCTCGGCAATCCTGCGGTTTCGGTTGCCCTGGTCGGGATGCGCAATGAGCAGGAGCTCGATGAGAACGTGGCCGCCGCCGAATGGCAACTACCCGATGACCTGCGGGCCGCTGTCGATCGTGTCTTCACCGAAGAAGACGTACCAACCTACGTAGACCATCCCCAACAGCTCTTCCCCGGCTAGCTCTCAGCCGCCCGCCCCCGAACCGGCTCGTTGTTGTTCGGTTCGCCGTTGACCGGCTCGCTGTGATCTGGTTCGCTGTTGACCGGCTCGCTGTGATTTGGTTCGCCGTTGACCGGCTCGCTGTGATTTGGTTCGCCGTTGACCGGCTCGCTGTGATTTGGTTCGCCGTTGACCGGCTCAACGTAATTCCAGCCGAAGCGGCCCTTGATGCAGAGGTTGCCGGAGGTGACGGAATGGTCGGCCGGTGAGGTCGCCTTCACGATGGAGTTGTCCTGGACATGGAGCTCCAGGTTGCAGCCGACTCCACAGTATGAACAAACCGTTCGGGTGACGCTCTGATCCCCGGGGCGCCAATTGTCGGCCTGGCGGAGGTCATACTCCGACTTGAACTGGAGGGCGTTGGTCGGGCAGACGGCCACACAGTTACCACAGTAGACACAGGCTGAGTCGGGGAGGGAAGCATCGAACTCGGTGGAAATCCGGGCCCCGAAGCCGCGGCCGACGACCGATATGGCGAAGGTGCGCTGGGCGTCGTGGCCACAGGCTTCCACACACTGGTAGCACAACACGCACTTGTCGTAGTCGCGCACAAAGAGGTCGTCTTGGACCCGGACCGGTTCGTTCATTCCCTCAGGTTTGGGGTAGCGGTCGGGTTCGGCTCCGTAGCGGTCGAGGTAGGGAGTGAGCTGGTCTGCTTGGGACAGATCGACCCCCGAAGCCAGGAATTCCAACACTATTTTGCGAGAGTGGCGGACCCGCTCGGAATCGGTCGAGATCACCATGTCCGACTCGGCCAGCCGCGAGCAAGCCGGAACCAGGGTGCGTGACCCTTCAACCTCGACGACGCAGGCCCGGCAGGTGTTGACCGGAGTCAGGGTGTCTCGACAGCAGATCGTTGGTGTGTCGACCCCGGCGGCGGTGCAGGCATCGAGCACCGAGGCCCCGGCCGCCACCCCAACCTCAGCCCCATCGATCGTCAGTACAACCGACATCTCAACTGTCTCCACCGCCTCCGTCTGCGTTGCCTCTGTCTCAGTCATGGGTGGCTCCGGTCAGCTTCTCGACCCGGATGGAAGCTGCTTTGAACTCCGAGGTACCCGAGCGGCGATCCCACACGTCGTTGGTCAACACGTTCGTGTCTACCAGGTCGGGGAAGTGGAAGGTGGTGAAAGTGAGGCCGGTGGGAATGTCGGGCTGGAGGCGGACATCCATCTCGATCGACCCTCGGGGCGACGACACCAGCACCCTCTCCCCATCGCTGATTCCGAGCCGCTCGGCGTCGCTGGGGTTCATGTCGAGGTCGTTGCCGTAGCGGATGGGCGATGAGATCGCCCCCGACTGCACACCGGTGTTGTACGAGTCGAGGGCCCGCCCTGTGGTGAGGCGGAGGGGGAACTCGTCGGTCAGCTCATCCTTGGGGCCAGCGTGTTCGACAACGCTGAACGGGGCTGGGTCTCGACCATCAAGATCGGTTTCCCACAACCAGCCGTGAAGGAAGGGTGAGCCGGGATGGTCGATCGATGGGCAGGGCCACTGAAGCCCACCCTCGGCTTCGAGCCGGTCGTAACTCATCCCAGCGTGAAGAGGGGAGAGGGATCGCAGCTCATCCCACAGCTCCTCGGGGGTGGGCTCACCCCAGGGGTGGCCCATGCGGCGGGCGATCTCACCGATGATCTCATGGTCGTGGCGGGCTTGGCCCGGTGGGGTGACCGCAGCCCGCACCCGCTGGACCCGACGCTCGGAGGAGGTGACGGTTCCGTCGCACTCAGCCCAGGCGACCGAGGCGGGGAGGACGACATCGGCCAATTCGGCCGTTCGGGTCATGAAGATGTCTTGGACGACAAGCAGATCGAGGCCGGCCAGGAGACGCCGAACGTTGGCCGCGTCGGCTTCGGAGTCGGCCGGGTTCTCCCCGAGGATGTATGCGGCCGCAATCTCATCCTTCTCCATGGCCTCGAACATCAGGCTCAGGTGGAGGCCGGGTTCGGGGGGAAGGTCGCAACCGTAGAGGGCCTCGAACTTGCGTCTGGCCTCAGGGTCGGCCACATCCTGGAAACCTGGCAACTTGTTGGGTAGGGCGCCCATGTCGCCCCCACCCTGCACATTGTTCTGACCTCGAATGGGCACCAGCCCACTGCCCCAACGGCCGATGTGGCCTGTCAACAGGGCCAGGTTGCACAAGGCAAACACATTGTCGACGGCATTGTGATGCTCGGTGATCCCGAGCGTCCAGAGGATCTGAGCCTTGTTGGCCCGAGCGTAGGCCTCGGCCATCTCGGCAATGGCGGCCGCCGGGACCCCAGTGAGGCGCTCCCCCTCGGCCAGGGTGTAGTGGGCCACCGATCGGGCGTAGGCCTCGAACCCCTGGGTCGAGTGGGCGATGAAGTCGATGTTGGTCAGCCCGCTGGTGATGATGTGGTTGGCCACCGTGTTGGCCATGGCGATGTCGGAGCCGACCTCGAGCCCCAGCCAGGAGTCGGCGAACTTGGCTGAGGAGGTCCGACGAGGATCGACGGCATACATCTTGGCTCCGGCGTCGATCCCGGTCAGAAGGTGATGGAAGAAGATGGGGTGGGCTTCACGAGCATTGGAGCCCCACAAGAGGATGACATCGGTCTCCTCGATCTCGGCATAGGAGCAGGTCCCCCCACCGGCTCCGAACACTGTCGCCAGACCGACGACGCTAGGAGCGTGTCACGTTCGGTTGCAGGAGTCGACGTTGTTCGACCCAAGAGCGACCCGGCTGAACTTCTGGGCCACGTAGTTCATCTCATTGGTTGATTTCGAGCAGGAGAACATACCGAAAGCGTCCGAGCCTCGCTCGGCCTTGATGGTGTTGAACCCGTCGGCCACCCGGGTCAGGGCGTCGTCCCAAGTCGTCGGTCGTAGGGCCCCGTCGATCCTCACGAGGGGAGTCGTCAGTCGCGGTTTGGTCGCCGAGAGGCGACGGTAGTCCTTCTTCTCGGTGCGCATAGGGCCAAGTGTCGCACAACCATGCGACGAAGTACCGACGTCTTGGGCCGGGGCGCAGAAGGCCAACGCCGCGCTCCGGAGGGTGGAGGCGCTAGGACACCGTTGGTTCGGTGTTGAGGGTGTCGGCTGATCGGTGGCCGATCGAGCGGGCCCGTAGCCAGCTGAGGCCGATCATCGTGGTCATGATGGCGGCGATGATTCCGACCACGAAGAGGGTCTGGCGGACCCCGATCCAGTCGGCCATCGCCCCCCACACGGGGGCCAGCAGAGCTTGGGATCCGAATCCCATCATGGCCAACGACATGACCCGTCCGTGGTAGGCGCGATCGGCGCTCGACATCAGGATGGCATTGTCGACCAGCATGAACCCCGACCGTCCGATCCCGAGGGGGATCCCGGCCATCACGGCAAGGACGTAGGTTGGGGCGAGCGAGATCAGCACGAACCCTACGGCCATGGTGAAGCCCATGGTCAAGAGAGCGATCCAGGCCCACTGGGTGCCGACCACACCGGCCAGTTGGAGGTTCACCACCAACCCTGCGATGGCAAGGACCAAGAAGATGACGCCGATGTCGCTAGGGGAATGGTCGAGCTCCTGGGATAGCAGGCCCGGCAACAGGGTCTGGAAGGCGAACCCGCAGATGACCATGCCGACGAAGCCGAGCCATAGGGTGCGCAGCTTCAGGTCGCTCCAGACATAGTTGATCCCAGCGGCCAGTTCGGCTCGGATGGAACGCTGCTGGGTTGACCCGGGTTCGGTGTTGGGGAGCGATGAGGTAAGGGGCAGCACGATCACAAATACCGACGCCATGACGAGGTAGGTACCCCCGATCCCGACCCAGGTGCCGACGAGGATGGCGATGAACAGGGGGCCGGCAACCTGGGAGATGTTCTGAGCGATCTGTTGGAGGGCAATGGCGTTTGGCAGTGATGTCGCCGGTACCAATTCTGCCACCCAGGCCTGGCGGGCCGGGCCCATGAAGGCGAAACCGAGCCCCATGATCAGGGTCGTACCGGTCAGGATGGGGATCGTGATCCGGTCGGTGACGATGAGGATGCCGGTGACCAGGATCACGGCCGCTGGCACTGCCTGGCCGGTGAGGACGAGGGCCTTCTTGCGGAACCGGTCGGCGATGACCCCACCGATGGGGGAGACGATGAACATGGCGATACCAGAGCCCATCTGGGCGAATCCAGCGGCCGCGTTGCTGCCCGTGATCTCGAAAGCGACGCTTGGCACCAACATGAACGACATCATGAAGGCGGTGGTGGCCAGCATCGAGCCAGACCACAGCATTCGGTATTCACGGTGCGTCAGCGCAGCGAACGTACCGCTGAAGAAACCCATTTGAGCCAGGCTACGACGGACCCCCCGAGCGGACCCCATCCGTTCCTGATCGAGCCGCCTGAAGGCCGTCACATACCCTTACTCGGAGGGGGCGAGTAGCGTGGACGCGGAGTCGAGTGGACTGGGCCGGCTTGGCCAGTCGCTCATTGAAGGGGGTTCGACGATGCAGGTCTTGGACGGTGTCCGAGTGATCGACTTCGGCCGGTACATCGCCGGCCCGTTCTGCGCAACACTGCTCGGCGACCTGGGCGCTGATGTGATTCGTGTCGAGCGTCGCGAAGGGGGCGAGGACCGCTGGGTCACCCCCGTGACCGCCGATGGGGTAGGAGCCCTCTTCCTTCAGATCGGGCGGAACAAGCGCAGCCTCACCCTCGATGTCACCTCGCCCGAGGGGGCAGAGATCGTGGCCGAGCTGGTGGCAACGGCCGACATCGTCGTAGCCAACCTCCCACCCCAGACGCTCGAGACGATGGGCCTCGACTATGACTCCCTTCGGGCCATCAAACCCGACATCATCCTCACCACCGTCAACGCGTTCGGTAGTGGTGGCCCGATCAGCACCAAGGTCGGGTTCGATGGCCTGGCCCAGTCGATGTCGGGCAACCTCCACATGACGGGCGAAACAGGGGTCCCGACCCGGGCCGCCGTCCCCTACGCCGATTTCAGCACCGCCGCCTTCAGTGCTCTCGCCACCATGGCTGCCCTCCGCCACCGTGACCAGACCGGTGAGGGGCAGATACTCGAAGGGGCCCTGCTCCGCTCTGCCCTGACCCTCTCCAACGCCATGATGATCGAACAGGACCTCCTCGGTGTCGACCGGGAGGCCAGCCTCAACCGCAGCCAGACCGCGGGCCCATCCGATGTGTTCCAGACCAAGGATGGCTGGGTCATGTGCAGCGTCCTCGGGGCCTACCAATTCGACCGCTGGTGCCAGATGCTCGGGGCGCCCGAACTGGTAAATGACGAACGCTTCAAGGATGACCTCGGCCGCGGCGACAACAGCGAGGCCTTGTCGGCCCGAATGGCGGCCTGGTGTGCCGAGCGGACCAACGCCCAAGCCCTCGACGAGATGGCGACAAACAAGATTCCGGCCGGTCCCGTATACACCCCCCAGCAAGCCCTCGACGACGAGCACATCGCCGCCATCGGGGCCATGAAGCAAGTTGATTATCCGACCGCTGATCATCCACCCCGTCTCGTCGACTTCCCCGTCACGATGTCAGCGTCACCTGGTGCCATCGCTCACCGAGCTCCCGAGCTCGGTGAGCACACCGACGAGATCTTGACCGAGCTCGGCTACGACCAAACCCTCATCGCCGAGCTCCGCACCAAGCACGTGATCTGATCCCGCCCCGGCCGCCAGCGGATGCTGGCTCAATGCGCTTCTCCGGCATCACCACATGGGGCCAACTACGATCTTTGTCGCCTCGTGGACATCGATGCTCGATTCCCACGGTGAGTGCCCCCCGCCCAAAGAGAAGGAGCCTCCATGGTCGATATCAATGCTGTGTGCAATGAGCTGCTGGCCCTGGCCAATGTGGTCGGTGTCGGAATCGGATACAAGACCACCAACGGTGAGGTCGTCCTCGACGACGACGGCAATCCAATCGAATGTGTTGTGGTCTCGGTCAGGGCCAAGGTCCCAGCCTCCGAACTGGGGGCCCAAGACATGGTGCCGGCCACTGTCGACGGAACCCGGACCGACGTCGTTGCCACCGGGCCCATCACGATCGTCAGTGAGTCGTCGGTCGAGGCGGCAGCAACCATTGATCCCAAGCTGAGACGCCGGCCTATCGTTCCTGGCTTGTCGATCGGCCTCAACCCTGGTGTCACGGCCGGGACTCTCGGCTTCATCGTCGAGCGGGCCGGATCCTCGAATCGCTACATCCTCTCCAACTGGCACGTCATGGCCTCCAACAACACCCCGGTGGAGAACCGTGACATCGTCACCATCACCCAGCCCGGCAACGCTGATGGTGGTCGCGCCCCGGCTGACGTGATCGCCAACCTGGTTGAGTTCGTGCCCATCAATAGTGGTGATGGTGGCACGCCGATCCCCATCCCCGACCTGCCAAGCGACTGCCGAGTGGCCTCAGCTGTGGTCTGGCTCCCCAACCTTCTGGCCCAGATCACCCGCTCCGACACCCGGCTGGCCCCCATCATCAACTCGACGGTCGGTCGGGCCCTGGCCGAAGGCGACAACCTCGTCGACGCCGCCCTTGCCCTCGTCGACGCCCCCTACGACCGGACGACCCCTGAGATCGGGATTGTGACCGGGACCGGAACCCCCACCCTGGGCATGCAAGTCCAGAAGTTCGGGCGGACGACGAGCCACACCGTCGGTACCATCACCCAGGTCAGCGCCACTTTCAACGTCCAGGGCTACCCCGGAGGTACCACCACGTTCAGCGACCAGGTTGCGATCACAGCCGACAGTGGCTCCTTCCTCGAAGGGGGCGACAGCGGCAGCGGGCTCGTCTCGATGGACGGCAAGGCCGTTGGGCTCTGCTTCGCCGGCTCACCCAGCATCGGCATTGCCAACACCTGGCCAAACGTGGAGGCGGCCCTCAACGTGAAACCGGCATCGTCCTAGGCCGACTCAGCGCACGGCGAGACGGCGCCGCTCCCGGTCGTACCAGTCGGCGGCAGCCTTGGCTCGCTTCTCCAACTGGGTGACGGTGGCAGCCGACACCTTGGTCACCCCCGACAAGCGATTCAGCTCACCGTTGATCTGGGCGTGGGTCATACCGGTGAGAGCGGCCAGGTCTCGGACGAAACGGGTGTTGATACTCCGCTGCCGTTCCCGTTCCTGGCGGGTTCCAGCCCCCCGTCGGGCTGCTTCCGGGCTTCCCACCGGAGGCAGCGACGTCAGATCGATCAGTAGTTCTGGTCGGGTTGATTCCAGCGAAGGGGGCTCGGGCAGGTCAGGTTCCTCATGGTCGGCGAAGATGTCGTCGAGCTCGGGGGGCTCGTCGGTGACGGTGGCCGAGTGGACGGCGAACAGACTCAGCTGTTCGTCGTTGTCGGCTCGGTCGGCCCTTTCGCCGTCGATCTGGTCGTCGTCCTCGGCGTGATGGCGAAGTCGATGGCGGCGAGACTCGGCGATGCTGTCGGCGAAGTAGCGGAGGCGGGGGTCGTCGGGAACGAACATGTAGGCCCTGGCCCGCCCTCCTGTGTAGCGAACGATGCGGCCGACGGCCTGACGGAAGAACAGCTCGGTGGTGGTCGTCGTGGCGTGAACACCGACCCGGAGCCGGGGGATATCAACCCCTTCTGAGACCATGCGAACGGCGATGATCCACGGATCGGTGCTGGCCGAGAAACGAGCGATCTTGTCCGAAGCGGCCGGGTCCTCACTGACGGCCACCGTGGCCAGCACTCGGAACCGGTCCCGCAAGAGGCGCGAGATGGCCTGGGCGTGGTCCTGGTCGGTGGCGATCACCAACCCAGCGGCTTCAGGGTGGCGTTGACGGATCTCGCCCAGCTGACGGTGGGCGTGGCCAAGCACCGCTGGTAGCCACTCTCCCTCGAGGCTCAGGGCAGCCCGCAACCGTTGGTTGGCTAGGGACCGGGGGAGAGCATCATCGAAAGTGGCCGCCACCTCTGACCCGTCGGGGGCCGTCCACTCCATATGGCCCCCGAAGCGGGGGAAGTAGACAGGGCGGACGACACCCCCATCGCGCAGAGCTTCTCCGTAGCCATACTCAACATCGGGCACCACCTGTTCTCCGACATAGCGGAGGAAGGGGATGGCGGCAGTGTCACTACGAAACGGGGTGCCGGATAGGGCCAGGCGACGATCAGCGCTGGCAAACGCGGTGGCGACCCCTTCGCCCCAAGCCAATTCGGCACCAGCATGGTGGACCTCATCGAGTATTGCCATCCCGCCCCCGACCAGCCTCTTCAGCTCATCGGCGGCGGTCGCCACCTGCTGGTAGGTGGTCACGATGCCGTGAAGATCAGCCGGGAGCCCATCTTGAGGGGCCCACTCGGTGTCGAGGTGGAGACCGAACTGTTCGGCGGCGCTGGCCCACTGGAGCTTCAGGTGCCGGGTCGGCGCCACCACAACCAGCCTCCCTCCGAGCTGGGGCAGGGTGAGACGGGCTGCGGTCAAGGCAAAGGTGGTCTTGCCCGCCCCCGGGGTGGCAACGGCCAAGAAGTCCGGCCGCCGCGCTTCGTGGTAGGCGTCGAGGGCCTGACGCTGCCACGGCCGCAGCCGAAGGGTCTTCTGGTTGGTCCGGATCGGGTCGGGAGCCTGGGAACCTCGGCGAGACATGAGCGATTGATTGTGCAGGGCCGGCGACCCCGCTTGCTACCTCAACGCCCAAGAACGTGGCCGAAGTCTCCCAGGTCCGTTTGGGCGTCAGTCCTCCAGCTTGAAGCGAGCCAGAAGGGCTTCGTGGTCGCTGGCCGTCACATCGGAGAACAGGCGTGAGTAGTCGACGTTCATGTGCACCACGTCGAAGCGGTCCAGCTGGTCGAGCATGGCCTCGGTCACGAACATGTGATCCAGGGCCTGGGAGTTCCCATCGAAGATGAAGGTGTAGTTGTTCTTCTTGTCACGCCCTGAGAGGTGATCCTTGGACAGGTTCTCGACGACACTCCCCGAGGGAAGGATGTCGGCCAAGTCGTTGGTCCATTCAAAGGTGTTCAGGTCACCAGACACCATGACGTTGGCGTCTTCATCGTCCGCCAGTAGGCCGGCCACATACTCGTTCAGAGCCATCACCTGGGCTTCGCGCTCGGATTCTCCAGCCTGAACGAAGGGCTGGGGGCCACCGAAGATCGGAGTCGATCCGAAGCGTGACGTGAGATGGTTGTTGACGATGCTGAACTCGACACCACGGAAGGAGAACACCCCGACCAGAGGGTTCCGGGTCCCGGTGAAGGCCGCGGGGTTGGTCACCCCGGCCGCTACCAACTCGGTTGGAGTGAGGGAGACGAAGTCAACCAGGTCAACCCGGGCCGGGTTGTAGAGGAAAGCATTGCGGATGTTGCCACCCGGCACCCCGCCCGAGGACCCGTCAGCGGGAGCTACGTCGAAGAAGGAGTAGGTGGGACCGCCGGCCCCAGCGATGGCATCGACTAGAGCCTGGAGGGTCTGGTCAGCGGCCGTGACTTCGTCATCGGTCGTGCCCGAGTTGTCCTGGATCTCCTGAAGGGCGACCACATCGGGGGAGGCCAGGTTGGTGACGATCTGGCTGGCCAGCTTGGCCCGCTGGGCGTCATCGGAGGAACCCGGGCTGAGGTTCAACACGTTGTAGCTGGCGATAGTTACCTTCTTGGCCTTCGGCTTCAGGTTCGAAACCTCAACCCGATTGTCCTTGGTCTTGATACTGAACACCTCTGAGGCATTGACCTCGTAGTTGCCGAAGCTGTACCCGACAACGCCTCGCACATCGCCCAGCCGGTCACCGACCTGGATGGCGGGTGGGGCGGCAGGGAAGATGGTGCCGTCGAACTGGATCTGCATCCGCTCCGGGTTCTGGTCACCGAGATTGTCGGGATGGGGCTGGAGTAGGATCCCGCCCCGGCTGGTGCCGGCGTCGTCTGGTTCCATCAGCTTGCCCCGACTGGGCAACACGAAGACCTCGCTCGAGAACGAACTGAACTGGCGGGTGGCCGATATCGCCACCGGACGGTCGATCTCGACGTACATCCCCTCCAGGGTCTCGTAGAAGTCGATGCCGTCCTCAGACGGATTGAACACGGCAGGGTCGGTCTGGAGGTTGGTCGGCAGTTCATCAGCGGAGATCACGATGGCGGCTGGTGGGATCAGGCCTTTCCGTCCGATCTCGACTGGAGCAGGCCGTGGATTGCCGCTGGAAAGGACGGTCACGGTTGCGGAGTTGAGTCGGGTGATCGACAGGTTGCCTGTGCCCGATCCGCCCGGGATCGACTCCTCGACCGTGGCCGTGATCTCGACCTCGTCGCCAATCCCAACTGTGGTGCGCGAGTTGACGAAGATCCCGTCGGATGTGTTGGAGTTCCCGTCTCCGGTCGGATCCTGGATGTAGAAGCTGCGGAAGGCCACGGCGGTGACCACGCCGGTGGTAGTGACCTCCTGTCCGGTCCAATCCGAGAGGTGGGCATCGCCTTGGATCTCGTAGATGGGCACATTGGTCGCACCAGCCGCCGGGCTCGAAGCCAGCGTGGTCATTGCTGCCAGTACTGCGAGGGCCGCCAAGGACGCGAACATCCGATGACGGGCCGAACGGGTCGGCGCCGAGTCGTGGATCATGAGAACCGCCTTCAGTTGTCAGGACCGCCCCCGGGTTAGAATTATCTGATCCCCAGGGGCGACTTGGCAATTGCTACGGCATGAATGGTGGCTCAACTCTCGCTGTCAGGCTTGACCGCGAACAGATCACCTTCAACGTCGGCCGGCTTCGGTGTCTCAACTAGGGGGAAGAGGCGGTGGCTGGGCCCAGTCCTGACTGCAGAACCGTTCCTGTTCGATTTGGAGGAGTACGGACCCTTCCCGTTTGAATCGGCACTGTTCGACTTGGCGTCATGTGGGGTCGACGATGTGTTTCGGCGCTCTCGTTTGCGCTTGGACGGACCCACCCTCCTCGTCGATGCACTCTTTTTGGCTGGGTCCTCTGATGCTGGGTCCTCCGATGCTGGGTCGTTGGTGTCGGGTTTGGCCGGTGGACGGTCGTCAGGGAAGAGCTTGATTCCTGGTTCGAAGAACGGGAAGCTCCTTTCGGCCACGATTTTGGCGGGCGGACTCAAGAGAGGGGCCAGGACCTCATCGAGGCTGGCTTGTCCAATGAGCGAGTGCAGGTCACGGCCGATCCGTGAGGTTGGGTTCAACAGCAGGTCGATGCCCTGAGCCAGAGCCTGAATGGCATCTTCCTGCCCAGGATCGGCCTCGAGCTGATCGAGGAGGGCGATGGCATTGTCGTTGGTGTCGGCCAGCCAGCCCCTGACCCGCTCAATGACGAGGCATGCCAGCCCCCAGCCGGCAACACCGACCTCAGCTACCTCTTCTCGTCTAGTGTGGCCGGCGGCCAGAAGGGCGACGGCACGGCCGATGGTCAAGCTCTCGTTCGCGACCAAAATCCCTCCTCGATTCGAGGTACCACCTGAAGTATCGGCTAGCGCCTGCTGGTACTTGAGATGACCACGGCCAGAGGTGGATAGATACTTCTCCGGCCGAGGGGCCGGTCAGCGGACGATCACAGTAGGGGTGGTAGGCGAGTGAACCAGGGAGGTGGCGACCGATCCCAACACGAGATGAAGCAGACCCTCCCGACCGCGTGCCCCAACCACAATCATGTCGGCCTTGGTTGCCTCGATCCGGAGCTCTTCGCGGGCGTCACCCTGGGCGGTCCCGGTCCAGATCTCGCGGTCGGCTTGACCGGCCGTAGCCTTGGCCCGCTCCACGGTATGGCGAGCGATGTCGATGGCGCGTTGCTCCACATCGGCCCCGTCGAGTATGGCTTGCTCGCTGAACGGGCTGCCGAAGCCCCAGACGAAGAAGACGTCCACCGCTATCGTCTTGGGGCTGGTTTCCAGGACCCAGGTCAGTGCCGCAACCGAATGGTCCGAACCATCGACACCGACCACGATCCGGTTGAAGGGTTCGTCAGGGAAGGTGTCAGCCGGGATCACGGCAACCGGCGTCGTTGAATGGTTGACACAGTGGAGGCTCACCGAACCGAGTAGTGCTCCGGCAACCGTCCCATGGCCCCTCGACCCGACGACCAGCAGGGTGGCCCCCTCAGCGGCGCCAACCAGGGCCGGTCCGGGGGCGGCGTTCATCGTTGCTGTCTTCCGTAGTAGGGCGGAGTCGATCTCAGCCAGCATGGTGGCAGCCGAGGCCCCGACCCGGGCCTGGAGCTCGGCGTCGGTTGGGAACTCGACGGCTCCCGCCATGGAGGGGCCTGTTGCCCACCAGGGGGTTGTCCAAGCGGCAACCGGTTGGATCAATCCGTAGCGATCAGTTCTGGCCGCGGCCCACCGCAACGCGGCCGCGGAGGCAGGGGAACCATCGATTCCGACGACTTGAAAGGGGCTCTCAGCCATGCTCCCATGGTCGTCGCCCCTGGTCAGTTCTCCCAGGGGCCTAGGTCCCTCAAAATGGTGCAGCCCCCGACAGCAAACGCTGCCGGGAGGAGCCGCAAGATTGAGAGAGGTCAGTGGGTAGAGGAGATCTGGCTATGGGTGGAGCTCCAATCGATCGAAGATGGCGTCGACCTGGGCCGCGAGGTGGATCTCATCGAGTGAGGCTCGGAACGCATCTCCGGTCACGAGATTGACGTGAGCCATGTCGCTGAGTGAGTCCTCGATGATGGTTCGGACTGTCGGCCGGATGGCTGCGTTGAGGCAGTCGAGCAGCCAATCGATACAGCGGCTCTGAGCCAGATACTGCTCTTCGCCGATGGCGGTTCGGGCCTCGGCGACCTTCTCCGAGATGTTGGTTGGTGCTGCGGTAGTCATCGTGGGCTCCTTCCGTCGATTCATTCGATGTTGTTGAACAACATCTTCGACCAAGAAACCCGATCCAACAGCGGGGATTTCCCCCTCCTTGCCCTAGGCCCCTAGGGGATGGGGCTCAGGCGCATAGTTCGCCGCTCAGGCCACGGCTACAGAATGTGGTGCGTTCGATGCTCTTCAGTACGAATCCTTCACCGCCTTCGTCTTCGGTCCCGAAGACGTGGAGGCGATAGCCGGCCACGGCATCGTCACCGAGTCCGATCACGTCGTAGGTGATCTCACCCAGGTCGCCTACTGAAGGGGCAACCGACTGGACGACCCTCGATGCCGGATCTTCAGAAGCGAACCCATTGGCGACTGCCAGGCCCAGATCGGTCATCGTTTCAGCTGTGATCAGATCTCCATCGCCTACGAATTCTGCCGTGGCATCGTCAGTGGCCCCGACGAAGCCGACGAAGGTGATGCTGACCCACCCGGTCCTCCCATCGACGGTGACCTGATACCAGATCGAGGCCGGCAGTAGCCGCCCCCGCCCGGTGGCAACGACGTCATTGGCTGTCGGGGCCGCGGTTGCCACCACAGCCTGGTCTGTTCCCGGACCAGCCCTGACGTTCAGAACATCATCGTGAGCGACGCCCATGACCCCCAGAACATCACCATCGTCGGCGAATCCGTCGAAGGGCTCACCGGCCAGGGTTGTCGTCGTCTCCGCCGTTGTCGTGGTCTGCCCCGTTGTCGTGGTCTGCCCCGTTGTCGATGTCGTACCGTCGCCATCGGTTGTACTGGTGCTGGTGATGTCTGAGGCCGAGACGGTCGTCACGTCGGCCGCCTCATCGTCGTCACTGCTACAGCCAGCGGTGAGAGCGGCGACGACAAACGCAATGATCAAGATCCGCTTGACGATCATGGCTACATCATTGGCAGGTTGGCGACCGATGTCCAGGGGCCTAGGTCCTGCTCACATCGCCTTTCTCGAATGGACCGGGGTGGCTAGGGTTGGATTCTGCCTGTTGCCAGGGGGATCGATGAACCACCAGGAAGACCGGCTGGGTCAGGCTCGGCCTCTCACCGCCATCGATGACAAGCTGGCGTGGGGCCTGGAGTCTTCGCCCGACGGGATGGTCCTGACTGACGATCAGGGCGTCATGTTGATGGTCAACAGTCGGATCGAAGTGCTCTTCGGCTTCGATCGGGCTGAGCTCCTAGGCCGCGAGGTGGAGTACCTCCTGGCCGAGCATCTACGTCAGGCTCACATTGCTCATCGGCTTCGCTACCGGGCTGATCCCCGTCCCCGCCCCATGGGAGGTGACCTCGAGCTGTGGGGTTGCCGCAACGACGGAGAGGAGTTCCCGGTCGAGGTATCGCTCAGCCCGCTGGATATCGACGAGCAGACATGGTTCCTTGCCACCATCCGAGATGTGTCGGAACGACGCTCGGTCGAAGCCCACGCCAAACTCGTGCAGCACACCATCGACGCCGCCCACGATGGTGTCTTCATCTTCTCACCCGAGACCCTCGAATTCACCTACGTCAATCAGGGGGCCAGCGACCAGCTTGGCTATAGCCAGCGCGAGCTACTGACCATGACGCCGCTCGACGTCAAGCCTGAGTTCACCGAGTCCGCGTTCCGCGAACTGCTGGAACCGCTACTGACGGGAGACGTGCCGTCGCGCACCTACACCACGGTCTACCGTCGTCGCAGCGGGGTCGACATGCCGGTCGAGATCCTCTTGGAATCGCCAGAGCCGGCCGCCAGTGATGAACCCCGGCTGGTCATCGCCATCGTTCGAGACATCACCGAGCGACGCCGGGCCGAGGCCGAGCGGGACCGGCACCAGGCCTGGCTCGAGGCCCTGTCCGAGGTCCGTACTTGGCTATTGGAACAGGGTTCGACCGAGGAGGCCCTTCAACTAGTTTGCCGCCATGCGTGCGAGCTGGTCGACGCCACCGACGCCGTCATACTGAGTCTTGTTCCCAGGGCCAGCATGGCAACCGTTGCCGCATCCTTCGGCCATCATGGCGACGACCTTCGTCTCATAGAGCTGCCCCTCCACGACACTGCATTGGGGCGGGCCCTGACTGGCAGCGAGAGTCTCCAGTTCGCCGCCGCGGCCGATCTCGGGGCCGAGGTGGCCCAGGCCTTCACCCCACTCGGAATCGGGCCCCTGATCGGGGCGACCATGCAGGGATCGCAAGGAGACGTGATCGGGGTCTTGCTGACCGGCCGGTCGGAAAGCGCCAGCTTGTTCGAGCAAGGGGACCTCGACATCGTCAAGAGTTTCGCCCACGAGGCGAGCACCGCCATCGGGACGGCCCAAGCCAGGGCCAACGATGCCCAACTCTCCTTGTTCGAAGACCGTGAGAGGATCGCTCATGACCTCCACGACATGGTTATCCAACGGCTCTTCGCTACCGGTATGAGCATCCAGAGCCTCCACCCTCTGGTCGAAGATCCATTGGTCAGGGACCGCTTGGTGGAGGCCGTTGTCGAGCTCGATAGGACCATCTCCGAGATCAGAAGCACGATCTTTCGGCTGAGTCGACCCCCAACCTCGAGTGTCGGCACCCACATCCAGTCAGTTGTCGAAGGGGCAACCCAGTCACTCGGCTTCGAGCCAAGCCTTGTCTTTGTCGGTGAGATCGAACTGATGCCCGAGGGACTGCTCCACGAGCTCACTTCAGCCTTGACCGAGGCACTGTCAAATGTGGCCCGTCACGCTGAAGCAACAGCCGTCACCATCACCGTTGACGTCGACGGCGATGAGGTCAGGCTTGTCGTCACAGACAACGGGGTCGGTATGGGCGGCGGGATCACCCGCGGTAGCGGACTCGACAACCTGGCGAGCCGGGCCCGCCACCTCAACGGCTCGTTCACCTTCGAAGCCAGCGCCAGAGGAGGGACCACGCTCAGCTGGGTCGCAAGGGGTTTGCACCCCAAAGGGCCAGAAAACGACCCAGCTGAAGCGTGAACAACCCTCCGGATAGGGACCCTCTGGTGCTCGGCCTGAGGGGTGGAGTCACCCGAAGTGCTGCAAGGATCATTGTGCGACCAGTTCTGCCCATTCTCCAGGGCCAAAGGTCCCCCTGCTCGTTCAACTCATCCCCTTGCTCGATCAGAGCCCGATCCTGTCGATGATGAGAGGACTGGGAGCCGGATCGTCGTCGCCAATCAGCACTGCAGAGCGAGCCAGATCGATCACTGCTTCGAGACGCTCGGGGGCCTCAGCGTGGAGCCGGAGTAAGGGCTGGCCAGCCTCGATCCAGTCACCAACCGAGACCAGAACCTCGACTCCGGCCGTCGGGCTGACGGTGTCATCACGATGAGCTCGTCCCGCCCCGAGACGCCAGGCTGCGACCCCTATGGGCATGGCCTTGACCGCCGTTACCACCCCGGCCCGCTCGGCCCTGAGCTCCTGCTGGAGAGGAGCTGACGCCAATCCCTGGCTCAGGTCGCCGCCCTGAGCCTCGATCATGGTGTGGAAGGTGGCCAGAGCCTGCCCCGAGGCCAGTACCTGAGCCGGGTCGGCGTCGATCCCCACCAGCTCTACCATCTCGTTGGCCAGGGCCAAGGTGAGTTCGATGATGTCGGCGGGGCCGCCACCGCTCAAGACATCGATGGCTTCGAGTACCTCCAGGCCGTTGCCGGCCGTCCGACCTAGCAGATTGTCCATATCGGTCACGAGGGCCCGCGTCTTCACCCCATAGCGCCGGCCGATGTCGACCATGGTGATGGCCAGCTGGCGGGCCTGGTCGAACTCGGTCATGAACGCACCATCTCCGGTCTTCACGTCGAGGACGAGGGCATCGGTACCTTCGGCGATCTTCTTTGACATGATCGAGCTGGCGATGAGGGGGATCGAGTCGACGGTCGCAGTGACATCACGAAGGGCATAGAGCTTGCGGTCGGCGGGAGCGAGGTCGGTGGTGGCTGCCGCAATCACACCTCCGATCGAGGCCAGCTGATTCCGGAGCTCTGTCAGGGAGAGGTCGGCCCGCCAGCCGGGGATGGCTTCCAGCTTGTCGAGGGTGCCACCGGTGTGCCCCAACCCCCTCCCCGAGAGTTGGGGCACGGCGGCCCCGCAGGCGGCAACCAGGGGCACCAGGATGAGAGAGATCTTGTCGCCAACCCCTCCCGTCGAGTGCTTGTCGACGGTGGGGCGTCCGAGGCCGGCGAGGTCGAGGCGGGCCCCGGAGTCGATCATGGCCCGGGTCCAGGCGGCAAGCTCGTCGGTGTCGAGACCTTGGAAGAAGATGGCCATCGCCAGGGCTGAGGCCTGTTCGTCGGCTACACCGATGCCTTTGGCGTACTGGTCGACGAACCAGCTGATCTGATCATCATCGAGTCGTCGACCGTCTCGCTTGGCCCTGATGATGTCGACTGGATTCTGTTCGCTCACCCTGGCGCCTCCTCATGACTCGGTTGGGCCGTGCTCAATTGGGTACAGCACGCACCTTCCTGCGTCCATCGTTGCCGCGTCAAGCGAGCGGCGCTCGAATTCTGAGGTCTCACTGGGAGTCTGCGGGCGCTAGTTTCCCCAAGGTGAGCAGTTCAACGGAAATCAATCACCTGGTCAGTACGGTTCGGGATTCGGTGATCGGTCGCGATGACCTGCTCGAAGGCCCCTTCGGGCTCCGACCTGTCATCTACGCCGACTACACCGCCTCGGGTCGATCATTGAGCTTCATCGAGGAGTTCCTCGATGAAGTCGTGCGCCCCCTCTACGCCAACACCCACACCGAGTCATCAGGCACTGGCCGCCAGACCACCCAATGGCGGGAGGAGGCTCGCCAGATCGTGGCCGACGCAGTTGGCGCTGGCGATGAGCACGCCGTGGTGTTCTGCGGCAGCGGGGCGACCTACGCCATCACCAAGATCATTGGTGTGCTCGGTCTCCGCCTCCCGTCGACGCTCGACGATCGTTTCCACCTGAGCGACGCCATCGCCGCCAATGAGCGCCCCGTGGTGTTCGTCGGGCCCTTTGAGCACCACTCCAATGAGTTGCCGTGGCGGGAGTCGATCGCCGATGTGATCCAGATAGGCGAGGACGCTGATGGTCATATAAGCCTCGATCATCTCGAGGCCGAACTGGTGCGCCACCAGGACCGACCCCTACTCATCGGCTCGTTCTCTGCTGCCTCCAACGTCACCGGCATCATCACCGACACCGCCGCCGTTTCAAGCCTGCTCCATCGTCACGGGGCCCTGTCATTCTGGGATTTTGCTGCCGCCGCCCCCTATGTGTCGATCGACATGGGCTCATCGGCTGACGACAACCTGGCCTACAGCGACGCCGTGTTCATCTCCCCCCACAAGTTCATCGGTGGGCCCGGTACCCCAGGAATCCTGGTCGCTCGCCGTGAGCTCTTCACCAACCGGGTACCCGTCGTACCCGGTGGTGGCACGGTCACCTACGTCAACGAGACCGAGCATGACTACGACAGCCGGATCGAGCATCGAGAAGAGGGTGGTACTCCAGCCATAGTCGAGTCGATCCGGGCCGGCCTGGTGTTCCAGCTCAAGGCGGCCGTCGGGGTGGAGACGATTACAGTCCGAGAGGAGGAGCTGGTGGCCAAGGCCATCAGCTCCTGGTCGGCCAACCCGGCCATCGATGTCCTTGGCAGCCACGACGCTGAGCGACTGTCCATCGTGTCGTTTGTGATCCGTCACGGCCCCGACCAAGATGAGCGGCGCTACCTCCACCACAATTATGTCGTCGCCCTGCTCAACGATCTCTTCGGCATCCAATCGCGCGGTGGCTGCTCGTGCGCTGGACCCTATGGGCATCGCCTACTCGGGATCGACGTCGAGCAGTCACATGAGTTCCAGCGGGAGATCAACCGGGGTTGTGAAGGCATCAAACCGGGCTGGGTCCGGGTCAGCTTCAACTACTTCATCGACAACGAGACACTCGATTATCTGGTCGCCGCCGTCCACATCATCGCCGAGCTCGGTCACAAGCTGCTCCCCCTGTACCGATTCGATCCCGACCGTGGCCTGTGGCATCACCGTGGCCCCCCTCCCAGCCCGACCATGAGCTTGCACGACATCTCCTATGCGAACGGTGAGCTCCAATTCGCCAACCTCCGTCGTACCGGGCCGGCCGATTTCGATCACTACCTCGACGAGGCCCGCCGGCTCTGTGCCGATGTCGAAGCCTCACCCCCCGATCCGTCGGAGCCACCGACGACGAACCCGGATTTTGAACACCTACGCTGGTTCCCCTACCCACAGGAAGCGGGGCCATGACGACTGCCAATGGCGATCCGATCGTCGAGATCACCAAGCTGTCCAAGATCTACCACCGTCGTAGGGGTGACGACATCAAGGCGGTCGAGGATCTGGACTTGACCCTCGGCCAGGCCGGGGCTGTCCACGGGTTCCTCGGTCCAAACGGGTCAGGCAAGACCACGACCATCCGCTGCCTACTCGGCCTGATCCGGCCCACCAATGGCCAGGTCGAGGTGTTCGGGGCCGATTCGACCCGCCACTTCCATCGGGTCGCGAGCCGGGTGGGGGCCATCGTCGAGAATCCCAAGATGTTCCCTAACTTCTCGGCCCGCAAGAACCTGTCTCTGCTGGCCCGCACGGGGGGCATCCCGTCCCGGGAGGTCGACCGGGTCCTCGAGGTCGTTGGCCTCGCTGATCGTGGTGGCGACAACTTCGGCTCTTATTCACTGGGGATGCGCCAACGTCTGGCCATAGCCGGGGCCCTACTCAAGGACCCTGATCTGCTCATTCTCGATGAGCCGGCCAACGGTCTCGATCCAGCCGGTATCGCCGAGATCCGGGTCCTGATCCGCACCATCGCCGACGAGGGCAAGGCCGTGCTCGTATCGAGCCATCAGCTGGCCGAGGTCGAACAGGTCTGCAACGACATCACCATCATCGACCATGGTCGCCTGGTCAAGACCGGCACCGTCGACGAGATCCGAACCTTCGCCGGTCCGGACCGGGTCATCGTCACCATCGACGATCGGGCCGCCGCCATCACCACCCTTGCTCAGGCCGGGATCGGGGCCCATCCCACCCCGGTCGACAACGAGCTGGCCGTGGATATCGAGGCCGGGGAGTCGGCCATTGTTACCAAGGCCTTGGCCGAACGAGGCCTTTACCTCAGCGGGCTGCGCTCGGAACGAGCCTCGCTGGAGACGGCCTTCCTCGAACTGACAGGGGGCAGTCCGCCCCCACCCCCGGGGCCGCCCCCTCCGGCTTCCCCCGAGTCGATGGGGTCGCCGTCGGCTGAATCGCCGGGCTCGACCGAACCCATGGAGGCAACCTCATGATGAACCTCCTGATGGCCGAATCCATGCGGTTATGGAG
>JAAETV010000596.1 GCA_024227975.1 Actinomycetes bacterium
TTAATTAGTAAGATTAAATTAGTCTTACATTGAATTATTATAAAATCAGATGGAATGATGTTACGATCCTAATTAACGTCAACATACATCAATATTTAATCAAAAACTAATCATTCAACTATATTATTTTAAGTTAGTTATGCCGCCGCAGGCGCGACCGCAGCCTTCGCTAGCTCAGCCCGCGCCGCCGGAAAACCCTTCTCGGTAAAGAACCGCCGCATCCGCCAGTCGATCATGGGCTGGTGCTTCAAACCGATGCCGGCCCTCGAGCTGGCGAGGCACTGTAAGGACATCGGTCTCGTGGCGATGGAGGGAATCGGCCCCAAAGACTACCCCGCCGTGCGCGACCTCGGTTTGGACATCTCACTCGTCAGCGGCGGCCACGGTTTCAAAAACGGCCCCTGCAATCCCGCCAACACCGACAAGGTGATCGACGGCCTCACCAAGGGCATCGAGCTCGCCGCCGAGATCGGCACGCAAAACGTCATCACCTTCACCGGCATGAAATACGACGGCATGGACGCAGACAAGGCCGCCGCGCTTTGTGTCGAAACTTGGAAAAAA
>JAAETV010000597.1 GCA_024227975.1 Actinomycetes bacterium
CTGAAGACTGAACTAGGCGACAAGATCCCGGCTGAGCTCGCTCCATTCTGGGAGTCGGAGTTCTGTTGCTTCCACAGCCCTGATTGGTGGAACCACCACTGGGTGAAGAGCGGAAGGGTGATCGTCGACCACGCTGATCTCATCGACGATGGGTGGCGTGACTGGCTGCAGTTCAACGATTTCATCGCACCGTTCGTCGAGGGTTGGTGGATCGACGACGTCGCCAGGACTCACGACATGCTCGTGGCGGACCAAGGCAAGAACCTCGGTTTCACCCGCATTGTTGCGACCAAAACCGAACCCGTGAATCCTTCACCGCAGCGAGGAGCATGAGTAGCAGGGAGATCTAGGCCGCACACCTCGGCGATCCTTGGCCAGGCGACTGGTGCCACGGAATCGGCGACGTCGTGCGCCAGACAGGGCCCGTATCCCACCCGCCATCACGCTCCGCCGGCCCCTGCAGGCATCCGGTATCGGTCACACACATCGCGCTCGACATCACCGGCCGTCCTGGCGGAGGCGTCGCCTACGGGCTTCGACGGGCAAGCTGGTCCGGCACTACTTCCGTGATCGGAGATCTTCGTCGTTTCCCGGTCCCGATGACTCGTTGTCGACGTGTGAGCAGCTACTCTCCCGAGCCGTCGTTTCCGATCGCACAGACCACTCGATCCCTGCCGGTTGCTCCTCGTGTCGGTCGGTGTTTCGATGGTGCGAGACGCCGGTGTCGACGGTGTGGGCGTTTCAGGTGGTGCTCAGCTCGAAGAAGGATGGTCTCGGAGGAATCGCTCCAGCGCATTTGACGCACCGTCTAGATGCCTCAGCAGCATCGTCACCGCGTTGGGATCGCTGTGCCGGCAAGCGTCGAGGATGTC
>JAAETV010000598.1 GCA_024227975.1 Actinomycetes bacterium
GATTAGTAGTGAATCTAGTATGACAACCGAACGGACTCCTCCTGTATTCCTTCATCGACGAGTTTGAAGCTGCGGAGCTCCGGGTAGCCCCAGGCGAGGGACACTATTACCCAATGCCAGCTCGGCGGAATCAGGGGCTTGAACGCCTCGCCAACATCCGTCGGTGATGGATAGGCCGCAGTGTGGGTATGCGAGTGCATGACACCGATCACGTCGAGGCCATCCCGGTCGGCCCGCATAGCTGCTCTGGCGTACTGAGCGCCGTCGAGACGATAGATCCGCGAGGACCGAGCCTCGTTGTAGATCGGCTCGAAACGAACCACGCTGCTGCCCAGCGAGGGCCCGATCAAGAGACCACACCCCTCCAGGGGGTAGGTGTCCCAGGCCTCGGCCAGCATCTCCAGCCACTGCCGTCGCTGCATTGTCAACACGATGCGAACCGTACCGTCTGCGGTGACGGCCACGTGAAGCCCGCCCGACAACTTGACGGCTATTGGGCCTCTGCCTCCTAGCCTGGACCCATGGGCGTGAAGATGATTGCTACCAACAAGCAGGCCCGGCGGAACTACGAGATCACTGAGACATTCGAGGCCGGCATCGCCCTGCGTGGTAGCGAGGTCAAGTCATTGCGGGAATCGAACGTCACGATCAGTGACGCCTATGCCCGCTTCGAGGACGGTGAGCTGTGGCTCGTCGCCCTCCACATCGCCCCCTATTCTCGGGCCTCTACCCATGTTGCCGCCGATGCCACTCGGAAGCGAAAGCTGCTCATGCACCGGTACGAGCTCAACCGCCTGTTCTCCCGGACCGAACAGGAGCCCCTGACCTTGGTCCCCATGGCCCTGTACTTCAAGGACAGTCGGGCGAAGCTGGAGCTCGGGCTCGGTCGTGGCCGCAAGACTGTTGACAAGCGTCAGATGATCGCGAAGCGTGACGCTGACCGCGAAGCGCGACGAGAATTGGCCGACCGGTCACGTTGAATAGTGCGGAGTGAGCCGATCTGGTCCACTACAGTGGACCTTCCTCCCTTCCGGGAGGGTTGATACTTGACAGAGGATCATGTCAATCCATGACCTCGACCCGGGGCTGATCGGTTTCGACGTCGAGACGAGAAGTCGTGGTTGCGACTCGAGTTGCTCAGACTCGTTAAACGGGGCTCTTCAGAAGCGCCAACAAGGCTGACTTCGCTCTTGCTGCCTGATTTTCAGGTGGTTTGAGGAACATCGCGAGCCGTGAGGCCACGCGGGGTCGAATCGCTGCAGCCCGGCAACAGAAGCAGTGATGGACAGCGGGAGAGACCGCTGACGGCAGGCAAAGACCGCTGACTCCTGGGAAAGCCCAGGCGGTAGGAGCCCGAAGGGTTCCCCCTGACCCGGCAGACCGGCAGCCGTAAGGCCGAAACCACGGGAATAGTCGTAGCGAACTCGATGACTCCTCGACGGACGGGGGTTCGATTCCCCCCAGCTCCACGTCGGGCCTGCGGAGCAGGCCCTTACCGAGTTTCGGCCCAGCCGAAACATCGCCGGCTGTACCCACCCGCACAGGACACAGCCAAAACAACAACCACGTCGGGCCTGCGGAGCAGGCCCTTACCGAGTTTCGGCCCAGCCGAAACATCGCCGGCTGTACTATAAGACGATCAGCCAGAGGAGAATGACCAGGATGAGCATGCCCAGGGCTCCCAGCAAGAAGTCGCGTGTGCTGAAGCCACGCTGTGGCAGGTCATCGGGATGAGCGAACGCTTCGATCCCGGCGAGGTCGTCAAAACCAGGTGACAGGACGTCACCGTCGAGCGGGTCATCATCGAAGGCATCGACGCGATGATTACCCGGTGACGGTGATCCTTCACGGTGTGACGCGATCACCTCCGGTCGTCGCCGGAGTTGGTGGGTGTCATCGGGGCGGGCCTCCGACCCTCGACCCTCGGCCTCGTGGGGAAGCAGATCTGTAGCGGGAGCCACACCCATCGACCCGTTCTCGTGGAACGATTCGTGGGCTCGCTCTTCACCGCCATGGAGGCCGACCGGTCCGAAGGTGGCCTCGCCTTGGAGCAGATTGGTGGGGGACTCACGCAGTAGTGAAAGGGCGGCACCGACCGCCGGGCCCAAGGCTGCGACCGAGACCCGCCGGATCCGGCAGAGGTTCTCTTCAACTGCGACCCCAGCCAGAGCACCGAGGGGACCCGAAACCCCATTGGCCGAGACATGGACCGCCTCATCGAATGGGCCATCACTCTCGAATGCCTCCATCACCTGGTCATGAAGAATCCGGGCCGACCATGCAACCCCCGACCCCAGCGTCATGGCCGCCGAAGAGAGGCGGCCGACTACACGACCGGCGGCGACCGGAGCCAGTTCGACGGCAAGCAATTGGAGGCCAGCATGACCGAACAGTCGCTCGGCGAACTCAACGCACTGGGTTGGCGCGTACGAGATGCCATGGTCACCGGTGAAGATGATGGGCTCACCGAGCTCCTCGCTCATCTCCTCCAACCATCCTCGGAGGTCGGGCCCACTACCGACACCGCAATTGGCGAATCCGATCGTGACCGCCACCGGCACCCTCTGTCCGTTCACCAACCCGAGCCGGTCCAGCGCAGCGCCGAGGGCAGCGCGAGTTGGCAACTCTTGGTCGACAAGACCCCGCGTTCCCCCACCCTTGGCGATTGGCCGCTCGATCATATTCATCACACGCCGGCCGTCCCCATCGAGGAGAGCGAGCCTGACCCGGTTTCGTCCGAGCTCTACCCCCAGGAGGCAGGAATCCAGATCATCAACAGAGTCGAAGCCGCTCAACACGACCCCAAACCAACGGTTCTCCAGGCGGCACCCAGGCCCACAGGACCAGCAACAACGGTGATTTGCCATCGAGTGGATGGTTCATGGCGGGTAGATACGACTTGGGGTTTCATATTCACAGGCCTCATCGGGCGCCCAACACGACCGGGCACAGTAGCTCGAATCTAGACCGAGCAGGTTGATGCTTGTTCAGTTTATGACAATCAGCAAGACCTCAGCTGAACTCCGGGTCCTCCCAGAAGGGAAAGACATCAGGCGAGTCTTGCGATGGTCTCATGGACCACTCGGGTGCCCTCTTCTCCAGGAAGCTCGACACCCCTTCCTTGGCATCAGCAAGCTGCCCCAGGGCTTGGATGGCGCGAGAGTCGACACGATGACTTGTCATCGGATGATCGAACGTGAGGCCCCGCCATAGCATCTGGCGGGTGACCGCAACCGATACCGGTGCAGCATGGACCGCTATGTCGCTGGCGATCTCCTGGGCCCGGTCGAGGAGCTTGTCGTCGGGGACGAGCTCCACCAGTCCCGCGTCCGCCGCTTCAGCGGCATCGAACACCCTTCCCGAGTAGCACCACTGAGCAGCCTTGGATATGCCGACAACCCGGGGCAGGAACCATGAGGAGCAGGCCTCAGGAACGATGCCCCGCCGGGCGAACACGAACCCGATCCTGGCGCTCTCAGCCGCCAGTCTGACATCCATCGGCAGCGTCATCGTGATACCAACCCCGACCGCCGGTCCATTGATGGCGGCAATGATCGGCTTGGTCAGATCGAAGATCCGAAGGCTGACCAGACCCCCACCGTCACGGTTCGCCTGCTCCACGTCTCGACCCCTGGCCGCAGCATCGAAGCTGCCACTCCCACGAGTCGCCAGGTCCGCGCCAGCACAGAACCCCCTCCCGGAGCCGGTCATGATCACGGCTCGCACGTCGTCGTCGGCGTCGATGATGTCGAACACTTCCAGCAACTCGACCTGCATGTCTTCATTGAAGGCATTGAGACGCTCGGGCCGGTTGAGGACAATGGTTGCAACATGATCCTCGACCTCATAGAGGAGGGTTTCATAGCTCATGGCTGGCAAGAGTCACAGATCCCCGGGCGAGGCACAAGTCTCCGTCCCAGCCGCCCCCAAACGACCATGGCCCGACGCCAGTCATGCCGGCCCTGATCAGGAAGCGCTAGTTCCCGATCGAGCTCGAGAACCCTGCCATCAGCGACGAGATCTCAGCCAGCCGGGTCTCATCGGCGGCCATCCACGCCGGGTCGTAGCCGTACTGTTCCCTCAGGGAGACGAGGTCTCCACCCTCGATGAGGAAGCCGATCGACTCAACCCCCACCGCACCAGGATGAGCCTGACCGCAAGCATTGGCCAACTGGAGCAGCCCATGGCGAAGCGAGATCACATAGTTGGCGGCCCGAGCTGACTTGTCGATCGGATCGAGACCCCGCATCAGCCACTTCGACTGGGTCGCGACCCCGGTCGGGCAGTGGCCAGTGTGGCACTTCTGAGCTTGGATGCAACCGATGGCCAGCATGGGTTCGCGGCCGACATTGACCATGTCTGCCCCCATGGTCATAGCCAACAAGCCTTCCCCGGGGAAGCCCAGCTTGCCCGATCCGATCCAGACGACCTTGTCGTGCATGTCTCGGCTGGCAAAGGTCGAGTAGACCTCGGCGAAACCGCTACGAAACGGCAGGGCAACATTGTCGCTGAACACCAGCGGGGCCGCCCCCGTGCCACCCTCTCCTCCGTCGATTGTGATGAAGTCTGGCCCAACGCCTCGGTGGGCCATCTCATCAGCCAGCTCGACCCAGAACTGGCGTTGACCGACGGCGGACTTGATCCCGACCGGGACTCGGCAGGCTGCAGCCAGCCGCTCGATGAAGTCGATCATCGAGGACACCGAGTCGAACTCGGCGTGGCGGGCCGGACTGGCGACCGTGACCCCAACCTCGACCCCTCTGACCGCTGCGATCTCTGCTGTCACCTTCTCCGCAGGCAAGACACCCCCGAGGCCAGGCTTGGCTCCCTGACTCAGCTTGATCTCGATGGCTCGTACCGGGTCAGCGGCTACCCGTTCCTGGAGGAGGTCGAGGTTGAACCGACCGGATTGGTCGCGGGCTCCGAAATAGCCAGTCCCTAGTTGAAAGATCAGGTCGCCACCATGGCGATGGTGGTCGCTGATGCCCCCCTCGCCAGTGTTGTGCAAGCAGCCAGCGAGCATGGCTCCCCGGTTGAGGGATACGACGGCCGGCGCTGACAACGAGCCGTAGCTCATAGCCGAGATGTTCACCACCGATGCTGGCCGGAAGGCCAACTCGCGATTCCTCCACTCCCCCATCACCTTGGCCACCGGGATGGGATGCAAATCGTCGTGGGTAGGAGGCATATAGGGAAAAGCTGAATGACGGATCAGCAAGTACTGGGGCATCGCCATCTTGTTGTCGGTACCGAAACCAAAATATGGGTTCTCCAGCTTGGCCGAGGAGTAGACCCAGCGGCGCTGATCCCGGCTGAAGGGACGCTCCTCATCATTGTCGGTGACGATGTACTGCCTGAGCTCGGGCCCGATTCGTTCGAGAACGTAGCGGAGTCTTCCGATGATGGGGAAGTTCCGACGAACAGCGTGCGTGACCTGGATCAGATCGACAACGGCCAAGATGATGAACCCGCCAACGACGATGACAATGACGGCAACTATCCACACCATGCCATGAGGCTAGATTCTTGGGGCCTACAACTCGTGTTTTTGTGACAAGTCTTGCCGCCCCGAGAATCTCGAGCTGCCCGCAGGGCACACCTAGTGCCCGGGGCACGAACGCCATATCAGATGGGCGGGATCAGGCCATGGCCTTTCTCGGAGCTACATCAAGCATCGAGGTAGCGAGTGACCGCAATACCAGCGCCGAAGGCACCGAGGGCAGCACCGGCGCCGAGCAACACGATCACGACCCATAGGACCTGATCGTTGCCGAGGGCGAAGCTCTCCAGGATGGCCAGGTCGCTCTTGCCTTCGATCGAGCGGGCGATGACCTTGTTCAACCCGAACACGGCGACACCGGCGAAGAAGGCCCCGATCACTCCTTGGAGGAGTCCTTCCATCATGAACGGGATCCGGATGAACCACTTGGTCGCTCCGACCAGGCGCATCACTTCGATTTCCCGCCGGCGAGCAAACATTCCGGTGCGGATCGTGTTGTACATCAGCATGGCCGAAGCCACGGCCGACAACACGGCGGCCACGATCATGACCGTCGAGGCCCGGCTGGTCAGCTCATTGAGCTGCTTGATGTACTCCTCGGCGTAGTCGACGCCACTGACCCCGGCCAGGGTCACGATCTCATTGCCGAGCGACTGGATCGAAGCCAGGTTCGCGACCTTTGGCACCACACGAAACGACGTTGGAAGCTGCTCTGGCTCGACCAGGTCAAGGACCTCTGGTTGGTCTTCGTAGTACTCCTGGAATTCCTGGAAGGTGGCTTCCTGGTTGACGTAGCTCGCCCGCTCGATCGTCTGCGATGACTCGAGGAAGAAGCGTACGGTCTCGACGTTCTCGGGGGCCGCATCGGCGTTCATCCACACGATGAACTCGACCCCATCTTGGAATCGGGAATTGAAGCCCTCAACCCCTTGGCGAATGAGGAGCGCCGATCCGAGCAGGGCCAACGAGACGGCGACGGTCAACACGGTTGCCACCGTGAGCGTCGGATTGCGGAGGAGATTGTTTCCTGTCTCCTTGGCCAGATAGTCAACTCTGAATGCCATGGTTTCCTCTACTCGTAAACGCCACGGGCCTCATCACGAACGATCTCACCGTGCGACAGCTCGATCACGCGGCGGCGCATCGTGTCGACGATGCCACGATCATGGCTGGCCATCACCACCGTCGTTCCCGTCTTGTTGATGCGGTCGAGAAGGCGCATGATGCCGATCGATGTCTGAGGATCTAGGTTCCCGGTCGGCTCGTCGGCCAGGAGGATCAGGGGCCGGTTGACGAAGGCTCGGGCGATCGACACCCGCTGCTGCTCACCACCGGAGAGCTGATTGGGGTACTTCAGCATCTTGTCACCGAGGCCTACCAGCTCACAGATGGCCGGTACCTGGGTGCGGATCACACTCCGGGGCCGCCCGATCACCTCGAGGGCGAAGGCGATGTTCTCGGCCACCGTCTTGGTCGGGAGGAGCTTGAAGTCCTGAAAGATGGCCCCGATGTTGCGGCGCAGCATCGGTACCTTCCAGCTCGACATCTGCCCGATGTCCTTGCCGGCCACATAGATCCGCCCGGCGTCCGGCTCCTCTTGCTTGTTGAGCAGTCGCAAGAACGTCGACTTGCCCGATCCTGACGGGCCGACGAGGAAGACGAACTCTCCCTTGCTGATGTCAGCATCAGCATCGACAAGAGCTACGGAGTGCCCGGGGTACTCCTTGGTCACGTTTTCAAGCTTGATCATCTAGACCTCATGCCGCCAGTCAAGGGTACCGCTTCGCCAGCGATGGTTGTTGTCACGAGCTCAGCTGGTTGCGGGACCAGCGCGCCGCCAGCGCAGCCAGGCCTCCATGAACGGCCCGACGGCTCCATCCAGGACCCCTTCGGGGTTGCCAGAGGTCTCACCAGAACGCTCATCCTTGACCTGCTGGTAGGGCTGGAGCACATAGGACCGGATTTGGCTCCCCCACTCCACCTTCTTCGACTCGCCGGCCTCATCGGCCAGCATGTCCTCACGTTTTTGACGCTCCAGATCGACAAGCTTCATGGCCAGCATCTGCATACAGCGTTCCTTGTTCTGATGCTGACTTCGCTCGTTCTGACAGGAGACGACGACACCAGTGGGAAGGTGAGTCACCCGAACGGCGGAGTCGGTGGTGTTGACGTGTTGGCCACCGGCTCCTGAGGAACGGAAGACGTCGACCCGGAGATCCTTTTCGTCGATGTCGATCTGGTCGGTTGCATCTTCGATGTACGGAACAACGCTGAACGAGGCGAAGGCCGTATGGCGCCGAGCCTGGGAGTCGAATGGTGAGATCCGGACCAGGCGGTGAACACCGCGCTCAGCCTGGAGCAGGCCGTAGGCGTAGCGGCCCCGGATCACGAACTCGGCCGAGGTGATACCTGCCTCCTGGCCCTGCTGGCTGGAGCTGACCTCGATGTCGAATCCTTCGCTCTGGGCCCACTTGCGGTACATGAAGAACAGCATTTCGGCCCAGTCCTGAGAATCCGTTCCTCCTGCTCCGGAGTGAATCTCACAGACCGCATCACCCTCGTCATACTGGCCGGTGAACAGGGCGCGGAGCTCCAGTTCGGAGAACTCCTCACCCAACGACTCGATCAGCTCGACCGCTTCGGCTTCCAGCGGCAGATCATCTTCCTCGCGCGACAGCTCCCACAGGGTCTCGGCGTCGTCTATGCCGGTGGCCATCCGGTCATAGAGGGCGAGGTCTTCACGAATGGCGGTGAACTCAGTCTGGGTCGAACGCGCTCGTTCAGCGTCATCCCACAGGTCGGGGCGCCCCATCTCAGTCTCCAGCTGGGGCAGGCGGGCCCGGATCTCCTCGATGCGTAGATAGTGCTCGGCTTCGGCCAGTTCGGTGCGTAGCCGCTTGAGGTCTTCGGTCAGATCAGCCATGGCCTACCCCTACCCGTGGCACAGCTTGAACTTCTTGCCACTCCCACAAGGGCAAGGAGCGTTTCGTGGGGTCTTGTCCCACTCGTCCTTGACAACGGTCTGCTGCTTGACCGGCTTGTCGGCCTTTGGCTCATCATCGACCCCGTCCTTGGTCGCTGTCAGCTCCGCCTCATTGACCGTTGGGGCCGTCACGTTGGAGGTGATGGATGCAGCTCCGACCACCGGCGATGAACTGGCCTCACTCTTGGCTCCGTTGTCGGCTCCATCCGCTCCTTCAGCGGTACTCGAATCAACCTTGCGGGCCACCTCTACATGCATGATGTACTTGATGAAGTCAGTGGCGAGAGCGCTCATCATGGCGCTGAACAGGTCGAAGCCCTCCCGCTGCCACTCAGTGAGAGGGTCGCGCTGGCCCATGGCCCGCAGGCTGATGCCCTCTCGCAAGTAGTCCATTTCAGTCAGATGATCGCGCCAGCGCTGATCAATCAACTGGAGCATGACCTGGCGCTCGATCTGGCGCATCACGGGTGCTCCGAGCTCGACTTCACGAGTCTCGTATCGTGCCCGGCCCTCGTCGGCTATCAGGGTCCGCAGCTCTTCGGTCGAGTTGGTGGCGGCCAGAGCATCCTCGGTCAGCTCGGTTGGCCAGAACGAGCGCAGTTCAGTCAGGAGCCCTTCGAGATCCCAGGCATCGTCCAGTTCCTCGATGCAGTGGGTGCTGACCACGAGATCAGCGACGTCGGCAATGGCATCGATGCTGTCCTCTCGGAGGTCACCCTGTTCGAGGATCTGCTGGCGGCGCCGGTAGATCACTTTGCGCTGCTGGTTGAAGACCTCGTCGTACTTGAGGACGTTCTTGCGGATCTCGGCGTTGCGCTGCTCAACGGTGCTCTGAGCCCGCTCCACCGACTTGGTCACCATCTTGGACTCGATGGGGACATCATCGGGGAGGGCCTTGTCCATCACCCAATTCATGGCCCCGGTGGCGAAGATCCGCATCAGGTCGTCTTCGAGAGAGAGGTAGAAGCGGCTCTCGCCGGGGTCGCCCTGCCGGCCAGACCGGCCACGGAGCTGATCGTCGATACGGCGGCTCTCGTGGCGCTCCGTTGCCAGCACATAGAGCCCGCCGGCGTCGCGAACATGATCGCCGTTCTCTTCACAGATCGGGGACCAGTAATCCAGGCGCTTCTGGTAATGGGTGGCCCCATCGTCAGACTCGAATTCGAGACCCTCGGCCTTGGTGTCGCGCTCGGCCAACTTCTCAGGGTTGCCACCGAGGATGATGTCGACCCCGCGACCGGCCATGTTGGTCGCCACCGTCACCGAACCCGGCTTGCCGGCCTGGGCCACGATGTCAGCTTCTCGGAAGTGGGCTTTGGCGTTGAGCACCTCATGATCAACGCCCCGCTTGACCAGGAGTTTTGCCAAGTGCTCGGACTTCTCCACCGAGGCCGTACCGACCAGGACCGGTTGGCCGGCCGCCACCCGTTCCTCGAGATCGTCGACAACGGCTTCGAATTTGGCTGCTTCAGACTTGTAGATCAGATCTGGCTCATCACGTCGGATGATAGGCATGTTGGTTGGAATCTGAACCACGGCCAAGCCATAGGTGGTTTCCAGCTCGGCCGCATCGGCCATAGCGGTACCCGTCATCCCGGCCAGCTTGTCGTAGAGGCGGAAGTAGTTCTGCAGGGTGACGGTGGCCATCGTCTGCTGCTCTTCTTTGATCTGGACCCCTTCTTTGGCCTCGACAGCCTGATGAAGACCATCGGACCATCGGCGACCATCGAGGATCCGACCGGTGAACTCATCGACGATTTTGACCTCGCCATCAGCAACGAGATAGTCACGGTCGCGCTGGAACAGTTCCTTGGCTCGCAATGCTGCGTTGAGCTGGTGGACCAGATCGCCTTGGACTCCGTCATAGAGGTTCTCGACCCCCAGGATCTCCTCTACCCGAGAGATGCCGTCGTCGGTGATTGCGACGATGCGTTTCTCCTCGTCGACGTCATAGTCCTGATCACGCTGGAGTCGGCTGACGACGTCAGAGAACCGGTAGTAGAGGTCAGCGGCACCTCGAACCTTGCCACTGATGATGAGCGGGGTCCGAGCCTCGTCGATCAGGATCGAATCGATCTCGTCGACGATGGCATAGCCGTGGCCTCGCTGGGTCATGGCGTCCAGAGACCGAGCCATGTTGTCGCGCAAATAGTCGAACCCGAACTCGTTGTTGGTCCCGTAGGTAATATCGCGCCCGTACTGCTCCCGCTTGAAGTTCGGGTCGTTGTGGCCCGGTATGACCAGGCCAGTCTCCAGACCGAGCCAGCTGTAGACCCGGCCCATCCACTCAGCGTGGAACGATGCCAGATAGTCGTTGACGGTGACGATATGGACACCCTTGCCGGCCAGGGCATTCAGGTAGACGGGAAGGGTAGAGACGAGGGTCTTGCCCTCACCTGTCTTCATTTCGGCTACCGAGCCCCAGTGAAGAGCGGCGCCACCGACGAGCTGAACCTCGTAGTGGCGTTGCCCGATCACCCGCCACGCCGCCTCACGGACTACGGCGAAGGCCTCGGGGAGCAGGTCATCGAGATCGGCGCCGTTATCCAGACGATCGCGAAAAACGGCGGTCTTGGCCTGGAGATCGTGGTCGCTCAGACCCTGCATCTCCGGTTCGAATACATTGATCGGCTCGACCACGGCCTGCACGACCTTCAGTCGCTTGCCTTCGCCGGCTTTGAGGATCTTGTCCAGGAGCTTCATGTCCGCACCATTCTACGGCCCCCTCGCCCCGCCGATGTTTCGGCGGAGCCGAAACTCGGTTTGTGGGGAGCGAAGCGACCGATCGGCAGACCTCGCTCGATCGAATTCGGTCAGTCGACGTCGATGAGGCCGACGTCGCCGTCATCGCGTCGATACACGATGGCGGACTTCTCGGTATCAGCGTTGGTGAACAGGTAGAAGTCGTGATTCAGCAGATCCATCTGCAACGCAGCCTCGTGAGGCTCCATCGGGGTCAGCTCGAAACGCTTGGTCTTGACGATCTGGTAGACAGACTCAGAGGCCTGCTCGCCATCACTCAGGAGGCTCTCGGGGACGAGCTCCGCCTCGATCTGGGGCTTGTCGCGACTATGGCGGCGGCGCTCGATCTTTGTCTTGAGCTTGCGAAGCTGACGCTCCAGCTTGTCAACGGCAAGGTCGATGGCTGTATACCCATCCTGGGCGTGGACCTTACAGCGGACATGGTGACCGTGGCCCTCCAGGGTGACCTCACAGTACTCCCGAGCATCGGAGCGAGCGTTCTTCTCCTCCCAGAAATGGACCTCGGCTCGATCCATGCCACCCAGGTAGCGGTCGAGACGACCGATCTTCTCAACAGTCTGGTTGCGGAGTTTCTCCGAGACGGTGGTATGACGTCCACTTACTGAGACTTCCATCTATGACCTCCAGGTCCTTGCTCACCAACACTGTACTCATCAGAGGGCTGTCGCCGAACCACCAACGACCGCTCTGGGACCTAGGTCCCGGGTACAACAGCGACGACACTGGCACGGATATCAACCGCCCCATGTGCCCGCAAGACGGTGGTCGCCGCCGCCAACGATGCTCCGCTGGTGCACACATCGTCGACCAGGATCACCGACGACGGACAAGGGCCGAGCCCAATGAGATCGGGCCCGCGTAGCCTCTCGGAGCGCGTGGCCCCAGCCTGAGCCTGGCGGCTGTCGCGCCGCAGCAAGCACCGGGCCGACATCCCGGTTCGGCGGGCCATTGCCCGCGCCAGGATCTGACCCTGGTCATAGCCACGCCGACGCTTCATCTTGCGGCTGGCCGGCACCCAGGTGATGACGGCCGCCTTCGTTCCCCTCAGGTCGGCCAGGTCGGCCAGGTCGGCCCCTAGCGACCGCAGTAGATCGAACCGGCCACCATTCTTGGCGGCCAAGAGGATCCGCCGAGAGTGGGCTTGATAGGAGCCCAGGGCGCCCAAACCATCGAGACCCAAGCCCTGCCCTATGGCTGCCAGCTCCGACGGTGACGGAGCCGATTGAACAAGTGCTGACCAGCACGACCCACAGATTCGGGCCGCCTGATCTCCACACCCCGGACACCGCCGCTCGAAGAACACGAACCAGACAATAGAGAGGGCCTGTGACGTCGGCGGCCGACTACATCAGCCACCAACCTCAATACCGATAGTGATCAGGCTTGTACGGCCCATCCACAGGTACCCCGATGTATGTCGGCGGCCGACTACATCAGCCACCAACCTCAATACCGATAGTGATCAGGCTTGTACGGCCCATCCACAGGTACCCCGATGTAGTCGGCTTGCTCCTGGGTTAGTTTGGTGAGGCGAACACCGAGGGCATCGAGGTGGAGGCGCGCCACCTTCTCGTCGAGGATTTTGGGGAGAGTGACGACATTCATCCCGTAGGATTCAGCGTCGCGGTGCAGCTCGATCTGGGCCAGGACCTGGTTGGTGAAGCTGGCCGACATCACGAAGCTCGGATGCCCGGTGGCATTGCCGAGGTTGAGCAGCCGACCCTCACTCAACACGATGATGGAGTGGCCATCGGGGAAGCGGAACTCATCGACCTGAGGCTTGATGTTGATGCGCTGGACATCGCTTTGACGGAAGAGGCCGGCCATATCGATCTCGTTGTCGAAGTGACCGATATTGCCGACGATCGCTCCCTGCTTCATCCGGCCCATCATCTCGGCCGAGATGATGTCCTTGTTTCCGGTGCTGGTGATGAATACGTCAGCGGTCTCCAACACCCGTTCCATGGTGGAGACCTCATAGCCATCCATAGCGGCCTGGAGGGCGCAGATGGGGTCGATCTCGGTGATGATGACCCGGGCTCCCTGACCTCGTAGGGCCTCAGCACAACCCTTGCCAACGTCGCCGTAGCCGAACACGACGCAGGTCTTGCCCCCGATCATCACATCGGTGCCCCGGTTGATCCCGTCGAGGAGGCTGTGACGAGTTCCGTACTTGTTGTCGAACTTCGACTTGGTGACAGCGTCATTGACATTGATGGCGGGGAACTTCAGCAACCCCTGGTCACGCATCTCGTAGAGGCGGTGGACCCCGGTGGTCGTCTCTTCCGAGACACCCCGAACTGCCTCGGCCATGCGACTGAACAGGGTGTTGTCTTCGCCCTGGAGCTTGGTCAGGAGGTCGATGATGACGGCCCACTCCTCGGGATCGTCCTCGGTGGCGGGAGGGACCGCTCCGGCCTGTTCAAACTCCGCCCCCTTGTGGAGCAGTAGGGTGGCATCGCCTCCATCATCGAGGATCAGGCTTGGTGAGCCGTTCTCGTCGGGCCAGCGCAGCGCCTGCTCGGTGCACCACCAGTACTCCTCCAACGTCTCGCCCTTCCAGGCGTACACGGGGACCCCTTCCGGGCGCTCGGTGGTGCCCATGGGGCCGACGACGACGGCGGCCGCTGCTTCATCTTGGGTCGAGAAGATGTTGCAGCTGGCCCAGCGGACATCGGCTCCGAGCGACGTGAGAGTCTCGATCAGGACCGCGGTCTGCACCGTCATGTGCAGACTGCCCGTGATACGGGCCCCCTCGAGGGGTTGTTCGTCGTAGTACTCGGCCCTGAGTGACATCAGGCCCGGCATCTCATGTTCAGCCAATTCGATCTGCTTGCGACCGCTCCCGGCCAGATCGAGATCAGCTACTTTGTAGTCGCCGTCGGCGACCCTTCGGGGACGAGATTCAGTGGCGGTCATAGCATCTCCCTTTCATGGTGTTTGATGGGGAGGGCTGAGGCCTGCTGGCCCGAATCAAGGCAGCCCGGAAGGACCAAGCAAGGCTACAGCCCGTCTGCCAGAATCTGGGTGACATGCACATCGATTTCAAACAGCAACTCGCCTACATCAGGTCCGAAGCCGACGGTTTCGACCGACACCTGGCCGCTCTCGACGAACCTGCACAAGCAGTCATCGGTTGCCCCGGCTGGACCGTCATTGAGTTGCGAGATCACACGGCCGGCGTCTTTGCCTTCTGGCTCAGCCAGTTGGCCGAGGGCGACCCGACGGCCAACGAACCAACCTTTCCTCCCGAAGCTCGGACCCGGGCCAGCGAACCGGTGGCGGAACTGGCCGATGAGGTTGAGGTTCCCAACGAATTGGCCGCCGACGGGATCGACGAACTGATCGAGGTGTTCCTCGACGCCCCACCAGCAACTCAGGTCACCGGTACTCCCCTCCTCCGTCTGGTGACCCCAGACCGAACGTGGGACGTTGCCGTCAGCGAGAACGGTGTCTGGATCGACTCCGAGGGGGCCAGCAGGGAAGCGGACACAACCGTTCGAGGGTCGGCCTCCGACGTGATCCTGAGGCTATGGGGACGACCAGCGGCGGCAGAGGTGAGCGGGGATTCAACGGTCCTGGCCCGCTGGCAAGCCATCATGGACAGCTGAAGCCGTTGTAGGAAGGTCTGGCAGTGGCCTAGAAGGTCGGTTCTATACCCTCGCTGGCGGCCAGAGCCACTAGGCGGTCGTGCTCGGTATCGCCCACCGACTCGGCCTCATCGATGAGCATCACGGGAATGTCGTCATCGATCCGGTAGCGCCGCTTGAGCCGAGGGTTGTAGAGGGCATGCTCGGCCTCGAAATAGAGCAGAGCACCCTTGTCCTCAGGGCAGGCGAGGATCTCCAGTAGTTGCGGATCGAGGGCCATGGGTGCAGCCTAACGGTGGCCGAGAGCGAGATCGCCGACACCAGCCCGCCAGGCGATCGTGGCGGCTCCCGTCTCGACTCGATAGGGACCCTCGGTCCCCCGGACCAACCCGGCCCCGCCGCGGCCTAGGGAGCTGGAGCGTGGCGGCCCTGTGAGGGTCGACACGATCGCCTCCCCTGAGGTCACCAGAATGATTTCGGGCCCGATCGGCTCGAAATGCTGGATGTGATCTGGGCCGATCCTGGTCAGCGAGAAGTCGGCGATAGGGGCAGCGAAGAGGTGGGCCCCATCCGTCGCCGTCTGGACCAGCGCTGGCGCCGGGGTGGTATCGACGACAACCAAGAGCTCATCGACATCCACGGCTTTGACGGTGAGTCCACCCCTGATCACATTGTCGCTGCTTGCCATCAGCTCGACCCCGGCGCCAGCCAGGTAGGCATGGAGGCTGCCGGTCTCCAGAAACAAGGCCTGACCGGGAGCCAGCACGACATGGTTCATCAGCAGGGCGATGACGACCCCGATGTCCCCCTGATGGAACTGGTCGAGACGGACCGTCCACTCGAGCTCGGGCCCGAACGGGCTGGCATCAGTGCTGGCCGCCGTCCCACCCAGGCGACCAGCCCCCGCGACCGCCGCCTCTACCAGGACCCGAGCCTGATCAGTGGGAAGTCGCACCAACCAGCCGATAATGTCGGCCAAACCACGTCCTGGATCGCTGGCCGCGGCCTCGACCCGATTGGCCAACTCGTCGAGGGGGTGGCCTCCGGCTTCGGCCAGTATCGAGATCAGGCTCATCGTCTGGTCAAGGGGCCGGAGCCCGCACTTGGCCTCGAACGAGGTGAGAGCGCACAGGATCTCGGGCTTGTGGTTGTCATCGCGGTAGATCCGCTTGGGATCGTCCTGGGCGATCCCGGCTGCTTGCTCCCTGGCGAATCCCGATCCAGCTCGAGCCCGGTCAGGGTGGACCTGGATCGAGAGTGGTTTGGCTGCCGCCAACACCTTCAACAGGAAGGGGAAACGGCCGAAGCGCTCGGCCACACCCGGGCCCAGAACTCCCACGGGATCGCGACTGACAGCTTGGTCTAGAGCTTCGCCCGCCTCAACCAGGCAGCTGGGGGCTGAGGGGTGTGCCCCCAACCAAAGCTCGGCTTCCGGTTGATCAGGGACAGGCCTCCCTTGGAGTCCGGCAATGGTGTGCCGGTCACCCCAGGCGTAGGGTCTCACCTCTCCGACGAGGTGATCCACTACTCAGCTGGCCTCGCCCATGACGGCCTGGACTTCGGCCACCCGTTCGGCCACCGCGTCGGCTGACGCTGCTTCCAGGTTGAGGCGAAGGAGGGGCTCGGTGTTCGAGGGGCGCAGGTTGAACCACCAGTCACCGGCATCGACGGTCAACCCGTCGAGCCGATCGGAGCGAGTGCTGGCATAGTGAGCGCCGACATGATCGATGACCTCAGCCGGAGACGAGACCCTGGTGTTGATCTCGCCCGACGCGGCGTAGCGGTCGAGGGGGGCGAGCAGCTCTGAAAGGGGCTGGCCTGCCAGTGAGAGCTGTTCGAGCACGAGCACCGAAGCGATGAGGCCGGAGTCGGCCCGCCAGTTGTCCTGGAAGTAATAGTGGGCGGAGTGCTCGCCTCCAAAGGCGGCCCCGGTCTCGGCCATGAGCTCCTTGATGAATGAGTGCCCTACCCGCGACCGCACCCCCTTGCCTCCCCCTTCGGCGATCACCTCGGGCACGGTCTTGGAACAGATCAGGTTGTAGATGATGGTCGACCCGGGGTCCGTTTCGAGCACAGCCTTGGCCAACAAGGCCGTCGTCAGGCTGCCCGAAACAGGTTCGGCCCGCTCGTCGACGAGGAAGACGCGGTCGGCATCACCGTCGAAGGCGAGACCTATATCGGCCCCAGTCTCGAGCACCCTGGCTCGCAGGTCGGCCAGATTCTCCACCTCGATCGGGTTCGCCTCATGGTTGGGAAAGGTGCCGTCGAGCTCCGGATACATGATCTCCAACTCGAACGGGAGCTCGTCGAACACAGCCGGGACGACGAGGCCCCCCATCCCGTTGGCGGTATCGGCCACAACCTTGAGGGGGCGCAGGTTCTTCTCTTCGACAAAACCGCGGACATGGCTGGCGAAGTCGGCCAGCAAGTCTCGGCTGGATCGAGAGCCCTGCCTCTCGGCTGGAGGCAGCCCCTGGTAGGCCATGCGCTTGATGTCGCCGAGACCGCTGTCCTCCCCCACCGGGGCCGCCCCAGCCCGACACAACTTGATGCCGTTGTATTGGGCCGGATTGTGGGAGGCGGTGAACATGACACCCGGAAGGTTGAGCGAACCGGAAGCGAAGTACAACAGATCAGTCGAAGCCAGGCCAATATCGATGACGTCGAACCCTTGGGCCTGGAGGCCGTCGGCGAAGGCATCGACCAGTTCCGGGCCCGATGGGCGCATATCCCGGCCGATGATGACCGACCGAGAATTCGGCTCCACCTGGCGGACGAAGCCTCCAAATCCGGTGCCGAGGGCTTGGCACAGCTCAGTATTGATCTGGTCCGGATAGACGCCCCGGATGTCATAGGCCTTGACGATGTCCTCGAGGGCGGCGATGGATGAGTCTGTCACGCCCGCAGGGTACCGGACCCCCTGGTCTAGCCCCGAACAATCGAGGAATCGACTCAGGGAGTCTGATCGCGTGATTGCCCGGCGGCCAACACCGCAGCCTGAGCTGAGCTGGGACGGTAGCGACCACCGCCGGCCCAGCGCCGAATCCGGAACAAGTCGACTAGCAACCCGATGGTGTCACCCACGATCCGGACCGATGAGCCGGAGCGGTTGGTGACCGCCACGGGGATCTCAGTGAGGGACAAGCGGTCCTGCTCGGCAATGAGAAAGATCTCGACATCGAAGGCGAACCCATCGATCCTGGACCGAGCAAAGATGGTCTTGGCGATATCGCCACGGAACCCCTTCAGCCCACACTGGGTATCACGGAAATTGCCGAGGAGGACGATCTGGGTCAGCAGGCTGATGGCCCTCCCTCCGAGCTCACGAACTCGGCGGGCCCGTACCAGGGTGTTGGTGTCATCGTGTCGCCTGCTGCCGACCACGACGTCCCACCCCTGCTCGACCTGTTCCATGACGTCAACGATGAGATGAGGGGGATAGGCCAGGTCGGCATCGGTGAACACCACCGTCCGGCCTTCAGCGGCCGCGACGCCGGCTCGCACCGCCGCCCCCTTTCCCTGGTTGGTTTCCATCGGCACGACCCGGGCTCCGGCCGCGCCGGCGATATCACTGGTGCGGTCGGGGGAGCCATCGTCGACCACAATGAGCTCGAAGTCGTCTGATTCCAGTGCCTTTCCGAGTCCGCCTCTGACAGCCTCGATGGTGCCACCGATGAGTGTCTCCTCTTCGTAGGCGGGGATGATGACACTGAGCCGAAGCTTCCCCACCGACGGCGGTCGGATGAGACGCTGGGCCAGATCACGACGGACCTCGTTGAACAGGATCCTGCGGTAGGCGATCCAACGGATCGTGGCGGCGGCGAGTACCGCCCCCACCTTGGCCAGCACCAGCACCATACCCAGCCGATGGAGGAGGGCCAATACACCAACATCGACGAGGCCCGCCACCAATGCCGTGGTGGCAAAGGCAAGAGGACGGCGCACCCACCGAGCCGTCGGCTGAGCCCGGAAGGTCAGCGTCCGATTCAAGGAATAGGCCAAGCCGGCGGCGGCAACGAGGGCCACAGCGTCGGCAAGCAGGAGGGGCCAGCTCTGAAGAACCAGAACCGTTCCAACATCGACTGCCGTGGCTAGAGCTCCAACGAGGACGAAGAGCCGGAGCCTGCTCCTCACGACGAATTCGGTTTCTCGCGACTGACCTCGGTCGACAGCTTGGTCTCGACCTCGACTGGAGTTGCGCCGTCGCCCTCACCATCATCGCCGTTGCTGGCCGCTACATCCGGGCCGGCCAAAGCCGTCGCCACCGTCGTCCCTGCTGATGCTGTCCCAGCATCCACCGGAGCAGCGGTATCGGCATCTGGTGCGGGGCTGACATCAACTGATTCGGGCTCAACCATCACCGGCGCCGCCCAATCACTCGGAGGCCGTTCTCCGTCCGCCTTGACCTGGGGGA
>JAAETV010000599.1 GCA_024227975.1 Actinomycetes bacterium
ACCTATGTGGACCGGCAAGGCGGGCTGTGGCTGGGCCTCAACAACGGCCTGGCCCGCGTCGAGGCGGACACGTCGCTGTCCTACTTCGACAAAACGCTGGGCCTGCTCGGGAGCGTCGAGCATGTCGCGCGGCATCAGGGCCGTCTCTACGCGGCCACCAGTCTGGGCGTCTACCGGCTGCGTCCGGCGGCAGCCGGCGCTCCAGCGCGCTTCGAGCCGATACCCGGCATCTCCACCGAGTGCTGGTCGCTGCTGTCGACCGAGGAAGCGCTACTGGCGGGGTACCACGGAGGTCTCTTTGACGTGGACTCCGGGCGGATGCTGTGGGAGACCGAGGAGCACGTCTACGCGCTGCATCGCTCCCGGCGGGATCCGACGCTGCTCTACCTGGGCCTCAGCGACGGGCTGGTACGGATGCGTCTGGGCGCCGGACGGTGGACCGACGCCGAACGCATCGACGGCGTGCGGGAACAGGTGAGATCCATCGTCGAGGATGCGCTGGGACAGCTCTGGCTGGGGACGAGGACCACGGGGGTTCTGCGACTCGAGCCAGCCGCCGACCCGGACCCACCGATCATCACCCGGTTTGACGTCGCGGACGGTCTGCCTGCCGGATCGGTCCACGCCACAGCCGTGGCCGGGCGAGTGACGTTCCGGGCCGGCGGTCTGTTGTGTCGGATGGATGCTGAGACCGGGTCGCGGCGGGGCCGCCACGGGCAGACCAGCGATCTCGGCTTCGTGCCCGACACCACCTTCGACACTTTGCTGGCCCAGGGCTCAGGCCGCATCAACAGACTGACTGAAGACCAACAGGGCCGTGTGTGGATCGCAGCCGATGAGGCTTCAGGCGTGGCGTATCCGTCAGCAGACGGCGGCTACACGTTCGCGCCCACCGCCCTGCGCCGGGTACCCCACTTGAGCGCCCACGGCATGGTTGCCGAAGCCGGTGGCCAGGTGTGGGTCGCCGGCGCCAATGGACTCATCCGCCTCGACGGCAATAGGTCCCTCGATCCCTCGACCGACTATCCGGTTTCCATCCGCCGCACCACCACCACGGGCGACTCGCTGCTCTACGCCGGACAGCCCGGGCAGCCCGGC
>JAAETV010000600.1 GCA_024227975.1 Actinomycetes bacterium
AAGCCGACGATCCAGGCATTCGACAGTGGAGGATCGGTCCCCCGTTGGGCTGTTCCCGTCTTCACTCCAACCACGAGGCCATCGACGGCCGCCGCGGTACCCGTACCCCGCTCACCAGATTGGATCATGGCGTCCTGGAGGATGCGAGCATTGGCCGCCTCCATCGTCATGCGCCAGGGGTCGGGCTCGATCCGATCGACTACCCGACCGTCGGAATCGGTGATCTCGTCCACCACATGAGGGCTGGGGATGATCCCATCATTGGCTATCCCGGCCACCATCAAGGCCATCTGCAAGGGGGTGGCCTTCACGTCGTTCTGGCCGATGGCGGTCTGGGCCAGCAGTGGGGTGTTCTCGTAGAGTCCGGCCGGTACTGCCGGGGATGGCGCCTGAAGCTGAGCGCCGTAGTCCGTCGGGTAGTTGCTGGCCACGGCACCCGGAAGGTCAAAGGGCGGCACAGCGTTGAAACCGGCCGCTTCAGCTTGGTTGACCATGACGAAGGGGCCAAGGGTCTCCGCCGCCAGCTCAGCGAAGGGAGCATTGCAGGACTGGACGAGCAACTCGACCAGGTCACCGCCACATTCCCGTCCACCGAAGTTGCTGATGGAGCGGGAGGTGAGAGGTGGGGTGTAGGAGGTGGTGGCGGGGAAGACAGGATCGGTCAGTGTCGCCGCCCCTGATTCCAGGGCCGCGGCGGCGGTGATGACCTTGAAGGTCGATCCAGGGAACTCGATATCGCGGTAGGCCCTGGCCCTTAGAGGATTGCCTTCGGCTTCGAGTAGCTCCTGGTAGGCATCGTTTGCCTCGTTGGTGTTGTTGCTCGAGACACGATTGGGATCGAACGATGGCCAGCTCCACAGAGCCAACACGGACCCATCACGGGGGTCGATGGCCACAATCGAGCCTTGCCTCTCCCCCAGCTGCTCGCGGGCCACCTGCTGGAGCCGGTGATCGAGTGTGAGGGTGACGGATCCGGGTTCTGGGCTGGCATCGAGGAGGTCAGTCAGATTGGCCAGCTGTTGTTGGGCGGTGCGGCCAACGATCTCGTCGTTGTAGCTGCGCTCCGCCCCTTCGGCCCCGACCGTGAACGAGATGTAGCCGACGGTGTGGGCATAGAGCTCACCCTCAGGGTAGGTGCGCTGGAGCTGGAACACCCCACCGTCCGAACGGCTGGAAGAAGCGACGACCACCCCATCTCTGGTCATGATGGTTGCCCGCTCGACGTCATAGTCACGCAGGAGGGTCCGGGTGTTGGCGGGATTCTCCTGGAGGGACTCGGCGTCGACCAGTTGAACCCGGTTGAGCTGGAGGAACAGGAGGCAGAAACAGCCGAGCAGTACGACCATGACATGGCGCAGAGGGGTGTTCATGGGGTCATACCAGGGCCGGCTGCTGGGCTCCGGCCTCGTCGGGAATCCGGTCCGGGGTCTGGTCTGAGATGCGGATGAGGAGGGCCAGCACGATGTAGTTGGAGATGAGCGACGAGCCACCGTACGACATGTATGGCAGGGTGACCCCGGTCAGGGGGAGGACTCGCAACACGCCGCCGATGATGATGAAGGCCTGGAAGCCGAGTAGGGCCGTAAGGCCAGCAGCCAGCAGCTTCTCGAACCCACCGGGAGCGGTGGCTGCCACCCGGAAGCCGGAACTGACGAAGAACATGAAGGCAGCCAAGACTGCAGTGGCGCCGAGCAGTCCCAGCTCTTCGCCAACGGCGGCGAAAATCATGTCGGTAGCGGCAAACGGGATCTTGTGGGGCAGGCCGTTGCCCAGCCCGGTACCCGTGATGCCCCCGTCGGCCAGGGCGAAGTAGGCCTCGGCGATCTGGAAGCCTGCCCCCTTGGGATCGGCGAAGGGGTCGAACCAGATATCAACCCGGCGCTGGACATGGTCGAACAGGCTCCACGAGACATAGGAACCAGCGGAGAACATGACGAGCCCGATGACCACATAGGCAGCCCGGGAAGTGGCCACATAGGTCATGACGAGGAACAGGGTGAAGAACAGCAGCGACGAGCCGAGATCGCGCTGGAGGACCATCACCATGAGGGCGACGCTCCAGGCGAGGAGGAGGGGGCCGAGATGCTTGAAGGCAGGAAGGTTGAGGCCGAGTACCTGCCGGTTGGAGATGGAGAGCAACTCCCGCTTGTCGACGAGGTAGCCGGCCAGGAAGGCGGCCAAGACAACCTTTGCGAACTCACCGGGCTGGATGGAGAAGGGGCCGGCGGCCAACCAGATACGGGCACCGTTGATATTGCGGCCGAGGCCAGGAATGAGGGGCAGCATCAGGAGGGCCACACCGGCCAGAGCCAGGGTGTAGCGGTAGTTTGCCACCCACTTCAGATCGGGGATGAGAAGCAGGGTGGCACTGAAAGCCCCGATACCAATGAAGGTCCAGGCCGCCTGGCTGTCAGCCAGACCCGGGTCGATGCGGGCGATGACGACATAGCCAAGGCCGTTGAGCAGGGCAGCCAAGGGGAGGAGGAGGGGGTCAGCATTCGGTGCGGTGTAGCGCAGCACCAGGTGGGCCCCGATCAGGAGCACGACCACGATGATGAAGAAGCCGATGACCCGGGCCTGAACGTCTGTCGTCTCTTCCAGATTGAGCGTGGCATAGGACACCACCGTGACCAACATGCCAAGCACCAGAAGGCTCAGCTCGAGGTTGCGAGCCCGCACGGTCAGCTAATCCGTAGTGGTGGTCGTCGACTGGGCGGCGGTCGTCGGAGGAGGGGGTTGGGCGGCAGAGGTCTCGGTCGTCTCAGCGTCAGTCGAGCCTGTGCTCGATGGCTGGTCTGGTTGGGTGCTGGTGTCAGTCTCGTCGGTCGGCTCGATCTGCTCCAGTGCGTCGACCCCGGGCGGCCTCAGGTCGAGACTCTCGACGAATACCCTGGCCTTGTCGAGTGAGTCGAACAGCTCCTCCTTTTCGACCTTGACCTGGCTCTCCTTCAGGAGGTCGTCGAAGGCGATGTCCAGCAGTTCATCGACCGTTGGGTCGACCCCCAAGAAGCCGTTGGGCCGGCCATTGAAGATGGCGAGTTGTCCGGACTCGGTCGTTCCTACGAACCACTTGTTCGTGGCATAGGAGTTGACCGCGTAGTACCCGGCGCCGGCCGCCACGGCCAACATGATGAGGCCGATCAGGATGCGACGGAACTGTGATCCCCGCTGCGACGACTCCACTGGGGGAAGCTCAATGGTGGCAGCCGAGCCCACCGGTCCGTTGTGGGCCTGCTCGTCGGCGATGGCAGTATCGACTTCGGCCACATCAACGCCAACCGCGCCGGCCGTTTCGCCGGCCTGGGTCATACCCGCCGATCGGACGATCGGTTCGCCAACGGCTTTGCTAGCCGCACCCTCACCGAAGTCGAGGTCTCCGCTGAAATCGTGGTCGGCCTCGTTCGGCGGGTGTTCGACCTCGACGGTGTCGTCAGCGCTGGTGGGGACCACGGGCACCTGGAGGGTCTCAGGGGCCAGAGACGAGACATTGCCTCCTTCACCGTCAGCGACGATGTCGACCACAGCCACCGTCACATTGTCGCGGGCGGCCCCGGTGAGGGCGGCGTTGACGAGGGTGTCGGCTGCATCGTTTGGCTCTTCGAACTCAGTGAGGATGCGGCTGATCTCGTCCTCGGTGACCTCGTTGAACAGGCCATCACTGCACAGAAGGAAGCGGTCACCTATCTCGACGGCGTGGAGGAATCGGTCTACCTCGACGTGTGAGGCAATGCCAAGGGCGCGGGTGAGGATGTTCCGCTGGGGGTGGGTGAGCGCCTCCTCGGGGGTGAGGCGGTTCTGGCGAACCAGGTCTTCGACCAGGCTGTGGTCGAGGCTCACCTGCTCGAAGACATCACCGCGCGAGAAGTAGGCACGACTGTCGCCAACATTGACGACGCAGATGACCTCCTCTTCGGGACGCAGGGTCAGGGCGACGAGGGTGGTTCCCATACCCCGCAGGTCGGGATCGGCGGCCTGCTCGAAGACGGCCCGATTGGCCCCTTCGACGATCTCGACGAGCCCACCGGGAACAATCGGATCAACAACTTCGAGGAACTCCTTGATGGCAATGCTGGCCGCCATCTCGCCCCCCTGGTGTCCCCCCATTCCATCGGCCACGGCGGCAACATAGCCACCGAAATGAGCCCGGTCCTGGTTCGTATCCCGGACATTGCCCACATGCGACGCGATGGCCCCTCGTAGTTGCATCAACGAAGCTCCATCACAATGCCGCCGAACTGGAGTCGATCTCCAGCTGTACCTATCACCTTGGAGGTGACTCGCTGCCTATTCAGGTAGGTCCCGTTGGTTGAGCCCAGATCCTCGATGGCCACCCCTCCCGAATCAGGGCTGACCCGGACGTGAAGCTGGGAGATGTAGGTGTCGTCGAGGGTGATGGTGCAGCTGGCCGCTCGACCCATAGTGATCTCACCGTTCACCGCGAACTCCTGACCCTCCGCCGATGCCGGCTCCAACATCACTAGCACCGCAGCCGGTCTGCCGCCTGAAGCCGCCTTCTTGCGCCGTTTCTTGTCCTTTGATGGGGCCCGAGCCGGGGCTGCTTGGCGTGCCTGAGCGCGCGATCCGGCCCATGTCGCTTGCAGGACCCTGAAGAAGAATAGATAGAGGAGCCCCAGCAAGCACCAGCGGAGCAAGGTCAACAACGAATCGGTCACCGGTTGGCAGGCTACCGAAGATCGAACCCTGGCGGGACAAAGAACTAGACACGCCTGAATCGAAGGGTTATCGCACCGAAGGTTACCTGGTCGCCGTCGGCCAGTGCTTGGCGCCCAACACGCTGCCCGTTGATCTTGCTTCCGTTGGTCGAACCGAGGTCTACCAACTCATAGTTGTCGCCGACGGAGTGCAACTCGGCATGGCGACGGGAGACGTTCTGGTCGTTGATCACGATGTCGGAATCGGACAGTCGTCCGATCGTCGACACTCCCCCCTGGATGAAATGCTGGTACCCGTCAGGCCCTTCGAGCCAGGCGTTCGGCTCGTCGACGGGGACTGACTCGTCGTAGGTGGGGTGGATCCCGAACAGGCCGACCTTCAGGCTCGGGTCCTCTTGGAGCTCGACCGAGACCCGACCGAGGAAGGTCAGATTCTCGGTCTCGGCGTGTTCGCGAACCGTGGCCTGCAATTCGGTTGTCAGCGACTGCTGGACCTGGGCGAAGCGCTGCTGGTCCTCACTGGAGACCCGGATGACGAAACGATTGGGAGCCAAGGTCCTCCCCCGCACATCGAGGGTGCGACTGGAGTCCATCTCCTTGACCAAACGTCGCCCCAGTTCCACGGGCTGGAGACCACTTCGGAAGGCGCGCGCGAACATCCCCTCGACCAGTCGCTCCAACCGATCCTCGAAATTCCGTAAGACCAACTCGTGCCTCTACCCATTCAACTCGTAGCGATAATCAAGCATGCCACGAACAGCTGACCGCTCGCGCTCGCAAGGCTAGTAGAGCGGTGCCTCTGACTGCTGGGCGGGATACCATCGCCTCTCACCACTCGCGCGAGTGGCGGAATTGGCAGACGCGCAGGATTCAGGTTCCTGTGTCCGAAAGGACGTGAGGGTTCAAGTCCCTCCTCGCGCACAGCTCCGCTGTTGACTTGGCAACATCAGGCGGATCCGAACACAGCGGAGATCGTGTCGGTCGAACCTGCACCCACCCGGCGACCCGGGACGCTTTGTCTCGGCACTCTTGAAGGGCGAAGCCATCGACCGCCGGTGCGCCACAAGGAGGGACCTCGATCACACCAGCACGAGGTCGACGTGCAGCCCAGCAGCTTCGGCCGGCACGCCCAGCCTACGACGCGCTTTGGGATGGATCTGACCTCGTCGACACAATCGTGAACGAAGACGGCGCGCCGATAGGCGACTTCATCCGGCTCACGATCCGTCTGCCATTTCGATTAGGCCCTATGGGTCAGGCGATCCCTTCGAGGTGATCAGTGAGATACCGAGCACCTACGTATTTGTCGATGATCTGGTCGACAGCCGGGGTACATATGTCGGGATTCCCATCGAAGATGGTGAGGGCGGCCCGCTGATCGAACTCCTCCTCGTCGACGCCAACAAGATCGACGCGAGTGGGATCTCCACCACTGCGGCACCGACGACCACGACGGCGGCTACTACGATCACGACCGGCTCCGATGATGCTCCGGAACAGGCTCCGTCTGCCCCGGTGAAGGTCGAGACCCCAACGCTGACCGGCTGGTCAGGGCTTGGTCGAGGGTGGCCTCCCGGCGTGATCAAACGTTGCCTGCGGCCGCAAGATCACAGTGCGGTTCACGTTGGCT
>JAAETV010000601.1 GCA_024227975.1 Actinomycetes bacterium
ATTGATGGCCACAACTCGTCTGAGGTTTCTGAGGCCGTTCACAGAGCGCCACTAATGATCGCGGCGCGCCGGCCGAGGCTTTGGAGGGCCCGAGCCACCAATGTGCCGGTCAGGCGAGGTTCCCGAGCAGGTAGAGACGGGCAGTCGGATGGCATCGATGTTGTGCAGAGGCCACACAAACCGCTGGCACAGCGGGCCTCCTCGATGTCAGCACCGAAGGTGGCGGGTCATGTGACTACAACTCGGCGATGGCATCGAGGATGTTGAGGCGACTGGCCCGCCGGGCCGGGAACGAAGCGGCGAGCAACCCGGCGACAGTGGCGATGACGACGTAGATAACCAGGGTGAGCCAGGGAATGGAAAGCTGGTCAATGAACGAGTCCGGAATGGCCAATACCGCGACCCAGCCGAAGATGATGCCGACCACCACTCCGAGGAGCGCACCGAACAGGGAAACGACTCCGGCCTCCAGCCGGATGAGGCTCCGGGTCTGGCGGCGGGTCATGCCGATGGCTCTCATCAAGCCGAGCTCGTGGGTCCGCTCCAGCACCGATAGCGCCATGGTGTTTGCGATGCCCAGCAGAGCGACGACGATGGCCAAGCCCAACAGCACGTTGATGACGACGAGAATCGAATCGAGCTGACCCTCGACATCGGCTTGGAACTCCTCACGGGTCTGAAAATCGAGCTGCGGAAAGGCCGCCTCCAGCGGCGCTAGCGCGGCCCCGGCCGTCTCGAGGTCGACCCCTTGGGTCACCTTGGCCGCGATGACGTTGTCGTTGATGGCGTCGAAGTTCCGATCCCAAGCGGACAGATCGATGATGTAGTCGCCGATCAGGAAGTTGTTGTCGTAGATGGCACCGACCGTCAGGGTCAGCACGCCGGTGGCGGCGAACTCAACGGGCAGTGAATCACCGACCACCACACCGAGTTCATCTGCCGCGTCCTGAATCAGGAGGATGTGATCGGGATCAGCGACCGTGGCAGGGTCGCCACTGAGGACCCCCACATCGAGAAGACCGGTGAGCACCGTCAGATCGGTGGCCGCGACGGCCTTCTCGCTATCGGCGATCCTGATCGACCCGTAGCGGACGGCCGAGACTTGCTCGAACTCGGGCAGCGCGTCGACCTCGGCGGCCAAGCGGTTACTGAAGTCGCCCTGGTTGGGAGCCAGCATGAGGTAGTCGGCGGTCAGGGTCGAGCCCAGCAC
>JAAETV010000602.1 GCA_024227975.1 Actinomycetes bacterium
CTGAGCCCAACCGACGGTGAAGTCAACCGGGTGGAACACGACGTCGGGCAATGTGCCCGACGCAGCATTCACGGTCATGAGCTGGGGCAGGTCGTCTTCACCGACGGCGACGAGCTCTACTTCGATACCCGTGGCGGTGGTAAACGCCTCGATGATTGCCTGGGTGGCCACGAGCCTTTCGGGCTGGGTCTCCGTGCTCCAGAAGTTGATGCGCTCACCGGCCAGCGGCATATCGTCGGCGGGTTCCTCTTCGGCTGATTCCGTCGTTCCCGTTGTCTCCTCGGGTTCTTCATCGGCCGTGGTTGTATCCGAGTCCTCTGCATCCTCATCACCATCGTCGCTGCACGCCGCAGCGAAGAGGATGACCGCCGCCAATGCGGCGACGAGACGAAGCCACAGATGGCGTCGCCTCGGGTTGGGGTCGGGCGGGACCTTGGTGAACATGGCGGTTCTCCCTATTGAGCCTTTGACCTCTCGGGGTCCTTCGACGTTGAGGATCCTGGATCGCGCTGATTCTCCCCGTCCAGGGTCGCAACGCTTGCACAGCTGGCAACCGGATGTCAACATCGAACACACTGTTTCCCCTAGATATCCCGGCCACGTTCCTCTCTTGAGTGGTGCATGCGCTTGCATTCTCTAGCATCCCCATGCCATCAACTAGGCAGCCACCCTTCCAGCGACAGCCACCGAGGAACTAGCAAACACCATGCAGCGAAGAGCCAACGCCAAGCACTCTCCGGGGCCTGGAGATCTCCGTCTCGCACTCCTGCATCAGCTGTACGGCAGCGGCGCGACCGAGCTCACCGATGCGATCGACGAGATGCTTGGGACGCTTCGCCGGCCACAGGTCAAACACGAAGCCGTCTCGGAGCACGACGCGTGGATCATCGCCTACCCCGATCACCTCAGCGCCGGAGATGCATCACCGTTGGCCACCTTGCGTCGCTTCACTGCTGACGTACTCGCACCCGATATCAGCGGGGTTCACACACTGCCGATCCACCCAGCATCGGGCGACGGCGGATTCAGCGTCGTGAGCTACGACGAGGTGGATACCGCTTTCGGCAGCTGGGACGATATCCAAGCGTTGGCTGCGTCGACCCGATGGACAGCCGACGCCGTCGTCAACCATGTCTCGTCCCGAAGTGACTGGTTCCGGGGCTATCTGAGCCGCAACCCAGAGTATCGACGGTTCTTTCGCGAGCTCGCCGAAGGGACCGACGTGTCGGCTGTAGTCAGACCGAGGACCAGCCCACTGATGACGCCGTTCACCCTCGACAACGGCTCTACCAGCCATCTCTGGACGACATTCTCCGCCGACCAGGTCGACCTCGACTTCCGCCAACCCGAGGTACTGCTTGCCGTCATCGAGATGTTGTTGCGATATGTGTCAGCCGGCGCTGGCGCCATCCGCCTCGATGCCGTCGCCTATATATGGAAGGACCCCTCCACACCAAGTATCAACCTCCCCGAGACGCACGCGGTCGTGCAGCTGCTCAGGGCCATCCTCGACGAAATCGACCCAGGTATCCTCCTGGTCACGGAGACAAACGTGCCTCACGACCAGAACATCACGTACTTCGGACCATCCAACCGGCGGGAATCCCAGGCGATCTACCAGTTCTGCCTGCCACCACTGGTTCTGCACTCTTTCACATCGGGCTCGACAGGTGCCCTGAAGGACTGGCTCCGTGATCTGCGGTTCCCCGCCCGCGACCGCTGGTTCTTGAACGTTCTCGCCTCTCACGACGGTGTCGGCCTGCGTCCGGTCGAGGACATCCTCGATGAGGAGCAAACCACCGCCCTCGCGACACTGACGCGGGCGTCGGGGGGTGTAGTCAACAGCTACGAGTCAGGAACCGGGTCACAGCCCTACGAGCTCGCCGGCTCGTGGTTCTCCCTGGTTGGCCATGGCCATAGTGAGGGCGACGCCCAACGCCGACACGTCGCCTCCCACGCCCTCATCCTGGCGTTGCGGGGTGTCCCGCTCATCTACTTCAACTCACTGTTCGGCCGGGGCAACGATGTCGACTTGTTCGCGGCGTCTGGCCATGGGCGCGATCTCAACCGGGGGCGTTACCGCCTCGGGGACCTCACGGCTCAGCTGGCCCGACCCAACTCTCGCGCCAGCGGAGTGTGGAAAAGCCTGTCGGCCATGCTTCGGCTCCGGCGCCAGAGTCGAGCCTTCCATCCAGATGCCGCCCAAGCGGTGTTGGACAGTGGCGACGACTCGATCGTCGTGCACCGCCGCGCCGACACCGGCAGCAACACCAGCACCGAAGCTGTGGTTGCCGTGAACGTCAGCGGACGAGGCACGCGGGTCTCTCTCCCGAACGGCTCGTGGCGCGATAGCTCGGGAGAATTGGTCGATGGAACAGTCGGTATCGATCGCTGGTCTTCGAGGTGGCTCTACCGGGATCTCGCCCAATGAATCCCAGCCTCGAGGACGTCGCCAAGCTGGCCGGCGTGTCGGCGTCGACGGTGAGCCGTGCGCTGCGCGATCTGCCCAAGGTCTCGGCCGAGACCCGGGCCCGTGTCCGGGCCGCGGCCGACAAGCTCGACTATCACCCGAACCCGGCAGCGTCGACCCTGGCTGGTGGCTTGACCAACACGGTGGCGATGATCGTGCCTGAGTTCGAGCTCGCCTACTACGGCCACGTGATCGCCGCAGCCGAGGCCGTGATCAGCCGTGAGGGACGGCGCCTCCTGTTGTACCGCGTCCGCCACGATCGGCCAGAGCGACCCCTGCTCAACGACGCACCGCTCCGGGGCGGAATCGACGGGATGATCATCGTCAACGTCGATCCATCCGATGCCCTGACCCCCCGATTGGCATCGACGCCCATCGTTACGATCGGCGACTTCGACGCTGGGTACCCAGCGGTCAACGCCGACGACATCGGGGGCGCCGAGCGCGGGGCCAACCATGTCATCGGCCTCGGGCACCGGCGCCTCGCCATCCTCGTCGGCCCGATCGATACCACGACCAGACATAGCGATCTCCGCGAGCGCCGGACGGGCTGGCGACGTGCAGCCGCCAGGGCGGGCACCGAGATCACCGAGCTCTCATGCGAAATGACCTTCGCCGGCGGCCGAGAGGCGATGACCCGGCTCTTGAGCGGGACCAGTGGCGCGACCGCCGTGCTGGCGGCATCCGACGAAGTCGCGCTGGGGGCGATGAAGGTGGCTCGCGACGTCGGCCTCGACGTGCCCCGCGACATCTCGATTGTCGGCTACGACGACTCCGGCCTGGCCGAAGCTGTCGGCCTGACGACAGTGAACCAGTCTGTGTATGAACACGGCGCTCGGGCAGCAGAGCTACTGCAGGCCCTCTTGGAAGGCAAGCACGCCGAGGCGAGCACCACGATCGCCACCCACCTGGTGATCCGATCTTCATCGGCCCCTCCCCCACCGACCCAGCC
>JAAETV010000603.1 GCA_024227975.1 Actinomycetes bacterium
ATCGCCGCCGCCTCGATCGGTTTGATCGCCTGGCGGGGTGACGAGCTGCGCTCACCTGGAGCCATCGACCATCCGGTCTCCCGTGAGGCCTCGTTCCTGGCCAACAATCTCGTCTTCGGGGCCCTCGCCTTCGTAGTACTGCTGGGCACGATCTATCCCCTCATCGCCGAGGCCTGGGATGGCACCCGGCTGACGATCGGGCGCCCTTACTTCGACTCCCTGGGTCGTCCCGTCGGGCTCACCCTGCTCTTCCTCATGGCCACTGCTCCCCTTTTACCGTGGCGCAAGACCTCGACTGAGCTGCTGTCAGTCCGCCTCTTCTGGCCGGCCATGACCGGTGTGACCTCGATGGCTGTGGCCCTGGTGCTCGGCGCCCGAGGGTTCTGGCCGGTGCTCACCTTTGGCCTTGGCGGGTTCGCCGGCGGGACTGCCGCTCGCCAACTCTTGCTGGCCGTTCGCCGCCATGGCTGGCGGGGTCTGGTCGGCCGTACCAACGGGGGCATGGTCGTGCACCTGGGTGTTGTGGTGTTGGCCGTCGGCCTGGCTGCCAGCGAGAGCTACAAGAGCGACCGTACCGTGCTGTTGGACATCGGCGACTCGGTCGTTGTCGAGGGCCACGAGCTCCGCTATCTGGAGCCGGGGGCCGACTTCAATGATCGCCGGCTCCGCACCTACGCCCGGATCCAGATCGACGGAGGCGTCGTCCGGGAGCCGGCGATCACCAATTACCACCATGCCGGTGGTGTGGTGCCGACCCCGTCGGTTCGCTCGACCTTCAGCAAGGACATCTTCCTCGTGCTCGACGAGTTGCCGTCCCGCGAGGACGACGCCATACGGCTCCGGGTTGTTATCCGGCCGATGGTGTCGTGGATCTGGACCGGGGGCGGGATCATGGTCCTGGGCACGATCCTGGCCCTGGTGCCGGCCTCCCGTCGTCGCCAAACGAACCTGTCCGATCCGACGACGACCACCGACAGCGGCGACGGCAACGGCCGCGACTCAGACGATGGGGCCACAACCGATGACACCGAACCGGAGCTGATCGGTGGCTGAGGGGGGGAACCGGATCCGCTGGACCGCCCTCGTGGTCGGGGCGGTGGTGGTGGCTCTGATCGGGGTGCTGGCCTTCGGCTCAAACGACCGGCTCAACCCGGACAACCAGCTGCTCGGCCAACGGGTGCCGGAGGTATCTGGTACCAGCCTGGCCGGCGGTTCATACGACATCGACAATGCCAGGGGCAAGTGGGTCGTGGTGAACTTCTTCGCCACGTGGTGCACCGGCTGCATCAACGAGCACCCCGAGCTGGTGGCCTTCGATCAGTGGGCGACCGAGACCGGCCAGGCCGAAGTGGTCTCCATTGTCTTCAACGACCCCCCTGAGGTCGTCGCCGCATTCTTCGCCGAGAACGGTGGGGACTGGCCGGTGCTCGACGACCCGGCCCTCCCCGTGGCCTTTCAGGTGGCCCAGATTCCCGAGACGTTCATCGTCGCCCCGTCGGGCCACGTTGTGCGCCACATCAGGGGGGAAGTCGACTCTGAGTCCCTCATCACCTTCATCGAAAGTGCCTGATATGACAGCGAAGCGCCTGCGGGTAATCGGATGGGCGGCCATGGGGGCGGCCGCC
>JAAETV010000604.1 GCA_024227975.1 Actinomycetes bacterium
CGGCGCCAGTGTCGGACTCGGCCCGGACAGTGACCGCGGTGACCTGGCCCATTTGACGGCGATCGAGGCCGATGGCCAGGCGCAGCATCCCGGCCAGGACCCTGACCAGATGTTGCTCCGCTGGATCCAGGGCCGCGAACTCAGGATGCTTGTCGCTGGGCTGGCTCCTCCGGTGGTAGCGAACGATCAGGGCAACCAATTCGATCTCGAACTCGGTGAAACCGGTGAGCTGTTCACTATTGCGGACGATGTAGTACGAGTGCTTGTGATGGCCCGAGTGGGAGATGAACAGGCCAACGTTGTGGACGATGGCAGCCACCTCGAGGAGCTGGCGGGCCTCTGGTCCGAGCCCGTGCATGTCTACGGTCCGGTCAAAGATCTGGCAGGCCAGACGGGCTGTGGTCTCGGCATGGGCGACATCGGGATCGAGCTGGCGGGCCAGCCGCATGGCGTTCGAACGACGTAGGTCAAGGAGGTGGTTGTCACTGGTCGGGAAGCGGTCGAACAGGACCCCTTCGCGCAGGGCATAGTCGCTGATCGTCATCGACTCCAGGCCGAAGGCGGCGAAGATCTCGTCCAGGAGGAGGATGCCACCGATCACGATGTCAGCCCGACGACTGTCGAGCCCCGGAATCTTATGACGGTCGGCGGTCGAGAACGTCGTCACCTCGTCGACGGCCAAGGCCAGCTCGCTGGCTTGGAAGCTGAACCCGTTCGTCTGGCGCCGATCTCCGCCCCGAGCGGCGGCGATCATGGTGGCAACGGCAGAGATGGTTCCCGAACTGCCGATTGCAAGCTGGGGTTGGTGACCGCCAAGCTCTCGAGCCGGACCTTCGAGGAGATCACGAAGGAATGTGCGGCATCGCTGGATGGCCCGGCCCGATGGAACCCGGTTGGTGTCGCCGGCCTGGCCGAAGAACCTCTGGGTGAGGCGAATGGCCCCGAGGCGCAAACTTCTGGCTTCGATCAGCTCACTCCCTTCGCCGATGATGAGCTCAGTACTTCCGCCCCCGATGTCGACGATGAGGGCCCGCTGATCCGAGACTGGTACGGCATGGATGACCCCGCGGTGGATGAGGCGGGCTTCTTCGAAGCCGCTGATGACCTCGACCTCGATCCCATGGTCTCGTCGCACCCGTTCGACGAACTCGTCGCGATTCTCGGCTTCACGCACCGCACTCGTGGCTACCGCCGTCACATCGGCCCCGAGGCTGGCCGCGACCTCGGCCATGCGAGCGATGGAGACCACCCCCCGCTCGATGGCATCGGGCTGGAGCCGCTTCATGTCACCCCCACCGGAGCCGAGTCGCACCATCTCCTTCTCCGTGGTCACAACGTCGAACCCGCCCCCTGGCGTGGCCCGTGCCACCACCAGATGGATCGAGTTGGTCCCGATGTCGATCGCGGCGTGGAGATCATTGACCGAGTCGGTCTTGCCCCTAGCCTCGACAGGTGTGGGATGGATCGTGCGGGTAGAACTTCCAACCATCGACTGTGAACTCGTCTCATCCTTGCTCTGGCAGCTGAACACTACCGGCATCGCCACCCTCGATGGCCATCCAGGCCCGCTGGCCGATCCGCTCCCATCGTCGACCGAGCCTCACTCCTACCTCCTGGCCGGCTTCGAAACCGAGCCCGAGGCTCAGAGGGCAGCGGGCACCATCGGTTCAGCTCCCCGCGGGACCGACGTAGTGCCCTGGACGATCTCGATCGAGACCGTCGACCAGGCAGCCTGGGTCGACCCCAACGAGCTGGCCGGGGTCAGTGTGGCTGGAGTCGAGCTCAGTATCGAGGTGGGAGGGGCCTTCGGTCACGGCCAGCATCCAACAACCCGGCTCATCCTCGATCTCCTGGCCGACCACGCCCCGCGACCGGATGAGGTGCTCGACTTCGGCTGCGGAACCGGGGTCTTGGCCCTGGCCGCATTGGCCGTCGGGGCGAGCGTGGTGTGCGCCGTTGACAACGACCCGTCTGCCCTGGACATGACGAGACGCAATCTGGAGCGGAACCGTGATCGCCTCGATACCAGTGGTGTGGAGGTGGTGGGAGCGCTGGGTGAGTGGGAGTGTGGGGGCGGGCGGGCCAGCTTCGATGCCGTACTCGTCAATGTGCTACTACCCGTCCATCAACAATGGGGTGCTCGACTGGCTTCGGTCCTGGCTCCAGGAGGAGTGATCATGGTGAGCGGGGTGCTCCACGACCAGCAATCGGCGGTCCTGGCCGCCTACCCCAGCCTGCGCATCAGCGAAGAACGGCTCGACGGCGACTGGTTGGGCCTGGTACTCAGGTAGTGGCAACTAGATGACGGTGCTCAGATGACGGAACTGGTGTGGTACGCCGCCTACGGCTCGAACCTGTTCGCGGCCCGGTTCATCACGTACCTGACCGGTGGGCATGCCCCCCACCGCCCCGGAGAACGGCCCCAACAGGGGGCCCGGGACCCGGCGCCCCCCCTGGCCAATCGGCCGTGGCCGCTGCGGCATCAGCTCTTCTTCGGGGGCTCGTCACCCAACTGGGGAGGTGGGGCGATCGCCATGCTCGATCAGCACCGCAACCCTGATCATCCCACCCTGGCGCGGATCTGGCTGGTGAACAGCCAGCAATTCGAGGACATCTTCCGTCAGGAGAACCGCCGCACCGTACCCGATCGTACCGATCAGGAAAGCGAGGACCCCGAGCGACTGTTCCAGGTCGAGGATCTGGCGGCCGGTGCCCATGTCGATGTGGCCGACAGCTTCTACGGGCGGATCCTGAACCTCGGGCCGGGACCGGGTGGGCATCCGGTAGTCACGTTCGTCGGCGCTGATCCTGGTCGTCATCAGAGGGGCCCAGGCCATCTGTCGTACCTGCGCACGATCGGATTGGGGTTGATGGAGTGTTGGGGCCTTAGCCTCGAAGCGGCCACGGAGTATCTCGTGGCCAGCGAAGGAAACGCAGGGGCCGTCTCCTCCGACGACATCCGTGCCGACCTGGCCCGATGGAGCCACTGAACCCACCGGGCTGAGACCACCCCCGAAGAAGGAGCCAACCATGACGATCCCCGTGCCCCCGATTGTGTCGCCCCAATGGCTCCAAGGTGAGCTCGACCGCGGTACCAGATCGGTGAAGGTAGCCGATGTCCGCTCCTACCTCGACGGCCGCTCTGGCCGCGATGCCTACGACCGCGGTCACCTCCCGAGCGCGGTGTTCGTCGACCTCGACCAGGTCCTGGCTGCTCCGGCCTCGCCCGAGCTCGGCCGCCACCCGATGCCGAGTCCCGAGGTATTCGCCATGGGTCTTGGCCAGGTCGGCATCGGCGACGACGACATCGTGGTTGCCTACGACGACCTCGGCGGGATGATTGCCGGACGTCTGGTTTGGATGCTGAGGATCCTGGGGGCGCCCGCCGCCTTGCTCGATGGTGGCCTGCCAGCGTGGCCTGATCCACTGGAGTCGACGGCGACGTCACTGACCCCGGTCGAGCGAACCGTTCGTCCCTGGCCGGCCTCCGTCATGGCTTCGATCGATGAGGTGGCCGAAGCGGCCGGTTCCGGCACGGTCGTCGTCGATTCCCGGGCTACCGAGCGCTACCGGGGTGAGCAGGAGCCAATCGACCCCCGGGCTGGCCATGTGCCAGGGGCTGTGAACCTCCCGTACACCGACAACCTCGATGACCAAGGCCGGTTCCGCTCCCCAGAAGAGCTGGCAGCCCTCTTCGCCTCCGTCGGCGCCGACGGGAACGCCATCGTCTACTGCGGCTCCGGGGTGAGCGCCTGCCATAATCTGTTGGCCATGGAACGGGCTGGCATCGACCCGGCCCGGCTGTTCGTTGGCTCATGGTCGCAGTGGTCATCCGACCCCTCCCGAGAGGCGGCCACCGGTGCTACCGAGGGGTGACGAAGGGATGGGGGCAGCGGTGAAGACGTGGGTCGCGGTGGCGACGGTGGTGGCGATGGTGGCATCGGCCTGTGGGGGCGGGGACGAGCCAGCACCCGCACAGGTCGGCTTGGCCGAGTCCGATGCTGGTGGTGCCTCCGCCTCCTCCGAAGCTGGTGACGCCGACGCCGACGCCAGCGGCGGTGAGGAAGCCGAGAACGACGGGCCGGGGGCCAGCACGATCCCCAGTGGAACGGACGCCAAGACTCTGGCCGCGGTTGCGGTATCCGAGCTTCCCGAAGCTGGTGACGCCGGAACGGGCCCCACCGTCGGGACGCCCGATGAGGCCGAGGTGGTGTTCGGTACCTTCAATGACGGGGCGATCGAGAGTGCTTTCGGGGTCGATCGCTGGACCTTCGACGGCGAAGAAGGTCAGCTCCTGGGGATCGACATGATCAAGATCAACGGGGAGGAATGCCATCTGGACCTCTCCCTCGTGTTGGTGTCACCAGACGGCTACCGGGGTGATGGTGGATGGGTCGGCAATGGGGGGTGTGAGGTCCAGGGTCCGTTCGAACTCGACCAGAGTGGCCAGCACACGATCGAGTTCGTCGGTGGCGACGGTGCCATCATCGACGAGGTCACGGGCGACTACCGCTTCGTACCGACCTTGTTGACCGAGCATGATGTCGCTCCCCTGGTCTTCGATCAGTCGAACGATGGTGAGATCGTCGAGATACTCGGCGTTGACCGTTGGACGTTCGACAGCGAGACGGGGGCTCTGCTGACCATCGATGTTCTGAGCATCGACCATGGTTGTAACCAGGATCTGACCATGACCCTGGAAGATCCCCTGGGGGAGAGGGAGGAACTGGCCTGGGTCGGCAACAGTCGCTGTATCGTCCACGGTCCGATCGAGCTGGAGCGTGACGGCCCCTACGTGTTGGAGCTCTTCGGTGGCTCTGGTGCTGTCATCGATGACAAGGTCGGTGCCTACCGCCTCGTGCCCAGCTTCCTCACCGAACTCGACGTACAGGTGGCCAGCCCAGAACAAGCTCTGGAAGGGGAAATCAGCCAGGTACTTGGTATTGACCGTTGGACATTCGATGCTGCGGAAGGAGACATGCTCGAAATCGATGTGATCAGCATCGATCATGAATGCCGCCAGGATCTGACCATGACCCTGGAAGACCCTCTGGGGGAGAGGGAGGAACTGGCCTGGGTTGGCAACAATGGTTGCAGGACCCACGGCCCTTATGAGCTGGGGCGCGGCGGGACATACATCATCGAGTTCTCGGGCGGGACCGGATCAGTCATCGAGGACAACCTCGGCGCCTACAACTTCAGCTTCACCCTCGGCTAGATGGGGTCGACCAACCCCCGGTCAGCCACTTCGGAGCCTGGATGGTATCGTTTGAGGCCCAGCGGGGAGTTGGTCCTTCAAAGGAGCCCGTGATGTTGCGGAACTCGGTGCTTGCCCTCCTCATCGCCGCGATCGCGTTGAGCGCTGGACTCGTCGTTTCCAGTCCGACGGAGGCTCAGAGCTTCCACTCGAATTGCCCGGCCATGACTGATTCGATCACCCGGCTCTACCACGCCTATTTCGGCCGGGCCCCCGACACCAATGGATTCCGCCACTGGGTCAGCCAATACCAGTCGGGCCACAGCCTGGAACAGATCTCCGATACCCTCGCCCGATCCAACGAGTTCGGAGACAAGCGCTCGTTGAGCAACCGAACGTTCGTCAACTGGATCTACACCACCGTGGTCGGCCCCGACGTCGATCCTGAACGCAAGGGGTACTGGATCGAGGCCCTGGAGGACGGCTACCCCCGCAGCTCCATGATGCTGGCCTTCAGCGAGTCCCGGGAGTATGTGACCAAGACAGGCACGGCCATCCCTCTGGCCGGCTACCTCCGCTGGTATCCCGAAGGCACCCACTGGTACTGCGATGTAGGTGAGGTAGCCATCCCGGTCAACCCACTGGTCGGGGAGGTATGGGCCGACTACTACTTCCACAACCGGGGTCAGACCACTGACATCATCGAGCTCTGGACGCTCGACGGGGCCAGCGAGCCCAACGTGAACATGGTCACCACCCTCATCGAGGGAGGATTCACCGACTACAACTGGGATGGTGTCTTCTCGGGCGACGGTGAATACGGCCACTCCATTGATGTGCGGGTCGGGGCCGCCACCGAATGGATCGTGGTGTTCTACCCACAGTCCCTGGGCCCGGAGCGGCTCGGTTGGGAGATCGGCTGAACCGATGATCCCCTCTTGACCAGAACCCGTTTCCGAGGTCCTCGCGCCGCGGCACAGATCGCTGTACTGGGGCTGTTGATAGCCGCCTGTGGAGGGACGACTGACGACGATGCCACCGGATCCTCGTCGGGAACGACCGTGGTGGCAACTCCGACAACTGCGGTCTCGACCAGCGAGGACGCAACGACGGGTTCCTCGGCGACCATGGTGTCCAACCCATTGCCAACTCCGGCTCCAGCTCCTGGCGATGCCTCGACAACCGGTACCGGTGGCACTGACCTGGACGAGCTGGCCCCAGCTCCGGCTTCACCATCCGAGCTGGCGGCGGCACTGACCGAGGCCGAGCAAGCGATCCGCCAGCTCGGAGTCGATCCATCGGTCACGGCCCGCTGGGGTCGTCGCCAGCAACACCTCTACGGCGTACTCAGCGCCAACCCGGATTGGGGCCAGGAAGTGATGGCCTCCATCGATCCCTCGGTGAGCGAAGCTGCCTCGCTCAACTGGAAGGCCCGTCAGGCCCTCGACTCCCTCCTCCGCACTGAAGCCCTGCTCCCGACCCTGCCGGCGTGGCGGATCGATGAGCCCCGCCCCGCCGATGAGTTGCTCGGCTACTACCACGAGGCGTCTGATGCCACCGGAGTGCCGTGGTCGGTGCTGGCCGCCATCAATCTGGTCGAAACGAAGATGGGGCGTATCAACGGATTGTCGACTGCGGGCGCCGTCGGACCGATGCAGTTCCTCCCCTCGACGTGGGCCGAGTGTTGCGAAGGTGATCCGACCAACGAGCCTGACGCCATCAGGGGAGCGGCCGAGTACCTGATCGATCGGGGTGGGGCCACCAACCTTGATCGGGCCATCTTCGGCTACAACAACTCCGACCACTATGTCTCCGCCGTCCAGGCCTACGCGGCCGTACTCGACCAGGACGAGTGGGCCTACCACGGCTACCACGCCTGGGAGGTCTACTACCGATCGAGCGCCGGCCTTGTCCGCCTCCCGGTCGGCTACGAGCAGACAGAACTGGTCGACGCCGCTACTTGGATCGAAGCCAACCAAGCCGATCTCGTCCCAACCCCCTAGCCCTAGCGGCTACTCCAGGTCACGTCATCGCCATCGGCGATCCGAACGGGAGGGGCATCGACGCCGACCAGCTGCACCCAGATACCGTCTCCGGGCTCATCTGGCCTGAGACGGCCGGCGAATGCGAAGGCCCTGCTGTCAGGAGACCAGCGTTGTTGGGACTGGGCGTACTGCTCGAAGAACAGCAGATAGGAGGCACGGATCCGATCGCTGAGATCGAACTCCGCTGATGGCACCGAGATTGCCCCATCCCAGAATTGCCAGCGGGTCCGGGGGTGGATCTCGGGGAATCCGGCGTCGAGCCAGGCCAGGCGAGTGCTGTCAGGGCTCCACTCCCAAGCTAGAGGAACGAGGTCGGTCACCACCGTCGTCTCCCCCGAGGCCAGATCGAACACGCCTAGCCCACCACCGGTTGGGGCCGGGTTCTGAACCGGGACCAGGGATGATGATGCGTGGGTCCGGACGACGACCGGCGAGTCGGCCCCATCCCCGAGGATCCGATACGCCACCTTTGAACGATCGGGACTGAGCAGGAACTGGACCCGACCTTCCGTCGGCACCTGGACCACCGATCGCTTGGTTTCGACATCGACCAGGGCCAGTCCCTCGGCCGTAGCCACCAGCAGGGTCCGGTCATCGACCCAAGCAGGGGCCGTGAATCCTCCGGTCGGATCGACAACGACCACAGCCTGGTCGTCCGGCGCAGAGTCCGGGTCGGGAGCTGGGCCCGGAGCAGCGAACACGTCGGGCACGACGACGACCTGACGGGCCGCTACATGCATAGCCACGGTCGACGAGGTCGGGGCCCAGGCCACGAACAACGGCTCGGTCACCGCCACCGGTATCGCCCTCATCCCCGGCTCGATGAGTCCCATCTCGACCCCTTGGCCCCCAGTATGGGTCCGCAGGTACACCAGACCATGGTCGTCGGCCGACCATTGGAGGTAGAACACGATGGGTCCGTCGATCGGTGTGACCACCTCATCGCTACCGTCGATCGCGCTCACCACCAGCTCCTGGTCATCGACACTGGCCCGGCTCCAGGCCAGCCGGGTCCCGTCGTTTGACCAGGTCGGCTGAGAGACCAAGACGTCAGGGGTATCCTGCAGTGAGGCGATCTCGGTCCCATCGGGCGCCAGTACGCTCAGCCCGACCCCATTCCCCACCGCCAGCCGACCCGGTAGGTCTACCAACTCGGCCATGACCTCGGCCGTCGGGGGTTGGACGATCTCGTCATCCTCGCTGCTGGCGACTGTCGCCGAGGTCGTCGACGGGTGAGGGGTGGTTGGCGAGGAACGCTCGAGCGAGTCGTCGGGGGAGCAACCAAGTCCGACTACAACCAGCGCTACCAGCAAACCGATCCGGGCCGCCCACCACTGCCAGCGAGGGGACAACCATCGGGCACCACCAACAGCGACGATAGAGCCAAGGTAGTTCGGATCGAGGCATACAGGTTTACCGGGCACACGTCACCCGCTATGAATATGGGCTATGAACGAGCCGGCTTCCGATGACACTGCCGCACCGCCGACCGTCGTCGGAATCGACCCCGAGTCGGTTTCGGCCTGGCTCGACGGGCACCTCGGATCGAAGGGGCCCTACCAGTTCTCTCTCATCACCGGCGGCCACTCCAACCTGACGTACCAGGTAACAGCGGATGACGGGACCCGCTACGTCTTGCGCCGACCCCCGCTGGGGGCAGTGCTGGCCACCGCCCATGACATGGGCCGCGAGTTCAAGATCATCTCCGCCGTCGGCCAGACGACAGTCCCGGTACCGGCCGCCCTCGGCCTCTGTGAAGACGAGTCGGTCAACGGGGCTCCCTTCTACCTGATGGACTATGTCGATGGCACCGTCGTCCACAACGCCCAGGTAGCCGACGCCCACCTGACCGACCACGGGACCAGGGCTGAGCTCAGCCAGTCGGTGGTGACGGTATTGGCCGACCTCCACCTGGCCGATCCCGACCACATCGGCCTCGGCGACCTGGGTCGCAAGGAGGCCTACCTCGACCGCCAACTCAAGCGGTGGAAACGCCAGTGGGAGGCGGCCAAGACTCGTGAATTGGCGTCGATGGATCGGGCCTTCGGGCTCCTGACCGAGGCCAAGCCCGAGCAGCGCTACACCGGTATCGTCCACGGCGACTACCGGTTGGGCAATATGTTGATCGACCCGACCGCCGGTTCGGTCAGCGCCGTACTGGACTGGGAGCTGTGCACCCTGGGCGATGTGCTGGCCGATGTCGGCTACCTCCTCAACACCTGGGTTCAACCGGGTGAGGAGAACACCCGAGGCGGTGCCGCCTTCCCGACCATGGGCGGTGGCTTCACCACCCGAGAGGAGCTGGTCGAGGCCTACTCAGCCCGAACCGGCTTCGAGGTGGTCGGCATCGACTACTACCGGGCCTTCCAGAACTGGCGGCTGGCTGCCATCGTCGAAGGGGTACTCAACCGCTACCTCCAGGGGGTGATGGCCGACAGCTCCGTCGACACCGACGAATACAAGGTCCAGGTCGAGAGGCTGGCCAACGAGGCTCTGCGTCTGATCAATGGGTTGGACTAGGTAGGTGAGCTAGGACACCAGCTACCTCTCCGCTCCACCGGGCCGGTACGGTCCGACAATGACTCGACCCCGCATCCTGGTAACCAACGACGATGGAATCGACTCTGTGGGGCTCCATGTTTTGGCCAGGGCGGTAGCGCCGTTGGGCGATGTCGTGGTCGCCGCCCCCGACCAGGAGTTCTCGGGAGCGGGGGCTGCCATCGGAGCCCTCCACGTCATGCAACCGGAGGTCCACCAAGCCACCATCGACGGTATCGACGCCGCCTGGGCCGTCACCGGCCCCCCAGCCCTGTGCGTCATGTTCGCCCGACTGGGGGCCTTCGGGCCGATCCCTGATCTGATCGTGTCCGGCATCAATCCGGGGGCCAATGTCGGCCGCTCCGTTTACCACTCGGGCACCGTTGGTGCTGCTATCACCGGCCGCAACGGGCAAATCCCGGGGATTGCCGTCTCCCAGTCGGTCAGCAATTTCGGGGTCGAGGGACAGGCCTACGACGAGATGCTGGCCGGCCAACGATGGGAGTCAGCAGCCACCATTGGGGCCAAGATGGTCGAAGCCATGCTGAGCGATCCTCCCCCAGATGCTGGGGTGATGAACCTCAATGTGCCGAACCTCCCCGTCGAGGAAATCAAGGGTTGGCGCTGGACCAGTGTCGGCGAGGGCCCACCTCGGTCGATGGCCAAGGCCATCATGGAACCAAAGCTTGGCCACGAGGGCAGCTTCAAGGTCAAATTGAGCTGGGGTGACGAGCAACGTCCACCGGCCGAGACCGACACCGGGACGGTCATGGACGACCGCATTTCGGTCACCTGGCTCAGCCGGATCACTGCCCTCCACCCGGAGACGCCCTCTATCGACGCCGCCCTCAATGAGTTGGCGATCCACGACCCCATCATCTGATCGAGTCGGAGAGCCACACAAACGGTGGAGAAGCCTCCCGCTATAATGCCATCACGGCTTTACGCCAGATGGGAGAGAGGTCGATCGTGATCGACCCGCCGAAGGAGCAACCGCCCCGGAAACTCTCAGGCACCCGGTACCACCTGGACTGAGCCACTCTGGAGAGCGTTGCCACCTCCCCACATAGGAGGCCATCAACCACCGAAGGGGAAAACGGCCCGCAAGGGCTGCCAATCTCTCAGGTATCCGTGACAGAGGGGGCCTGGTCGCTCGCTGCCCTTCTTCATCTCCCTACTAGATCGAGACCGTCATGGAAACCACCGAAGTGAAGACAACTCCCCTTCATCGCCTCCACACCGAGCTCGGAGGGCGCCTCACCCCCTTCGCAGGATGGGAGCTACCGGTCCGATTCGAAGGTGTGATCGCCGAACACCAAGCCTGTCGCACCAGTGCCGCCCTGTTCGACGTCAGCCATATGGGCATCGTCGAGCTTCGCTCCACCGCGGGCACAGCCGAGAGCGTCGGCAACGACCTGGAAACCATCACCCCGGCCGCCATCTCGACCCTTGGTCCCGGCCGCCAGCGCTACGCCCTCTTGACCAATCCCGACGGGGGCGTGATCGATGATTGCATCGTGACCAATCGTGGCGACCACCACATGATCGTGGTCAATGCCTCCCGCCGAGACATCGACCTCACCCACCTGCGAAGCACGCTGGCCGAAGTGGAGATCACCGAGCGCACCGACCTTGCCCTGCTCGCTCTCCAGGGGCCCAAGGCAGTAGAGGCCCTGGCCCGGTTCGCCCCCGACGTCGCCGACCTCGTCTTCTTGGACTTCACCGTCGTCAATCTCAACCTCTCTGACGGTGACGGCACCAGCGGTGGTCGGATCGAGGGGGTCGGGGTGTCCCGCTCGGGTTACACCGGCGAAGACGGTTTCGAGCTGATGGTGGCCACTGACGAAGCCGAGCGGCTGGCCCGAGCCTTACTGGCCCAACCCGAGGTCGAACCAGCTGGCCTGGGGGCCCGCGACACCCTCCGCTTGGAGGCCGGCCTTCACCTCTACGGCAACGATCTCGACGAGACCACGAGCCCCATCGAGGCCGATCTGGCCTGGACCGTTCCCAAACGGCGTCGGGCCGACAAGCGCTTCCCCGGCGCCGATCGGATCGTAGCCGAGTACGAGAACGGCCCGAGCCGGATCCGGGTCGGGTTGAAGGCGGCGGGAAAGCGTCCAGTCCGGGACGGGTCAGCGTTGAGGACCATGGAGGGTGATCCCGCCGGGATCGTAACCAGCGGCGGGTTCGGACCCACGATCGACGGGCCAGTAGCCATGGGTTACATCCCAGCTGAGCTGAACGAGATCGGCACCGTGTTGGTGGCCGACGTTCGGGGATCCGATGCTGAGGTCGAGGTCCACTCCCTCCCCTTCACCCCTCACAACTACCACCGAGGAGCCTAGATGTCCGACGTCTTCGCCAACCGCCACATCGGTCTGCGCCCCGCTGATGAGGGCAAGATGCTGGCCACCCTGGGCTATGCCACCGCCCGTGAACTGCTGCGAGCCGCCGTCCCCGCCTCCATTCAGACCACCGAGCCCCTGGCCGTTTCGGGGCCGATGACCGAACCCGAGGCCCTGGCCGAACTACGCCGCCTCGCCGACAAGAACGAGGTCTTCGAGTCGCTGATCGGTATGGGCTGGTACGACTGCATCACACCCGCCGTCCTACGGCGCAACATGGTCGAGAACCCAGCCTGGTACACGGCCTATACCCCATACCAGCCCGAGATCAGCCAGGGCCGCCTCGAGATGCTGCTGACCTTCCAGACGATGGTGGCCGACCTCACCGGCTGCGAGATGGCCAATGCCTCCATGCTCGATGAGGCAACAGCGGCGGCCGAGGCCATGACCATGCTGCGCCGGCTCTCGAAGACCGATCGCAACGGCTTCTTCGTCGACGCCGGCTGTCACCCCCAGACGATTGCCGTTGTCGAGACCAGGGCCGAACCACTCGGCATCGAGCTGACGATCGGCGACCCTTCTGCTGATCTGGCCGCCGACCAGGTGTTCGGTGCCCTGCTGGCCCACCAACACACGACAGGCCAGCTCCAGGATCTCAGGCCTCTGATCGAGCGCTGCCACGATGCTGGAACCCTGGTGGCGGCCATCACCGACCTGTTGGCTTGTTGTGTCATCACTCCCCCCGGTGAGCTGGGGGCCGATGTGGTCGTCGGCTCAGCCCAGCGCTTCGGGGTGCCCATGGGGTTCGGTGGCCCCCACGCCGGGTTCATGGCCACCAACCAGAACCGGGCTCGCTCCCTGCCGGGGCGCCTGGTCGGGGTCTCGATCGATGCCGACGGTGCCCCCGCTCTGCGGCTTGCCCTCCAGACCAGGGAGCAGCACATTCGCCGGGAGCGGGCAACGTCGAATATCTGTACAGCCCAGGTCCTCCTGGCCAACCTGGCCGCAGCCTACGCCGCCTGGCATGGCCCCGAGGGGCTGACCTCCATCGCCGAGCGGGTCCACGGGCTGGCCATCAGCCTGGCCCAGGGCGTGGGACGCCTTGGGTTCGAGACAAGCGACACCTTCTTCGACACCGTTCTGGTCACTGCTCCCGGCCAGGCCAACGCCCTGGTAGCGGCCGCGGCGGCGGAGAGGATCAACCTCCGTCCCATCGACGATGATCACCTCGGCCTCTCCTTCGACGAGACAAGCACTCCAGCCCTGGTCGAGCGCCTCCTCGCCCTGTTCGGTGGAGGCCCTGCTGGCGGCTCGGAGCCGACCTCGGACCTGGGCCGATCAGCCATCCCCGAGACCCAGCGGAGGACATCGGAGTTCCTCCAACATCCGATCTTTCACCTCTACCGCAGCGAACATGAGATGCTCCGCTGGCTGCGAAGACTAGCCGACCGTGATCTGAGCCTCGATCGCTGCATGATTCCCCTCGGGAGCTGCACCATGAAGCTCAACGCCGCGGCCGAGATGGAGCCGATCTCGTGGTCGGAGTTCGCCTCCATCCATCCCTTCGCCCCATCTGATCAGTCGAAGGGCTACCGGGAGATGATCGACAGCCTGGAGCAGACCCTGATCGAGATCACGGGCTACCACCAGGTGTCGCTCCAACCCAATGCCGGGAGCCAGGGTGAGTACGCCGGCCTACTGGCCATCCGGGGATGGTTGCGGTCTCAGGGGGAGGGTCATCGTGATGTGTGCTTGATCCCATCGTCGGCCCATGGCACCAATGCCGCATCGGCCGTGCTGGCCGGGATGAGAGTGGTCGTGGTTGGCTGCGACGACAACGGCAACATCGACGTCGACGATCTGAGGGCCAAGATCGAGAGCCATGGCTCCGATCTGGCCGCCCTGATGATCACCTACCCGTCGACCCATGGGGTCTACGAGGAGACCGTGGTCGAGGTCTGCCAGGCTGTTCACGACGCCGGAGGACAGGTCTATACCGACGGGGCCAATCTCAATGCCCTGGTCGGGGTGGCCAAGATCGGGGCCTTCGGCTCTGATGTGAGCCATCTGAACTTGCACAAGACATTCTCCATCCCCCACGGCGGAGGCGGCCCTGGGGTAGGGCCAGTGGGGGTGGCGGAACACCTAGCCCCGTTTCTCCCTGGCCACCCCGTCGTTTCCGGTCCTGGGCTCGGGGACGGGGGTGCGGTCTCGGCCGCCCCTTGGGGTTCCGCCAGCATCCTGCCCATCTCATGGATGTACACCCAGATGATGGGCCCCGACGGCCTCCGGCGGGCGACCGAGGTGGCGGTGCTGTCAGCCAACTACATTGCGGCCAGACTCAAGGATCACTTCCCGGTGTTGTACACCGGGCCGAATGAGCTGGTGGCCCATGAGTGCATCATCGATCTGCGGCCCCTCGACGGGGCCACCGGGATCAACAACGACGATGTGGCCAAGCGACTGGCCGACTACGGCTTCCACGCCCCGACCATGTCGTTCCCGGTGGCTGGCACCCTGATGATCGAACCGACCGAGTCCGAGAGCCTAGAGGAGCTGGACCGGTTCTGTTCGGCCATGATTGCCATCCGAGCCGAGATCGAGGAGGTGGCCAATGGCGAGGTCAGCGCAGAGGAGAGCGTGCTCCGCCGTGCTCCTCATACCGCAGCCACGCTGACGGCCGATGAGTGGGACCGCCCCTACTCCCGCCACCAAGCCGCCTTCCCATTGGATGGGATGGCGACAAGCAAGTACTTCCCGCCCGTTGGCCGAATCGACAACGCCCACGGCGACCGCAACCTCGCCTGCAACTGCCCCCCACTCGAGATCTACGATTCCTGAACCTCAGCCGACCGACGAACGGAAGGCCCGAGAGAGGAGCGGGCTCTTGGCCTTCAGTTCCTGGGGACCATCGTCGTCGAACTGATGGTGCCACGGGAATTTGTCGTCTTCGTCGATCACTTCTTCTTCGATCGCCTCTTCTTCGGCCGCTTCTCGCCGCTTGGATGGGCGACTGGCCGGGGCTTTGCCCCGCGCCGAGCTGGTGGTCCTCGATCCTCGCCCCCGACCACGAGACTGGTTTGGCTGGTCCTCGGCTTCGGGCTCGGCCTGGGCTGAGGCCGCAGGCTCATCCTCACCCTTGGTATTGCCATTGCCGTTTGTGGCCGAGACGGGCATGGATCGCAGGTCTCGAGAGACGGGGAACGACAGTGGTTCGTCGCTGTCTTCGGTGGCGGCGCCATCACCAGCGGCATCGGTGGCAGGATCAGGATCGGTGGCAGGATCAGGATCGGTGTCTGCGGTGGCCCGATCGGGTCCCGGAGTGGCTGCCCGTGAGCTCTCGAACAGGGGGTTCGACCGGGGCCGTTTGGCCGGGGTGACCGGGGCGACCTCGGCCTCCGGGGCGATAGGAGAGACCGGGGCCAGGGTGCGGTTCTGGCTGCGGAGATCGTTCATCGTCCACCCGACGGGTGGTGTGGTCGCGTCGGCGTGGTGGGGACAAAGGGGCACA
>JAAETV010000605.1 GCA_024227975.1 Actinomycetes bacterium
ACCACGGTTGCTACCACCACGACCACCAAACCAACGACGACAACCACCAAGCCGACGACCACGACTCGTCGAACGACATCGACGACCGCGCGCACCAACACAACAGCCAGCACGACCATTTCGAGCACAACCTCGATCACCGTCTCCTCCACCACCCAGCCGGCGCATCCGACAACCGCGCCAGCTACCACCCAGCCGCCTCCTTCGACGACCCTGAGGGCCGTCATCGTGCCCAGGTCCGGTACCACCCCGAGCACTGCCCCCAGCACCACCAGCTCCCCGACTACGAGCACTCGGCGCGCCACGACCGTCGGAGCCACTACAGCTGAGCCCGCCTCTCCGACGACGGCCACAACCGGTCTCATCATCGAGTCCCTGACCCCCCTCGTCAGTCAAGCCCAGCAACTGGCGACCCTTGACACCAGCACCCACCAGGGGCGCGACACCACCGTCGGGCTCGGACCGAGCTGTGTGGGAGCCAGGGCCGGCAAGCTGCTATCCAGCGCCGATCACGGCCACCAACAGAAACCGAGGGCCATCGTCGATCGTGATCTGGACTCCACGACCTTCAGCTTCGCCACCAGCAATCTCGAGCTCGGTACCTACCGTCTCGTGGTCGACTGTGGCCGGGCGGTCTCGGTCAGCTCCGAGATCATGATCTTTCGCCAGAACGGAGCGGAGCGCGGAGGCGCCAATAGTGTCGTCCTGGTCACCTCAATCGGCTTCGGATCGACGGTCGCCCTGTTCGGTCTACCGGCCCTTATCGCTCCGAGCCGCGCCTCGACACCCAAGCCACGCCGATCCCAGCGACCCCATTGGATCATCCACAAGCTCCGATCCCTGATCAGGATCAGACTCAGAGGGCAGCCGGACCTGACCGACCTCCCATGAGCGGTTCATCCAACCTCATCGTCATCAGCCAGGTGGGTCGGAGCACGCTTCATGTCCAGGTCTCTGATCGACTCGATATCGGCCGTGAATGCGACGGCCTGCTCGTCACCGATGAGCGGGTATCGCGCCAACACCTCCGCCTAGAAGTCTTCGGTGAGCAGCTGATGGTCACAGACCTTGGTAGCAGCAATGGCACCTACCTCGATGGGGTCCGGTTGCGGGGCCCGGCCCCCTTCGAGCCCAATTCAACCCTGACCCTGGGATCGATCTCGATCGAGCACTTCAGAGACGCAGGATCGTTCCCCGTCTGAGTATGGGCAGTTGCCGCTCCCGCTGGCGCCTGCGCAAACGACGTAGCCCCTCCCCGTTGGCCAAACTGGCGAGGGCGGCGAAGCCAACGGCCAAGGCGACCGCTCCTCCGGTCGGTGCCGTCGCCTGCCACAACATCATCAGGGCAGAAATCGACAGGCCCAGCAGCGAGCCGTTCACAGCCAGACCCATGAATGACCCAAGCCTCAATTCACCCCGCCGCAAGCCCCGCAAGTGAGATCCAATCGAGGCCAGGGCAAAGAGGCCGACGAAGCCGGCGCCAATGGTCGGCCCGGTGAGGTACCAGGGATGGGTCGGGGCAACGGCAACCGTTCGAGCGTCTACCCCTTCGTCGACAGTCACGGTCAGATCGACGACCCCGGCTGTCGTCCAACGCAGATAGGACCGATGGACGACCACCTCACCACCCTCGATCGAGCCCTCGGTGATGCCCAGGGGCAATCCGAACAGTGAGACCTCGACCTGAGCCTGCGAGCCGGCTCCGAGCTCCGAAACCGAGAACGGCTTGGTGAAGTCGACGGCCATGGGTTGATCGCCGACAACCTGACCATTAATGGCCAGCGGGTTCTCCCCGCTGGACGCCTGCCTGGTCATTGGTGTCAGCACGGTCAGCCCCACAAACCCGATAGCGAAGGTCAGGGCTATCGCCCACGGGATGCGCGGGCCCCGAGACCGACCAACCTGGCGAGGATCAGTCACCTCACCAACGTCGAACGTCTCAGCCGGTGAGGCTTGGCTGAGATCCGGGGGTTGGTATCGGACCGATTGACTAGCCAATACCGGTTTCGAAGCGACCTTCCCCGTCGAACCTTCCGTCGGTTTGGGCGTCGACCGCTCCGCTGGGACCAGAGCCCCGATCTTGGTCGAGGGGGCGGCCCCTCCTGGAGGTTCGTCGGTGGCGAGGATGGGGCGGTGGGTAGGGCGCAGGCTGGTCCGGCTGGCCCGCTCGATCGTGTCAGACCCGGCGACAGTGACCCCCGTGAAGGCCAGCCAATTCGGTCCCCAGCTCTCGACTGCGGCCTGACCGAGGGCCACCGCAAAGTCCTCGACGGCCAGGTACCGGTCGGCGGGAGAACGGGCCAGAGCGATCTCGGTGACCTTGGCGATGGGGGATGGGATTGACGGATCGACCTCGGCCAGCCGGGGAGCTTCGTCCTTGACTCTGGCGATGAGCATGGCCACCGGGGTGGGGGCGGTGAAGGGGAGCTGGTGGCTCAAGAGCTCGTAGAGCATGGTTCCGCAGGCGTAGACGTCGGCTTCGGGCCCGATCTCCTTGCCCTCAGCCTGCTCGGGGGCCATATAGGCCGGGGTGCCGAGCACGACCCCGTCGGCGGTAGCCAACGTCCTGGCCCCACTGAGCACCTTGGCTATCCCGAAATCGGTGACCTTGAGCTGGCCGTCGGCGGCGAAGAGGAGATTCTCAGGCTTGATGTCCCGGTGGTACACCCCGTTGCGGTGGGCGTGATCGAGACCGGCGGCAGCCGAGAGCAGGAGGGCGCACGCAGCCTGGGGGGTCACTCCGATGGTGGTGAACCGATCCCACAGCGTCCCTCCCGGGAGCTGCTCCATAACGATGGCCAGGTGGCCTTCACGGTCGATGTAGTCGAAGACCACGACGAGATGGGGATGGCTGAGGCCAGCAACAATGCGGGCTTCGTTGAGGAAGCGGCTTCGTACCTCATCGTCGGCGGCAAAGGCTGCTGGGAGCTCCTTGATCGCAACTCGACGACCGAGCGAACGGTGTTTGGCCGCCAATACAACCCCCATGGCCCCGCGACCGAGTTCACCCAGAACTTCGTATTCGGGCAAGACCTCTGGCAACAACGAGCCATATTGGCGTCGTTCTGCCACGCTGCCATCCGGCACTGAGTACTCCTTCCAGCACCGCGCTGATTCCTACCCTAGGTAGTTTCGTGGCCTAGGTGGGGGTTATTGCCCAATCAGCTTCCTACCGGCCAAGCGCTTGTCGTCTCGGTCTCCAGCTATGACCGCCCCATCCCATCCTCCAGCACACAGAAGTGGACTGCGCCCTCATGGAACGACTACTGACAACGACCAAGCTGGGCTACCCGCCCTCGGGCCATGTCCTGCGCTATGTCCGATTGGCCTTCGACACCACCACCCCCGGCCATACCGAGGGCCTGATGCCGGCCTTCGACGATCTGTGTGATGCGGGGGGCACGATCCGGTTGGGGGCCATCGCCCTGTTGACTGACTTCGCCGCCGGGTCGACTGCCATTCGGACTGTGTCCCCCGATTGGACCGTGACCCACGACATGGCCCTCCACATGGTCAGGCCGGCACCGCCCGAGGGGGAGTTGGAAGCAGCCTGTGAGGTGACGAGGGCCGGGAAGAACAGCGTGACTTCGGAGACAACCATCATCTCTCCCGCAGTGGGCGAGGTGGCTCGTGTCTTCGTCACCTTCACCCGCATACCCCGCAGGGACGACACCCCGGTCGAACCCAGACTGACCCGGATCAACCTGGCCGAACCCGACGTCGAACGGCCACGGGTCCCCCTCGACGAGGCCGTCGGCTTCCGCCTCGAAACCGGCCCAAGCTCAGACAGCACCGGCACCAGCCGATACATCGAGTTCGATCACACCCCGTTCATCGTGAACTCGTTGGGTGCCATCCAGGGAGGGGTGATCGCTCTTGCTCTGGAGAGGGCGGCGTCGTGGGCTGGGGAGGGCTCGATGGGGCCGGGAGTCCGCACCACCGATCTGCACCTTCACTATCTGGCCCTGGGCAAGAAGGGCCCGTTCCAGGCTCGGACCGAGGTGTTCAGGGCCGACGAGAGGGCCGTCGTCTCCCGTCTCGCTCTCCACGACACCGGCGATGATGACCGTCTGCTGGCCCTCGGCGTCGGCACCGCTACCAGGATCGAGCCCTAGCGCCCCATCACCGATGCCGCGTCGCCAGCCGGGTAGGAGATTCGCATCCGCTTCGGCTGTTCTACCCGTGGCCGAGGCTTGGGTGAGGAGGGCCGAGTTGTAGGGTGCTCATTGTGATCAGTGAGGATCAGGTCGCCAACCACTATGACCAGGCCAATCTGGGCTCAGCTATCGAGGCCGCTGTCGAGGCCATGGGACTGTCGACCAGCGGGCTGACGGTCGCCGATCTGGCCGGGGTCGATGAGTTCCACGCCGGGGGTCGATGGGCTACTGGACACCTTCTTGACCAGTTGGACCTGACCCCCGACCTCTCGGTACTCGACGTTGGCTGTGGGATCGGGGGCGCCGCCCGCTTCTGCGCGTCGACCTATGGGACCACGGTAGCCGGGGTCGACTTGACCCCTGGGTTCATCGAAGTAGCCAAACAGTTGACGGGTTGGGTCGGTCTCGAAGACAAGGTCAGCTTCCAACTGGTCAATGCAGCCGAGCTGCCGTTCAAGAAGAAGACGTTCGACGCCGCCTATCTGCTCCATGTGGGAATGAACGTGGCCGACAAGACAGGCTTGTTCGCCTCGATTGCCAAGGTCTTGCGACCCGGCGGTCGGTTTGGGATCTACGACCTCATGCGATCAGGGGTAGGGGATCTGAGCTATCCCCTACCGTGGGCGTCGTTGCCGTCGACCAGCTTCCTGGTACCCCCGTCAAGCTATGAGTCCAGCTTGGTCGCGGCCGGGTTCGAGGTGACGGCTACTGAAGACCGGACCGAGGCCGTTCTCGAATTCTTGACCGATGCGGCCACCAACCGAGCGGCGGCCGAAGGCGAGGGGCCACCACCGCTCGGTCTCCATCTGATCATGGGCCCCGAAACCGGTTCCAAACTCGCCAACATGATCAGAGCCCTCCGCCAGGGGCTGATAGCCCCCGTCGAACTAGTGGCCGTCAAGGCAAGCTGACGGCTGTCCAATGCCGTTGGCCCCCTTGTCAACGAAGATGAACGCCTACCTAATTGAACGCCTACCTAGTTGAGGAGCACGGATGAGTAGTAGGTTCACCCCGAGCGCCGATGAGTTGGTGGAACGAAACACCGTCTACGCCTCCGCCTTCCACGACAGCGAGCTCCAGGTCGAACCGACGCGAAGCCTTGCCGTCGTCGCCTGCATGGACTCACGGATCGACACCTTCGAGGTTCTCGGTTTGGCCAACGGTGAGGCTCACATCATCCGCAACGCCGGCGGTGTCATCACCGACGACGTCATCCGATCGCTATGCCTGTCGCAGCGGTTCCTGGGGACCCGCGAGATCGTGCTGGTTCACCACACCGACTGTGGATTGCAGCTGGTCGACGAGGCTCAATTCCGCGACGACCTCGAGGCCGAGCTCGGCGTCAAGCCCTGGTGGTCGCTCGAGACGTTCTCGGACCCCTGCGCCGATGTGCGACAGTCGATTCAGCGCCTCCACATGACTCCGTTCATCCCTCACAAGAATCACATACGCGGCTTCGTCTACGACGTCACCGATGGACTATTGCATGAAGTCCACCGCAACCCAACGGCTAGATCCGCAGATAACCGCCGTGACAGCACCGATAGTTGAGGTCACTCTCCGTGATGATGGGTGCCCCTGACCAATACTTGTCGATGAGATATCACGCAACGACGTTGACGTGGCCTCAATTCGTAGCATGATGTTGGGGTGAATCGTGGGCTGACCGACTCCTTCGCGGTGAAAGAGACCGCCCAAGGGACAACCCTGGCCGAGGTGCTATCGAGCGGCGGACCGGTGCCGGTCTTCACCGCAGCCGAGATCGCGGCCGACATCGCCTCGGCCCTCACGACCGCTCACCAGCAAGGCATCGTCCATGACGATCTCGAACCGACAGACATCATCATCACCCCATCAGGCCGCGCCAAGATCATAGGCTCCGGAGTCATTGCCGGATTCGGCGTGGGCCCCGATGGCGACCTGCCCTCCCTCGGCTTGGTATTGCTCCAAATGGTCGGAGAAGGCATTCCTACGGGCCTGAGCTCGATCATCGAACGACTCCTCAGTACCGATCCCTCCGCGTCCTACCCATCAGCGGAAGCCGCTGAGGCTGATCTCCGCAAGTTCGTAGACATTTATGCGGGTATGAACGGCCATTCCGTCAGGTCGCGGACGGGGGAGACCAAGGTCGTTGGGGTGAACCAACCCCAGGCCGATCAAGAGTTCGAGGACGATCTGGTCAGCAGTCCGGTCTTCCTCATCACCCTGGCCACTTTGCTGGTCCTTCTGATCGGGCTCATCCTCTATCTGTCGGCTGCGATATCTGGACCATCGCAAGATTCCGGCACTGACGCCGTGAAGGTTCCGACCGTCATCGGCGACAGCCAGGTTCTTGCCATCCAACGGCTACAGGATGCTGGCTTCATCGTCGAGGAGGTGTTGGTCGAAAGCGACCAGATCAACCCCGGCACCGTCTTCGCTCAAGATCCAGCCCCTCGAACCGGCATGGAGGCCGGTAGCAAGATCGTGATCTCCATTGCCCTGGCGCCCTCAACCGTTGCCGTCCCCGACGTCTTGGATGCGGTCCACACCGAAGCCAGCGCGGAGCTATCAGCTCTTGGCCTCGCCGTCCGCATCCAACGTCAGCCGAGCGAGGTGATCGAGATCGATCGAGTGGTCGGCCAATCCCTTCCTGGCGGACAGCAAGTCGCGGAGGGAGCCGACATCACACTCTTCGTTTCGAGTGGGCCCGAGGAGGCCATCATTCCCGATCTCGCGGGCATGACCGTCGACCAGGCCCAGTCCGAGCTCGACGCACTCGGCTTCTGGACGGTGCGAGTGGAGTTCGAGCCCAATCCTGCGGTGGCCAAGGACAATGTGATCAGGACCGAACCGGCACCCGACGGTCAGATCGAGTTGACCACCCCGATCGTCCTTGTCGTGTCGACAGCCAACCACGATTTCGTCCCCTCGGTGGTTGGCCAAGGCCGGGAGGCGGCGCTACAGATGATGTGGGCCCGGGGATTCTCAGTCAGCATCGACTGGGTCGATGTAGATTCCGACTCGGGGCAGGTCGAAACCGTTATCTCGCAGAGTCCGGAGGCCGAAGCCCTCCTCCCCGTCGGGACCGTCATCACCCTGCGGGTGGGTCGCGAACCCGGCTTCTTTTCCTGGTGGCCAGGCAGAGGTCGAGGAGACTAGGACGGTTTGAGGGTGCCCGGACCAAGCCACTCCGGTCCCCCTCCCCCCGAAGCCTGAGCCGTCCACTACCGGGATCAGCACCCATACCAGGGCTGACAATGTTGCAGGCAACTCGAAAGAGATGTGCGGGGCGGGATACGTTTGGCCACTCGGACGACTGTCACAAGGAGACGGCGTGAAGTATCTCGCACCTACGACGGTGGCAGAGGCCACCAAGCTCCTGGCGGAGCAACCTGGAGCCCAGGTCTTCGCCGGCGCAACCGATCTAATACCGCAGATCAGAGGGGGGCGACCCGAACCGGACGCCATCATCGACCTGAAGCGTATCGACCGCATGATGGCCGTGGCCAACAACGACCAGTCATGGAGGATCGGGGCCGCAACCCCGGCCGCTGATCTCACTGCGAACGGTGACTTCAGTGCCGAATTCCCTGGCTTGTCCGAAGCGGCCGGCCTGATCGGTTCCGACCAGGTCCAGAACCGATGCAGCCTGGGGGGCAATCTGTGCAACGCCTCCCCCGCCGCCGACTCGGTGCCGGCCATGATCGTCAACGGGGCCCGGGCCGTCATCGCCTCATCGAGCGGGACCCGGACCATCCCCGTGGAGGAGGTGACGACCGGTCCCGGCTCGACCTCCCTGGCCGACGACGAGATCATCGTCGAGTTCGAAGTCGATCACCGGCCGGCCAACACTGGCGATGCCTACCTCCGCATCATTCCCCGGACCGAGATGGATATCGCCATCGTCGGTGCCGGGGCCCGCATCACCCTCGACGACAGTGGCAATTGCGCCTCGGCCACCATCGCCCTCGGTGCCGTTGCCCCCACCGCCATCCGGGTCCCCGAGGCTGAAGCAGCCCTGGCTGGCCAACCCATCAATGACAACACCCTGGCCGCGGTGGCAGCAGCCGCCAGTGCCGCCTGCAATCCCATCGACGACAAGCGAGGCACCATCGCCTACCGACGCCAGGTGGCTGGTGTCCTGGTCAAACGAGTCGTCAAGGCCGCAGCCGAACGAGCAAACGGAGCACAACAATGAGCCGCACCCACGTCAGCGCAAACATCAACGGCGACGACGTCGAGTTCCTCTGCCAAGGGGACGGCTCACTACTCAACGCCCTCCGCGACGATGTCGGCCTCACCGGCGTCAAGGAAGGCTGCGGCACCGGCGACTGTGGCGCCTGCTCGGTCATCATCGACGGCCGCCTCACCAACTCCTGCCTGGTCTTCGCGGCCGAAGCCGACGGGGCCTCCGTCGTCACCGTTGAAGGGCTGGCCCACTCGGGTGAGCTCCACCCCCTCCAGCAGTGCTTCCTGGAAGGGGCAGCCCTCCAGTGCGGGATCTGCACACCGGGCGTCCTGCTGGCAGCCAAGGCCCTGCTCGACAAGAACCCGAACCCGACCGAAACCGAAGTCCGCTACGCCCTGGCCGGCAACCTCTGCCGTTGCACCGGCTACGACAAGATCATCCGCTCGGTTCTCGAAGCCGCGGCCGAGATGAATGGAGCCTCATCATGACCGTGACCGGAGAACCCCAAGCAACGCCCGGTTACAAGTGGGTTGGGAGCCGCCCCATCCGCCCCGACGGGTTGGAGAAGGTCACCGGCAAGGCTCGTTTCGGAGCCGACCTGTACCTGCCGGGCATGCTGGAGGGCGCCGTACTACGCTCCCCTGTCGCCCACGCCAGGATCGTATCGATCGATACCTCCGAGGCTGAGCAGATGCCAGGGGTGAAAGCGATCATCACTGGTGCCGACTTCCCCGATCTGGCCGCGGCCGGAGCCCGACCCGACGCAGTGATGATGGCGGCCAACGCCATCGCCCGAGACAAGGTGCTCTACGAAGGCCACCCGGTGGCCGCCGTTGCCGCCACCAATCGCAAGCAGGCCAAGGCCGCGGCCAAGGCCATCAAGGTCGACTACGAGGTCCTGCCCCATGTCCTCACCGTCGACGAAGCCATGGCCGACGGGGCACCCCTGCTCCATGATGGGATGAGGACCCGGGGCATGGATCCCGCCCCCGAGGAAGACTCGAACGTCGCCTCCCGCATCGTGCATGAGCGAGGCGACCTCGATCAGGGCTTCGCTGACGCCGATGCGGTAGTGGAGCGGGAGTTCACCACCAAGCCCGTCCATCAGGGCTATATCGAACCTCACGCCGCGGTGGCTGATGCCCCCAAGGAGGGCCGGGCCAACCTCTGGTGCTCGTCGCAGGGTCACTTCGATATGCGGACCCAGACCACAACCGTGCTGGGTTGGGAAATTGGCCGACTCAAGGTCACCGCGGCTGAGATCGGGGGCGGATTCGGCGGGAAGACCGTCATCTACCTGGAGCCCCTGGCCGTCACCTTGTCGCAGAAGGCGGGCCGACCGGTGAGGCTGGTCATGGACCGCGACGAGGTCTTCAAGGCCTCCGGCCCTGCCTCCGGCACCCGCATGAAGGTCAAGATGGGCGTCAACAACGACGGCCAGATGACGGCCTGCGACATCTGGATGGCCTTCGAGGCCGGTGCCTACCCCGGCTCCCCGGTCGGGGCGGCCGGGATGACCATCATCGCTCCCTACGACATCCCCAACTTCTTCATCGAGGGCTTCGACGTGGTTGTCAACAAGCCCAAGGTTGCCGCCTACCGGGCCCCCGGGGGACCCATGGCCGCCTTCGCGGTGGAGAGCGTCATCGATGAGCTGGCCGAGGCCATCGAGATGGACCCTGTCGAGCTGCGACTCAAGAACGCCGCGGTTGAGGGGACCCAAGCCGCCTACGGGCCAAAGTTCCCCCGCATCGGGTTCGTCGAGACCCTCGACGCCATCAAGAACCATGACCACTATCAGACTGAGCTCGGGCCCAATCAGGGTCGGGGTGTCGCCTCCGGGTTCTGGTTCAACGCCGGTATGAACTCCAGCGCCACCGTGCACGTCAACAACGACGGCACCCTCACGGTCATGACCGGCTCCCCCGATCTGGCCGGAAGCCGAGCCTCGATGGCTCTGATGGCGGCCGAGACCATGGGCATCGACTACGCCCGGGTCCAGGCCGTGGTTGCCGACACCGAATCGGTCGGCTTCAACGACGTCAGCGGAGGAAGCAGGACCACCCTGGCCACCGGGGCAGCCGTAGTGGAGGCGTGCGAGAAGATCCGAGACGAGTTGAAGGCCCGGGCGGCCAAGACCTGGGATTGTGAGCTGGACCAGGTCGAATGGGTCGACGGGCAAGCCCAGCTGGCCGACGGGAGCGAAACACCCCTGACGTTGAAGGCTCTGGCCTCCAAGTGGGGCCGGACCGGGGGCCCGATCTCAGCCACGGCTGCGCTCAACGCCCGGGGTGTGGGGGCGGCGTTCTCGACCCAGGTGTGCGACGTCGAGGTCGATCCTGAGACCGGGGTCGTCACCGTCTTGCGCTACACCACGGCCCAGGATGCCGGCACCGCCATCCACCCCAGCTACGTCGAAGGCCAACTCCAGGGCGGCGTCGTGCAGGGGATCGGTTGGGCCCTCAACGAGGAATACGTCCACAACGCGGACGGAACCTTGGACAACGGCAGCTTCCTCGACTATCGGATTCCAGTGGCCTCGGACCTCCCCATGATCGATACGGTCGTGGTCGAGGTACCGAACCCGCTCCATCCCTTCGGGGTGCGCGGAGTCGGCGAGGTCGGGATCGTTCCTCCCTTGGCCGCGGTGGCGAACGCGGTGGCGGCCGCAACCGGCTGCCGCATTCCCGATCTGCCCCTGTCGCCGATGAGGATCCTCGAGGCCATCAACGAGAAGGACTCCTAGGACCGGTTGGTAGATGGCGATCAATGTTCACCTGGCGGCCGGCCTGCGCGACCTCACCAACGGGGTGGCCGACGTCGAAATCGATGCCCCGACCGTGCGGGTCTTGATCAGAGCCCTCGATGAGCAGTTTCCCGGATTGGGGGAGCGACTCGTCGAGGGCACCTCGGTCGCCATCAATGGTGAGATCCTGGCCGACGCCATCTACGAGTCACTTCCCGACGGGGCGGAAGTCCACTTCCTCCCAACCCTGGCCGGAGGCTAGTCCCCGGCTGTCTGCCCTCGAATCAAGGAGACACCCATGGCTACCCAGCTCCGCCGCTACACGATCGCCGCTGGCGGTCTCGACCGTATGGTCGAGTGGTTTCCATCCATCATCGAAGTCCGTGAGAAGTACGGGTTCACGGTCGACTTCGCCTACGCCGACAGGGAGAACAACGAGTTCGTGTGGGGGGTCAGCCACCCCGGTGATTTCGAAGCGGCCCTCGCCATCTACAACGACTCCCCCGAGCGGGCCGCCGCCTTCGACGGCTTCGAGAGCCCGGTGACGGCCATGGTGGTGTCGATGGTCGAACCCGTCGGCTGAGGACTCTCAACCGAGGACTCTCAGCTCAGCGCCACGGCAAATAGAGGTACGACATCCTGGGCATCGCCTTCGGCCCCCATGGCGGCGACGGCGGCGGCCAGCTCCTGAGCTATGTCTTCCCGATCGGGGCTGACCTTCGTCACCACCACCACGAAGCGGGCCTCAGGGGGAACAGCCCGCCGATTCCCCTTGGGGGCGAGCAATACCCTGGCCGCCCGTTGGGGGGTCAACACATCGTGGGTCCGACAGCCCCCAAGCTCGGCCACCAGATGGGGGCGATGGCAGCCATCATCGATCACGACTCCGAGGGCGTCGACCCCGATTACCGACACGGCCAGAGTCGCCGTCGAGCCCACCACCGGCTCATGGTCAGCAGGCGCCTTGAAGGGACGACGACGGGCCCCGTCGGCCTCCACTACCAGATGGTCGAGATGGCCGAACCAACGATCGCAGGTGTTGGGATCGACCCCGAGCGCCACCGGTTCGTCGATGGCACCCCACACCACCGTCGGCCGGTCGATGGCGGCAATGGTCACGTCGTCGGGGGCGATCAGCACCGGTAGGCCGGAGTCCTGGTCGCAACCCATCTTGGTCGTAGTCGTCAGCACACAGCGCCGACCCGACGGGTTGGCGCTGAGATAGCGGACCAGGGCGTGAGCCAGGGTGGTTTTGCCCCCACCACCGACCACGGCGACGTGTTCATGGGGGCCGAGGTCGAGCGCGGGTCCCAGTGCGTCCACCGGCAGGACAACCAAGGGATTGGGGATGGCCATGGCGGCGAGGGTACCGGCCCTTGCGCCTTCAGGCAGGACCGACCGGCCTGACCGGTCAGGGCATGAGCAGGCCTTCGCCCGACACCACCTGATCGGGGGGCGGAGCGATGATGCCGACATCAGTGCCGTAGTCATAGATATCGACCACGAGCTCGACAGCCCCGACCGAGCTCGGAGCATCGGCGGCGATGGCTTCCCCCGGGACCTCGATGGAGTAGCGGCGGAGCAGCCCATCATCCACCGCGATCCATAGCTCCAAGGGGAACTCGGTTGTGGTCAGCGGTCCGACCTTGGCTTCCAGCGCCGCTCGTTCGATCGGATCGAGCTCAGCCGATACCGAGGCCAGATCGACCAGGGCCCGCCAATGGCGGGTCTGCACATCTCGTACCGTCTCCAAGCCCAGATCTTCGACCGCGGCATCAGCTCCGGCCAGGGCCGCCAGTACCTCGGTTGGATTGGCGGCTCCGCCGGCGAGGCCGAAATCTTCGGTTGCGGTACCGATCTCGTCGGCACCCAGGGCCATCCAGGCATCTTCCTGGCCCGTGAACAGACTGAGCACGCTCCAATTGAGCCAGCCCTCAGTCCCGATCACGACGATCTTCATCGGTTCAGACAGGAAGCCCTCGAATCCGGGCGGGATTCCGAACCCATCGCCGACCAGGCCACTGGCGAGGAAGTCGCCGAGGTCGATCGTCATCTCCATGGCTTCGGCTTCGATGTCGAAACTGCCACTCATGGCCAGCTCGACCGCCGAGGCGGGATCGCTATCGCCAGACGTAGCGCCATCGACCCCAGTGATGGTGTACCGACCCTCGAAGCGGGCCGAGTTCGCGGCGGCGGCCGCTGTGAGCGTCTCGGAGAAGGCCAGGGTGGCGGGAGCCCCGTCCGTCGAGCCAGCGTCGATGGACTCGTCGGCTGGGGCCGATGAACAGGACCCGGCCACGAGGGCCAGGAGCGCTACCAGGATGATGACAGGGAGAGATCGCTTGGACACGCCTTTCCCTGTCGGCGATCTGGGCCCAGAACTGAAAGATCTAGCGGATAGAGACCACTCGATCTGCCGACGTCGCTCTACCGGGTCGGTGCCCCCCTAGGGCTCGAGCCCCGCCAGGACGCGGGGTGGGGTGAGGGGGAACCGATCGAACCAGACGCCGGTGGCGTCGTGGACGGCAGCCACTACGGCCGGGGCAAAGGTCATCAACGGCATCTCGGCCATCCCCCGAGCCCCCCATGGGCCGATCGGGTCGGCCAACTCCAGGACCACACTCTCCACCGAGTGGGGGACATCGCCGATACCGGGGATGAGGTACCCGCTGAGCCGGGGGTTCACGATACGACCCCCGACGACCTGGAGGTCCTCGCTCAGGGCATAGCCCTGGGCCTGGGCCACCGCTCCTTCGATCTGCCCGATGACGGAGGCGGGGTTGATGGCCCTCCCCACGTCGTGGGTGCTGATGACCCGATCGATGTTGATGTGCCCGGTTCCCCGATCGACGGTCAGCTCGACGGCCTGAGCGACATAGCCATAGCTGAAATTGGGAACGCAGATCCCGGTCTCGTCGGCGAAGGGCTCGGTTGGCGGGGGCACGAACCGGAATTGGCCCCGGGCCGGCCTCTCTCCTTCACGCCACGCCTTGTCTGCCTCCTGGGCTGCTCCGAGGATGGCGTTGCCTGTCATCCATGTCAGCCGGGAGGCTGAGGCCGAACCCGAGTCACCGGAGGTTGCGGTATCGGAGAACCGGCCCCTCACTGCATCCAGGGGCAAGCCCACTGCCTCGGCTGTCATCTGGAGGGCCACGGTGTGGGCCCCCTGGCCGACGTCGGCCCCGGCGTGGAACAGCTCAGCCGAGTGGGGGTGCTCGTCGTTCGGGCCACCCTCCAACACGATCTCGGCCTCGCAGCGCTCGGGGAACCCGAACGAGAACCCGACGTTCTTGAACGCGCAAGCGAACCCCCGCCCGGTGGCCAGATCATCAGAGGCCGCAGCCAGGGTGGCAAAGGGGCTGAAGCTCATGGGCTCGGGCGCTGGTTCGGGGGCCGGGACGGACCCAGCCTGCTGGCACGCTTCGAGGACCTCGACCATGGTCACCCCGTCGGGCATGGGAGTCTGGGTGATACCAATGCTGCCATCGCGCACCGCATTGCGAAGACGGATCTCGACCGGATCGAGGCCGAGGGCGGCCGCCAGCTTGTTCATCTGGGTCTCGGCCACGAATGCAGCCTGGGGACCCCCGAACCCGCGGAAGGCGCCACCGGGCACGGCATTGGTGTAGACAGCATGGCTGTCGAGCTTGGCGTTTGGGACCTCATAGGGTCCGGCCAGGCCGAGGTGGCAGTTGCCGAGCACCTTGTTCGACGTGTAGTTGTAAGCCCCGGCATCGAACCAGGCCTCGGCCTCGACGGCCACGATCCGACCCTCGGCGTCGGTCCCCCACTTGGCCCGGATACGACCCCGATGGCGCTTGTGGTGACCGATGATCGACTCCTCCCGCGACCATCGGGACCCAATCGGGCGCCGTTCGCCTCGCTGGTTGAGGCGCCAGGCGGCCAGAGCCAGCACGATCTGGAGCGAGCTGTCCTCTCGGCCTCCGAAAGCCCCGCCGATGGCGGGATAGATGACCCGAACCTCTTCCTCGGGGAGGTCGAGGGTGTGGGCGATCTGCTCTCGATCCTCATGAGCCCACTGGCCGGCAACCTCGACCGTGACCCGCCCCTCATCATCGACATAGGCCAGGCCGGCCTCTGGTTGGAGATATGCGTGCTCCTGGTGGGGGACCTCGTAGGTCGCTTCGATGATGACCGCCGCCTTGGCCCAAGCCCCGTCGGCATCACCCTTGCGGATCCGGTAGGAGTGGTAGGTGTTGGTGGCCAACCCATGCTCTGGATGGAGGATGGGGGCATCAGGAGCGAGGGCGTCGTCGAGCCCTTCCACGATAGGTCTCGGCTCCCAGGTGGCCACGATGGCGGCTGCCCCCGCCTCGGCCGCTTCCTCGCTCTCGGCAACGATGAGGGCCATGTGGTCGGCCTCCCACCGGCTGACGTTCACGGGCACGTCACTCTCACCACCAGCACCGTCATCAGCACCAGCACCGTCATCAGCACC
>JAAETV010000606.1 GCA_024227975.1 Actinomycetes bacterium
CAACGAGTTCGAAGCAACATTGAGCTCACCAGCCGAATCAGCCAACTGCTGAGACCCCGACTTCAACTGAGACACCATCGTCCGCAACGAATCCACCATCGTCGAAAACGACTCCCCAATCTCACCCGGAACATGATCATCCATCACAGCAGAACCCAGATCGCCGTCAGCAATGGCTCGGGCCTGGGCACCGATCTTCGACAGGTGACTCGAAACCCTGTTGAATGAATCGGCGACTTCATCGACCTCATCTCGGGCAAAGGACTCGAGCGGCTCACCACTGAGGTCACCTTCGCCCATGGCCTTGGCCCGAGCCGCAATCGACCGCAGCTGGGAAACGAGGGCTACCACCGTTACCACCCCGAACACGCCCGTCATGGTGATGATAACCAAAGCCATGAACAGCGACCGATAGAAGGCACCGCTGGCGTCACCGGCAATCTCGCCGGCCCTATCAGAGATGTGCGCGACCTGAGCATCCTCGACCTCCTTCATGAGATTGATGCGTCCGGTGCTGGTGTCGAACCACTCTGCCCCGTCGACCCCGAACTCTCCTACACCGTTCTCGATCGCGATAGCTCGAAACTCATCGACCTCACCCATAATAGGGTCGGATTCGATGCGTTCGTAGGTGCCTGTGACCTCGGAGCTGACAATGTTTTCGAACAATCCGAGATAGGCGTCCTGGACTGCGATCAGTGACACGACAGTCACGAACTGACCCGGAGCGAACTCATCGGAAGCGAAAGCCGCGGCCAATTGGGCCCGCTCGATTCCCGCCTTCTCCTTGGCGTTGAGGAACGAAAGGTAGGCGAGGCCCTCACCGCGTAGTTCGGCATTGGAACTGGCCATACCGACCGCCCCAATCGAGTTGAGGAAGCTGGCATTGACACTCGTGTAGTAGGTGATGATCTCTGCCATCGGCACCGATAGCGACGAGGCTTGGGAGCGGCGGGTCTCCAACTGGCTCAGCTGATCGAATGCACTATCAAGTGCCACAGTGACAGCAGACGGGAGGGAATCACGGTGGTCTTCCAAGTAGGAGGTCAGCTCGGCCAGGGGCTCGGCTGTCGCCGTCCGCTGGGCCTGAAGTTCGGCTTCGAACCTCTCACCCTTGGACCCCATGTAGATCGCGGTTGCTCCCCGCTCCTTCTGAGTCTCATGGAGCACACTGCCGGTCCGAATGCTCAGCTCGCCGAGCAGTTGCATCTGCTCAGCCTCTTGGGCCTCGGCCCGCCGATCCAGCGCTCCACTAAAGGCGAAGAACGACAAGCCAAGCAGTGGTACGACTACAAGAACCGCAAGCTTCGCCTTCAACGGCAATCGATTGATACGAGCAACAAGCATGGAATCCTCCGCCACGTAGGCCGCGGGCTCGTGTAGAAGCCCAGTTCTTTATCGGCGGCCGTCAGGGTCACTTGAGCAAGTAGCCAACCACGATCTTTCGTCGACCAGGGCCTGCGTTCGCCCGCCCCAGCCCGGGTCGCCCAGGAGCGGCGCAGCCGGCTTCTGTGCGGTGCGCAGACGGCGCTGACCGTCTCGAGAAGCTGCTGGTACGGTCCAAGGACCGACGAGTAGGGATGAACGGAGCGCTTTCGCCATCGCCGCCATCGCCGCCATGGAACAGGCCGGAACCGCAGATGACCTTCGGCCCGGAAGCCGAAGCCATGCAGCAGCGAGCTAGGAGGTGCGCCGACAAGCAATCCGAAGGGGTGCCGGACACCGACCCGGTAGACCGATGCCGGCAACCCTCTGGGTTGCTGCAAACTGAGCGGTCCCTATCCGCTAGACCCCTCAGGTGTTGACCGTTGGTTTTGTGGTTGTGGTTGGGGGTCTAGTTGAGGTTGGCTTTGTCGTAGTCGAGGGTTCCCGTGCCGGTGGTCTGGGGTTCGAGGTGGTAGGCGTTGGCCAGATCCTCCAGGTTGGTAGCCAGGGAAGACATCTCGACCACCGACTTGTTGAGCTCCTGAATCGTCTCACCAGTAGCGGTGGAGGTATTGGCCACCTCGGTAATGGTCCGAGAGATCTCGACCGTGCCGTTGGCTGCCCCCTCAACACTTCGACCGATCTCAGAAGTGGTGACCGCCTGCTCTTCCACCGCGGTGGCAATGATGAGTGAGACCTCGTTGACAGAGTTGATGATCTCACCTATCTGAGCGTTGGCCTGAACAGCCTTCTCCATGTCTTCTTGAATGCCACGGATACTCTCAGAAATCTCATCCGTAGCATTGGCCGTCTCACTAGCCAATTGCTTGACCTCGTTGGCCACCACCGCGAAACCCTTGCCCGCCTCACCAGCACGAGCCGCCTCAATGGTGGCATTCAGGGCAAGCAGATTCGTTTGCTCCGCGATCGAACTGATAACAGCCACCACTTGACCGATCCGGTCGCTCGACTCACCCAACTTAGTGATAACAGACGAGGTGTGCTGAGCAATGTCAACAGCCTCGCCAGTCATACTCGACGCTGACGCCGTATTGGACGCCACCTCAGTAATCGTGGCGTTCATCTCCTCAATAGCAGCCGCCACCGACCCAACCTCAGCCGAAACCTCCTGGCTGGCCGCAGTAGCATCAGACGCCTGACCCGAAGCCGCAGTAGCACGATCGTTCAACGAGTTCGAAGCAACATTGAGCTCACCAGCCGAATCAGCCAACTGCTGAGACCCCGACTTCAACTGAGACACCATCGTCCGCAACGAATCCACCATCGTCGAAAACGACTCCCCAATCTCACCCGGAACATGATCATC
>JAAETV010000607.1 GCA_024227975.1 Actinomycetes bacterium
ACCAGGGATGGTGACATCACCCGGTCGGGACTGGCGCCGGTGCCGAGGATGGCGTCGGCGTATTGGAAGCTCTTGCCAACGAAGGCGTCAATCGAGGGTGATCGCAGGCCATGGTGTTGTCGGATGGTGTCCCAATCGCCGCCCCGGGTGGCGACGCTCTCCGTCATCGATATCGGCCGCCGCTCGCCTGGTTCCATGCCCAGGGCATCGGCGATGGCGAGCCACACGTTCTCCCACACGAACACGTCACCATTGGTGACGTTGAAGATCTCGTCGTGGGCGGCCTCGTCGACGGCGGCCCAGTGCATCATCCGAGCCAGCAGGTCGGCGTCGACAGCTTCTTGAATCGAGGGTGGGCCGCCGGGGAAGTGGAGGGGCTCGCCGTCGGCGGCCAGCAAGGCGGCATAGACCCCGAGGGCCGGAATGAGGTTCATGGCGCTGCCGAGCGAGCGCCCGAAGATGATCTGGGGTCGCACGATCGTCCACCGCCATGCGGCTCCGATTCTGGCCTCTCGCAGGTAGTCCTCCTGGCGCCAGTAGAAATTCTCGATGTCATAGCGGGAATCCCGTTCACGAGCTGGAGCCCTGAACCGTTCGACATGACCCCCGTAGGCTTTCGTCCCCTGCAACAGGGTGACATGGCGTAGCCCCGTCGCTGCGTCTTGGAGGGGTTCGAACAGGTTCTGCAGCATCTGATCGTTGGTTTCGATCTGCTCGGCTTCTCGCCAACCAGCGATCAGGTTCGGCCGTTCGTAGAGGGCGGCGTAGATCAGGTGGGTGACACCCCTTAATGGAGTGAATGCGGTTCGACAGGCGGCGGGGTCGGTCAGGTCGACCGACAGCATTCGCACATCTTCGAGGTCGTCGGGCGGGCGTCGTGCCACCCCGATCACATCCCAGTCGTCGAGGGCGGCGAAATGCTTGGCTGCGGCGTAGCCGACGACTCCCGACACCCCAGCCACCAGCACCGTGTTGTGAGTCACGAGGCCAACCTAGTTGGCGCCCATCCCAACCGTTCTCAGGTGGCACCGAGCTTTGGCATCGTCGATGATGGCTCGGGTAGCTATAGGAGGAACACGATGTCGAACGGTGAGCAGCCGCTGAGCCAGCCGATCGCCGGGGTGACGGTCTCGGAGTCGACGCCCTATTGGGAGCCGCTGCCGAGCCCACCGGGCGACGCTCCGAATGTGGTCGTCATCGTCCTCGACGACACCGGCTTCGCCCACCTCGGCTGCTACGGCTCCGATATCGATACCCCGAACATCGATCGGCTCGCCGCCGGCGGGCTCCGCTACACCAACTTCCATACCACGGCCCTGTGCTCACCGACCCGAGCCAGCCTCCTGACCGGACGGAACCACCACTCGGTCGGGATGCGGTTCATCTCCAATATCGACAGTGGCTACTCCAACTGTCGGGGCGTCATCTCCAAGAAAGCGGCCACCATGGCCGAGGTCCTCAACAGCCATGGCTATGGCACCTTCGCCCTCGGCAAGTGGCACCTGGCCACCCTCGAAGATTGCTCTCCGGCCGGCCCCATGGACCATTGGCCCCTCCAGCGTGGCTTCGATCGGTACTACGGATTCATGGGCGGAGCCACCGATCAGTTCTCACCCGAGCTCACCGTCGACAACCACCCCATCGACCCTCCGAACGAGGAGGGCTATCACGTCTCGGAGGATCTGGTTGATCAGGCCATCGCCATGATCACGGCCCATCAGACATCCTCGCCCGGGAGCAAGTTCTTCACCTACCTCGCCTTCGGGGCCACCCACTCACCCCATCAAGCCCCGGCTGAGTATGTCGAGAAGTATCAGGGCCGCTATGACGACGGGTGGGATGCCGTCCGCCAACGCTGGTTCGAGAACCAGCTGGATCTGGGGGTGGTGCCCGAGGGGACCGAGCTGGCCCCCCGCAACCCCGGGGTCCAACCGTGGGACGATCTCAGCGCCGACCGTCAGGCCCTCTACGCCAGAATGCAGGAGACATTCGCCGGCTTCCTCGACCACACCGACGATCAGATCGGCCGCCTCATCGACTTCCTCCAATCGTTGGAGGTGCTCGACGACACCCTGATCATGCTGGTCTCCGACAATGGGGCCAGCCAGGAGGGGGGCAGGAACGGAACCCTCAATGAGCTGGCCTACTTCAACCTGATCCGCACCTCGGTGGAGGACATGGTCGACCGTCTCGACGAGATCGGGGGGCCGAACATCTACAACAACTACCCATGGGGCTGGGCCCAGGTCGGCAACACCCCGCTGCGCTACTACAAGCAGAACACCTATGAGGGAGGTATTCGCGACCCCTTCATCGTCCACTGGCCCAACGGGATCAGCGACGCCGGTGGGCTTCGTAGTCAGTACCACCATGTCAGCGATGTGTTGCCAACGGTGCTCGATTGTCTCGGCGTCGAAGCCCCCACCGTCCATAACGGCATCGAGCAGCAACCCGTCGAAGGGATGAGCCTGCGCTACACCTTCGACTCGGTCGACACCCCGACCCGCAAGCAGAGCCAGTACTACGAGATGCTGGGTCATCGGGGAATCTGGGCCGACGGCTGGAAGGCCGTCACCATGCACGAGCGGGGCACCTCGTTCGACGACGACCACTGGGCCCTCTACCACACCGATCGTGACTTCTCCGAGTGTCACGACCTGGCAGCTGACGAGCCGGACAAGCTGCGCCAACTGGTCGATCGCTGGTGGGTCGATGCTGGTCGCTACAACGTCCTACCCCTCGACGATCGGTCCGGGGCTGAGCTGATGGTCATCCGCCGTCCCGGCTCAGCGCCTCCCGGTGACCGGCAGCGGTTCTGGCCGTCGACCCCCCATTTGGAGCGAACGAAGACCCCCGATGTTCGCAACCGGTCATTCGAGATCATGGCCACCTTCACCCGCGGTCGCGGCGACGATGGGGTGCTGGTAGCCAGTGGGGCTCGAACCGGGGGCTACGCCTTGTTCGTACAGGACGAGCGGCTGGTCTTCACCTACAACCGGTTGGGTGCGATCACAGAGGTTCGCAGCACCGTCGAAGTCGGGGCCGGGGAGGTGGTGGCCGGGGTCCGCTACACCAAGACCGGGGAGCATCAGGGCACCGTGACCCTGGTGGTCAACGGAGACGATGCCGGGTCGTTCGAGATCGAGACCTTGCCCTACCGCCAGACCCTCTACGGGATGGACATCGGGCGCGACCTGGGCCCGACTGTCAGTGACTCCTACGAGGGGCCGTTCACCTTCGCTGGCACCCTCCGTCACATCGACTATGTCCTAGACAATGACCGAGCCGACCTCCAACGTGCCGCCCAGGTCGAGTTCCAGAACTCCCTCGCCGACCAGTAGGAGCTAGGCAATCCTGGCTTGTTCGAGATCACGCCGACGCCAACACCAGTGCCAAGAACACAGGACGAAGCACTTGACGGCCCGGTGCTAGTCGTTGAACGCTGGCCTCATGTCCTACGCAAAGGTGCTCCGAGGTGCCTTCCCCACCCTCGAACCTCGCGTCAACGACCTTTTCCTGCTCGAAGCGCACCAGATCGCCGAGTTACCAGGCCGGGCCCCAGCCCGAGCCTTTGCCGCGGTCCTACACGCCCAGCCCCAGTTGCGGTACTTCCTCGTCGCCCGACATCAGCTACTGGCCGGCTACATCGATGGTCTGCTGGCAACCCATCCTCCCATCGAAGGGTCGGACCTGGCCGCGGCGGAACAAGAATTGCTATGGGAGATCGCCGACTGGATCACCTACCAAAGAGCGCCTGAGCTGTACGACGCTCAACCAATCCACGACTGGGACAACAACGCCATCGACGAAGTGGCACCAGTGGCAGGGCAGATCGTGATCGATGCCGGTGCAGGCACGGGGCGAGTGGCATTCGAGGCATTGCGCACCGCTCGATACGTCTTCGCCGTCGAGCCCGTGGCAAGGCTTCGACAGTTCATGCGGCAAAAGGCAACACAACTCGGTGTTGCCAACCTGTTCGTGCTCGACGGCACACTGTCTGCGATCCCGCTGCCAGACCACTCCGCCGACGTGCTCACTACCTGCCGGGCCATCGGCTGGCGGCTCGAAGACGAGCTGACCGAGATCGAACGCATCGTCAAACCAGGCGGTGTTGCCGTGCACCTGACCGGCATAAGAACCCAAGCCCACCCCAGCGACCCTCTCCACGGTGGGTTGACCGAAGCCGGATACACCGCCGATAGTTACAGAGAAGGCGCCAAGACCAGGCGCAGGTACTGGAAGCACATCTAGTCAATCGACGTGACCACGAATCCCGATTGGCTATCAGACGGAGGTCGTGGATGAGCATCACCAGGGCAGAGAAACACGAGCTGTACACCGCGATGGTGCGTTCGCGCGCCTTTGAGGAAGTGGCGAACGCGCTCACCGCCGACGGCCAGATTCCGGGGTCGTGGTTGAGCGGGATCGGCCAGGAGGGGACCCTGGGAGTGGTCGATCAGCTCCGCGACGATGACTACCTGACCTACTCGCACCGAGGGGCCTACTGCTTCATTGGCCGGGGGAGCGATCCCAAGCGGCTCCTGGCCGAGCTCTGCGGCAAGCGGACTGGCTACAGCAAGGGCAAGGGTGGGCGACACATCGCCGACATGGAGCACGGCATCTTCGGCAAGAGCGGGACGATAGGGGGCCATGCCCCGATCGCGGTCGGGGCGGCAACCGCCATCCAGATCAGGAGAGGTGACCAGGTGGTGGTGTCACTGTTCGGGGAGGGCACCAGCAACCGAGGCACGACCCATGCCAGCATGAACACGGCCGCCGTTTGGGGACTCCCGGTCGTATGGGTCTGCGAGAACAACGCCTACGCCGGCAATGTGCCGGCCTCCGCCTACAACGCGACTCACGACATCGCCGACATGGCCGCTGGCTACGCGATGCCGGCCGAGGTGGTCGACGGCAACGATGTGCTGGCGGTCCGCGAGGCCGCCCACCAGGCCATAGCTCGGGCCCGAGCTGGGGATGGTCCTACCCTGCTCGAGCTGAAGACCTACCGGATCCGGCCCTTCGGCGAGAGCGGAACTGACTTGCGTGACCCGCAAGAGATTGCGGATTGGAAGGAGCGGGACCCCATCGATCGTCTTCGTAGGACCCTGGTCGACACCGGGGTGCTGTCCGAGGAGGCAGCGACGTCCATCGCCGAAGCCGCCGACGGGGAGATGGAGGAGGCACGAGCATTTGCCGAGTCGAGCCCGTTCCCCGACCCGGCCGAAGCCTTCGAGGACCTGTACGCCTGATGCGCTCCCTGACTATCGCCCAAGCAATGAACGAGGCCCTTCGCGAAGAGATGGGTCGCGACCCATCGGTCTATGTCACAGGCCTCGGTCTCTACCCCAGCACCTCCCAGGCGGCTACAACCGGACTGGTCGACGAGTTCGGCGAGTTGAGGGTGAGGAACGCCCCGATGAGCGAGACCGTCATCGCCGGATCTTGTGTCGGAGCGGCCCTGGCCGGGATGAGGCCGGTAGCTGAACTACACCTAGCCGACTTCGCCTTCTGCGCCCTCGACGAGATCCTCTCCAAAGCGGGCAAATGGCGCTATACCCACGGCGCCAACGATGAAATGAACCTGCCCATCGTGTTCCTGCAAGGGATCGGGGGCTACGTCTCGGCGGGCTCGGAGCACTCACAATCACCCCTCGCCCTCTACTGGCACTCGCCAGGCCTGAAGATTGCAGCGCCAACAACACCGCACGACGCCAAGGGCCTACTCAAAACCGCGGTACGCGACGACAACCCCGTGCTCTTCTTCACCCACAAGCTTCTCGGTCGAGAGGAGGGACCGGTACCCGACGACGAATACCTGATCCCGTTCGGGGTGGCCGAGGTTCGCCGGGTGGGGAGTGACGTGACGGTGGTGGCGACCTCCTACATGGTGAACCTTGCCCTCCAAGCGGCCGAGAGCCTGGCCAGCCAAGGGGTTGAGGTGGAGGTTGTTGATCCTCGCACCCTGGAGCCGCTTGACATCGACACCATCGTCGAGTCCGTTCGCAAGACCGGCCGTCTCGTGGTCGTCGATGAGGACACCGAGCGCTGCGGGGTGGGGGCCGAGATCGGCGCACAAGTGATGGAACGGGCCTTCGAAGCCCTCCAGGCACCAGTAGGGAGGGTCGCCAACCCCAACCTTCCCGTCCCCTACAGCCCACCGCTGGAGAAGGCGATGCTGCCCTCCGTAGCAAAGATCGAGGCCGCGATCCTGGCCACGCTGCCAGCCGGAGATCGATGATGAGTGAAGCCGAAGCCCCGACCGGAATCAGTGTCCTTGTCCCCTCTGGCATGCTTGGCAGCGGCGTGTCCGCGGCTGCCGTGCAGCGCGGCATCGAGTTGGGTGCTGTTGGCATCGCGGTCGATGGCGGATCAACAGACTCCGGGCCGTACTACCTCGGAGCGGCGACGGCGAAGACCACCGAGCAGGCTGTCGCCCATGATCTGCGGATTCTCGTGGCCGCGGCCCATGGTGCTGGCATCCCACTCATCGTTGGATCCTGTGGTACCAGCGGCACCGATGCCGGTGTCGACTGGATCCACGCCATCGTCGAACAGATCGCAAGTGACCAAGGTCTCGATCTCTGCATCGCCCGCATCTACAGCGAACAGAGCGCTGAGGGTCTCGTCGGCAGGCTCCGCGCTGGGCGCATCGGCCCGCTCCCACCGGCTGCCCCGCTGGACGAGGCAACACTGCACCGCTGTGAGCACATCGTCGGTCTCGTCGGCCACGAACCGATCGTCTCCGTTCTTCATGGTGGTGCCGATGTGGTTCTGGCCGGCCGGGCCACCGACGCTGCGGTTCTCGCTGCTGTGCCCTTGATGCACGGCGCCCCTCCGGGACCGACATGGCACGCGGCCAAGACGGCCGAGTGCGGCTCACTCTGCACGACCACCCCCACGGGGGCCGGTGTTCTCATCACCATCGAACCCACTGGGTTCACCATCGAGCCCCTCAACGCCGCTGAATCGTGCACCCCAACGTCGGTTCACGCTCACATGCTCTATGAGAACGCCGATCCCTTTCGTGCTCGTGAGCCCCTCGGAACGATCGATACATCCGCTGCCACCTACCGTGCCCTCGACGACCGGCGCGTACGCGTCGAGCAATCCCACTTCGAGCCCGCCGAGCACCCCACCATGAAGCTCGAAGGCGCCACCCTCACCGGCTACCAGACGGTTGCCATCGCCGGCATCCGTGACCCCCACACCCTCGCCCACATCGACACCTGGACAGAGACCCTCCGCACATTCCTACATGCCGGTATCGGTCGGGTACTGGGCCTCGATCCCGCCGACTACGAGCTCGAGCTCCGGTGCTACGGGTACAACGCGGTGCTCGGACCCAATGACCCAGACATCACCACCACGCCGCGCGAGGTCGGCGTTGTCCTCATCGCTACCGCCGATACCCAGGAGGTCGCGACCACCATCGCCAAGTACGCGAACCCGTACCTGTTGCACATGCCACTCCCCGGTGAGAGCCATCTCCCCAGCCATGCCTTCATGAGCTCACCGGCAGAGATGGTCCGGGGGCCGGTCTACGAGTTCGTACTCCAACATGCCGTCGAGCTGGACCACCCCAATGATCTCGTCCGCATCGAGGTGGGCTCCCAATGACCCCTCCCGAAACGCCAGCCACCACCCAGACCATCGGCGACATCGCCCAACTCGTCCGAGCCAAGAACGCCGGGCCGTTCTGGCTGACCCTCGATGTGTTCTGCGACACCGACGACAGCTACCGCCTCCTGGCGGCCGAGGACGTGATCAC
>JAAETV010000608.1 GCA_024227975.1 Actinomycetes bacterium
CGGATGAGGTGGAGCCCCAGATCGAGGCCAGCGGCACTGCCGGCGGAGGTCAGGACTGCGCCATTGTCGACATAGAGCACATCGGGTTGGACGTCGATGCGAGGGTAGGCGGCCTGGAGCTGATCGGTGTAGCGCCAGTGGGTGGTGGCGGCTTGGCCGTCGAGCAGGCCGGTAGCAGCCAGGACGAACACGCCGGAACAGATCGATAGGAGTCGAGCCCCGGAGGCATGGGCCCTGAGGAGGGCGTCGATCAGTTTCCGGGGCGGCATTTCGTCCGGGTCGCGCCACCCGGGGAGGACGACGGTCCCCGCAGCAGCGACCAGGGTCAGATCGCAGGGGGCGGACATGGTCATCCCGCCGAGTGTGCGAAGGGGTCCGGGGTCGACAGAGACGACCTGGAACTCGTACCAGTCGATGCCCAACTCCGGGCGGACCAGGCCGAAGAGCTCAGCGGCAACACCGAACTCGAAGGCGCAGAGCCCGTCGTAGGCCACCGCGACGACAGTCCGGTTTGGGGGGCCGCTCATGGCTGGATCTTAGTGAAGTATGGCATATCTGCCACTCGAAGCTCCCCCTCCGAGCGGGGCAGTCTGGTGGTCATGATGAAGACGTCGCTCGTAACCGAGACTCCAGCCGCCGATGCGGCCCAGGTCCTTGCCCACTTCGAGAGCCTGCTTGCGTTCGAGACCGATTGCTGGGATGTGCACCAGTCGATGGCCCAGGGGCATGCCGATTTCGTACTCCTCGATGTCCGAGGCAAGGGTGGCTACGACGCCGGCCATGTCGATGGTGCGGTTCACTGGCCCCACACTGAGCTGACTGACGAGCGACTGGCCAGCTACCCCACCGACACCTTGTTCGTCGTCTATTGCGCTGGCCCTCACTGCAATGGAGCCGACAAGGCCGCCGTCCGCCTCGCCCGCCTGGGCCGGCCGGTGAAGAAGATGATCGGCGGGGTCGAAGGGTGGACCGATGAAGGCTTTGATCTGATCAAGGGATGAGCGACGACTTCACGGAGAGCACCAACGGCCGCTATCTGTCGGCTGAGCAGGAATTCTTGGCTGTCGAGTGAGGAGTGAGGATCCCTGCCGGCCGTCGGCCAAGGAATATGGAGCTGGCACACTAGCGACGGTGAGTTCCTGCAAGACCTGCCAGCTGACGAGGAGAAGAGACGACGGGGAAGCCCCTTTCTGGGATGCCATCCTCAGAACTCCAGGCTGGGATCTCGTCCACTCCTACAACACTTCGCTCGAAGGATGGCTCGTCCTCGTCGCCCGGCGGCACATCACGGCCTTGGCAGAACTGACGGACAGCGAAGCAGAGGAGCTTGGACCCCTGGTCAGAAAGGTGTCGGCCGCTCTTCACCAAGTGACGGGCTGCGAGAAGACCTATCTCGCCCAGTTTGCCGAGCACCCGGATCATCAGCATGTCCACATCCACCTCGTACCGAGGGGCGTTGATCATCCATCCGATGCTCTGGGTCCGAACGTGTTCAGCCTCATTGGAGACAACGCAGCCATGCACATCGACGAG
>JAAETV010000609.1 GCA_024227975.1 Actinomycetes bacterium
ACCACTGACCACGTCGATCAGGGCCATGGCCACCGGTCGGAGATGACGGCGAGCAGCGGCAATCCGTGAATCGAGGGCGACCTGGAAGAACTCCTGGCTGAACAGGCCAGTTTGGGGATCGATAAGAGCACTACTGGCCCAGTCGCTCTCCTGGGCACCAGGGTCGGACGCCTTCTCGGCCGTGCCCGCTCCACCGTCCGATTCCGTTCCCGAACCTGGGGACCGGTCGGCGTCGACGGGTGGGCCGGATTCAGCGTCGGGTCCGGCCTGAGGGAGCGGATCGGGCGTGGAGCCTGGATTCGGGGTCACCGAGCTCGGTGAGGGCTTGGCCTCAACCGGGTTTGTGGCTTCTTCGTTGGCTTTGGCTAGTGTCGCTCGGAGCTCGTTCTCGACCATCGCATGGGCTCTGGTCTGGGTGTCGAGCTGGCGGGTCACGACGAGTCCGGTCAAGCCTGCGGCCATGGCCAGCGCGCCGGCGAAGAAGCCGATGGGGGCCGAGTCGGCTACCAGGCCGAGTATGCCTGCAGCCAGGCCCAGGGCACCAAGAGCAAGACCAGGGAGCGCGGGTCTTATCGTCGATCGATTCATCTCGGTGCTCCATCGGTGGTTCGTTCGTTGGCTTTAGTACTTGGGGCGGTATCCCGATCCATCGGACCACCTTGGAAGCCGAACCTAGCGTGCTGGGGAGTCAGCCAGCGCGGCCTCGATAGTCCAGGGCGAGATCGGCGACGGCTCCGATGATCTCGACCAGCTGATAGTCCTTGGGGGTGAAGATGGCGGCCACTCCGGCTTCCAGCAACCGGTCGCGGTCTTCGGCGGGGATGATCCCGCCCACGATCAGGGGGGCGCCGACCCCGACCTGGCGAAGTTGGGCCAGGGTCTGGGGGACGAGCTCCAGGTGGCTGCCCGACAGGATGGACAGACCGATGGCGTCAGGGTCCTCGTCACGGGCGACAGCCGCGATCTGTTCCGGGGTCAGACGGATGCCCTCGTAGATCACTTCCATACCGGCATCGCGCGCCGCGACGGCGATCTGTTCGGCTCCGTTGGAGTGGCCGTCGAGGCCGGGCTTGGCGATGAGGACTCGGGGTGGTCCATCGGGCTCGTTGCCCATCCGGACCGAGATCGCGGCCAGGCCTCCTCCCCGGATCACCCCGGAAGCGGCTCGGACCCCGGTCGGGGCCCGGTACTCGCCATAGATCTGGCGTAGGCAGTCGGCCCATTCACCAGTCGTTCCCCCGGCGGTGGCCAGGGCGATGGTGGGGGCCATGATGTTTTCGGTACCGGCCGCGGCTCGTTCCAGGTCGGCCAGGCCGCGGGCCACCTCGGAGCCGTCGCGCTCGGTCCGCCACTCCTCGAGGTCGGCCATGAGCTCGTGTTGGACGCCAGGATCGACTCGCAGGATCGAGTCGGCCCCGCCAAGAGGCGACGGTGCGGACTCGGTGAAGGCGTTGACACCGACCACGGTCTGCTCAGCGGATTCGATGCGGCGCATCCGCTCAACGTGGGAGCGCACGAGGCGCCCTTTCATCTCGTCGATGGCTTCGAACACCCCGCCAAGTTCGGCGATCTCATCCAGCTCGGCCTCGGCCCCTTCCATCAGCTCGGCCGTCTTGGCCTCGACGACATGGGAGCCGGCCAGCAAGTCGTCGTATTCGAGCAGGTCAGTTTCCATGGCCAGGACCTGCTGGATTCGCAACGACCATTGCTGATCCCAAGGGCGGGGCAGGCCGAGGGCCTCGTTCCAGGCCGGCAGCTGCAGGGAGCGGGCCCTGGCATCG
>JAAETV010000610.1 GCA_024227975.1 Actinomycetes bacterium
CCGAGATCGGATCCGCATTCTCGGCGGGGCTCATCATTGTCTCCATATGTGATGGACGTCGATCTTGGCTCGATGGATACCGCTAGTTGTATCCATCGCCCGCTGGCTTTCGTCCATCCACCGAACATGTCAGCCAGAAAGAAGGAGACACTCATGGACAACAAGACGAAGGAGTATGTGGCGATTGGGGCCGCATCGGCGGTGAATTGCCAGCCGTGCTTCGACTACCATCTCGCCGAGGCCCGTCGCCTCGGCCTCGACGAACACGACATCGCCGAAGCGGCCGGGGTCGGCGCCCAGGTCAAGCAGGGAGCGGCTGACCACTCGTCGATTTGTGCGGAACGGCTCGACACCCCGCTAGAGCACGACGCTGATTCGCAGAGTGAGCGAAGTGGCTGCTGCGGCTGAGCCTGCCGCACCCGTGGCGGGGGCCAGACCGCCAGTCTGTCTGCATCCTCACCGCTGTCGGCCTCGGCCTGCACTCGACTTGCACCGGCCGGCTGGTAGGGTCTGCGACACGGCGCAGTTTGGCGCGGCACCAACAACGATATGGATGTGGCGAGCGGGCGGCCTCAACCACACCTCCATGGTTCCCAACCTCAGGATCTCTAGAATCGAATTCTGGCAGGACTTTGAGTAGTCGCTCTACAGACCCACGAGAAGTGACCGATCTGGAGGCGTATGAACCTGTCCCGACTGCGATATCACATCAAGCGGTTTCTTCGTGACACTCCGCTGGGTGACTCGATCATTGCCGCCGTCATGAAGCGAGGGCTCCGGACCGGGAAATCGCAAGGCTTGTCGACACCAGCCGAACTGGGTCGATACCTCGACCAGGCCATAGCCGATCTGACCGCCGACGGGGGCAAGCAGCTCACCTACTTCGAAGCCGGTGTCTTCGCCGGAGATTCCCTTGTCGTCTGGTCCCAGCGATGTGATGCGGCTGGCGTCGAAACCTCGATCTACGGGGCGGATTCGTTTGCCGGCCTTCCGGACTCGGTCGCCGGAGATGAAGGCTCCTGGTTCCCGGGATCCTTCTATTGCCCGAAGGCAGTCACTGAGTGGAATCTGGAGCGAAAGGGCCTATCCAAGGACCGCGTTCGGCTGATCGAGGGGTGGTTCGACCAGAGTCTTACGCCGGCCCTGGCCGAGGAGATCAGGACTGTCGATGTCGCCTTGCTCGATGCTGACGCCTATTCGAGCACAGTGCCCGTCCTGGAGTTCCTGGGACCGTTGCTCGCCGATCGGGTGTGGCTGATCTTCGACGACTGGTACAGCGGAGGCAACCTGGTTGACTCAACGGGGAAGACGCGCGGCATCGGAGTTGAGCGGGCATTTGATGAATGGTGCAGCGGTGCCGGCTCCGGTTGGGACGTGGAACCGGTTGGTGACTATGAGTATCACGGCGACGAGTCGCGCCTTGCTGGCCGCGTATTCCGCCTCACCGCAACTGAAGGCTGACCGGGTCACGCTTCTGGCAAACATCTAGCAGGGTTCGTACCGGGTTCAGACGACGTCGACGTAGACATCGTGAGCCAATGCCGCAAGTGCGTTCAGGTCGGCTCGGTTCGATGTCAGGACTGAGCCGCCGGGCTCGGCGCTGGCGACAACGAGGGCGTCGATCGCGGATCCCTGGTTGACCTGGGTTCGGAGTCGAGCGGCTCGTCGGGCGAGCCGTAGATCGAGGTCGGTTCGGATGTCGCATGTCTTCAGCAAACGGCGGTGGACCGTGCCCCGGCCGCTGCGAACAGTCGCTCGGAGGCGAGGTTGCCCTTGGTGATGTACAACACGAGCCGCTGGTGGCCCGACGCTCGCAAGCTCCTCAAGGCCACTTCGACAACGGTTCGCCCGAGCCCCGCTCCCTTGTGGTCCGGATCCGTCATCACGTAGGAGACAAACGGCAAGTCATCCACGGTCGTGACCAGAACCGCAGAGACCATGCGCCCACCGATCACGGCCGCATAGGAGTGGGCAAGCATCGGTGACGCTCGGAGCCAGACATCGACCTCGTCAACGGCCTCATCCAAGGTCTCACCCTCGTAGTCGATCGTCCCGACATACGCATCGAGCATCAACCGGGCCAGTGCATCCCGATCGGTTGCCCGCAGTTGCCTGATCGTCGTGTCAAGACTGGCAGGCTCTGGACCCGGCACTGACAGGTTGATCTCGTAGCGGACCTTCACGTCTTGGGTCATGCAGCAACCTACCCCAGCAGCTACAGCCGGCCGAGAGCTTTCGAGCACCGGGGCCGGCGAGTGCACTGGCGGCTCCGGGTAGGCCTGTCCTGCGAGCGGAGGCGCCGTATCTTCGATCACAAGTCGCTTGATCCGATCAGGGGTACGGGCGGCAAAGAGCCATGCAACATCTGCCCCCATCGAATGAGCCCCAAGAGAGAACCGGCCGAGGTCCAGAGCATCGACGAAGGCGCGGACATCACTCGCCATTTCCTCGAAGGAGTAGCGCTCGCATCGCGCGCTCTCACCGTGGCCTCGGAGATCGAGAGCGATGCAGCGCCACCGGGCGGGGTTCCTCCGGCCAGCGGACTTCCACCTCCTCCGACCAACCTCTCGCCGTTCATCAGCCTTATCGACCAGCCGAACAGCCGATCGGTCCACTAGGTTCTACTTCGACAACCAGCGGGATGACCTCCGCTGACAGTGCTCGGTGAGGTTCCAAAAGGGGGGTGGGATCGACCCCGCCCCAGCCCCTTGTGAGACGCCGCAGAGGGGGGACTCGACGCCCTGATCACAGCCGACCCAATAGCCCTCGAACGCTCGGTCGCGCCCGAGCTTTCCGGCGCCTGCGTGAGCTGTCAGTATGCACGGGTGTGCACGTACCGGTCGGCTGACCATCTTGCAAACGTCATTGAGCAGCTCTCTGATGTCCGTTTCAAAACCAGCGACGATGAAGGATTCCTCGAGGCGATCAAGCTGGTGCAGAGCGAAGTCGAGACTGCCATCGCCGCGATCACTGCGATGCCGCCTCCTCCCCCCTTGGCAGGCCGTTTCGCTGGGATTCGCAAACTGATAACAAGGGATCCCCGTCCGGACACCGGCCCATACCTGACGCTGCGCCGACGGATCCTGTTCCTGATCCGCACGGCTACACACGACAACCGTTGACGTCACGATTCGGCAACCCCATTATTGCCCTCACTGGCCACACGTCGAACGGGTCTGGTCTGTGGCTTGATCTCCCTGACGAAGGGTCCGTCAGCGAACTCGATTCGCCA
>JAAETV010000611.1 GCA_024227975.1 Actinomycetes bacterium
GATACGCCGCCAGTTCCACCATGTCGTCGATCTGACACCAACGATCCTGGAAGCCGCCGGCGTCGATCAGCCAGAGGTGTTCCGTGGTCGACAACAGCTCCCGGTGGCGGGGACATCGATGACCTATAGCTTCGATTCGGCTGACGCCCCGTCGGCCACGCAGGCCCAATACTTCGAGATGTTCGGTCATCGTGGTATCTGGGCCGATGGGTGGAAGGCGGTGACCTGGCACCGGCGGGGCAAGCCGTTCGATGAGGACACCTGGGAGCTGTACCACCTGGATGATGACTTCTCCGAGTGCAACAACCTGGCTGAAGGCCACCCCGAGAAGCTGGCGGAATTGATCGAGTTGTGGTGGAGCGAGGCCGAGCGCCACGGGGTCCTCCCCCTCGACGATGACGTCAGAGGGATCGTGTTTCGTGACCGGCGAGCCGGCACACCCCATTCGGGGACGACCTATCGGTACCTGCCTCCCATAGCGCGGATGCCATCGGACTCCGCACCTGCGATCGGGGGTCGGAGCTGGGCCATGACGGCCACCGTCGACCCCAACCCAGAGGGGGGTGACGGGGTGCTTGCGGCCTGGGGCACCGCCAACACTGGCTTCAGCTGGTATCTGCACAATGATGAGCTCGTGTTCGACTACAACCTGTTCGGCACCCACCATGTCGCTCGTTGCCCGGTGTCTCAGCCCGCCAGCGGATCGGTGACACCGATGGTTCGTCTCGACCGAAACGAAGGAGGGGCCCTCATCACGGTCAGCTACGACGGTTCGGCCGAGGCAACGGTGCAGATCCCGTTCGTGTTGCGCATGATCGGGATGTCAGGCTTCGACATCGGTCGTGATGCCGGCTCGCAGGTCGGCCTTGACTACGAGGGTCCGTACCCCTTCGATGGGACATACCACAGCCTGGACGTCGAGATCACCGATGATCTCACGGTTGAGGAGATCTTCCGTCAGGACCAGGAGCGGATCCGACAAGAGATGGCTCAGCAGTAGCCAGATATTGCTCCACCGACAGGCCGTGGCACCAATTCACTAACCTCCACAGGATGGGACCTGTCGAGATGAAGGAACTGATTCGTCACATCATGGAGGATGGCTTCAACCGGGCTGACATGGATGTTGTCTATGACTCATTCGTCGAGGACTATGTGCGGCATGGGTTCGGAGTGCCGAGTATGGGCTCGCTGGCTGAACATGTCGAAGACCTGAAGTCTCGTCATGAAGCCTTCGACGGGGCTCGGTTCGAGATCCATCAGATGGTGGCCGAGGGCGACACAGTCGCTGTTCACTACACGTTTCATGGGGTCCACACCGGTGAGTTCGCCGGGATCGCTCCTACGGGTCGCACGGTGTCACGGCCCTCATCGGCCTTCTTCACAATCGCCGACGGCAAGGTGCGTGAAGGGACCATCGTCTCCGACGGGGGCGGCCTGCTGGCGCAGCTGACCGACCCGGCCTGATCTGATGCCGGCTTCGACGGGGTGGTGGTGATGGAGTCGGCGGCCGAGGCTCTGCTGGCTATCGGCAATGGTGAACGAGACCGGGCTCTCTCCCTGGTTGAGGCAGGGTCGGTCGAGACGGGGTCGGTCGAGATGGGGTCGGTCGAGGCCGAAGGGGCTGGGGATCGGGGGTCTGACCGGGGTGAAGCCGGGGGCGCGTTGGCAGCTGCCCTGGCTCGATTCCTACGCTCATACTCCGGTCGTGGTGATGATGATGCGGGTCCGGCCGGGGTCTGTGTCGAGCCGTCGGCCTTCGAAGCCTTCATCGACAATGGTGACAATCCGAACCTGTATGCCTCAACCATCGATGCCCTCGCCACGCGTCACGCTGAACTGGCACCCAGAACAGTGCTCGATATCGGCTGTGGTGATGGTCGGGTCACGGCGGGGGCTATGGCGGCCGGCCCCCATGATGTGGGGCCTGGCGGGGCACCGATCGTCGATCTCGTCGAGCCATCAGAGGTACTGCTTGAAGCCGCAATGCACAGGCTGGCGACCGCTGGCATCACGAGGAAGGCGTCCGCCAGTACTTGGATCATCCGAACGTGATCGATGGGTTTCTACTCCCCGTTCTGGTTGGCCAGTTCGATCCCACCCAACCCCGACACACCTTCGAGCAACCAGTCGACACCTGGTGCCAGCAACTCTCAGATGCCGGCTGGAGCCAGATCACCAGCCGCCCCGTCGCCTCCTACTGGTGGGCGACCGCTCACCTCATCGAGGCTGTCGGTGCTACCTGAGGTGAACCGGAGCCTTGGGTGTGAGAATGAGCCAGGGCGAAGGGAAGCGGTACGGTTGGGGCCGTGATGTACAGCCACACCCAATCGACGCTCAATGTCATCGTCGGTTTCGTCGTCTTGGTACTGGTGTTCTTGGTCGCCATGCTCGGCGATGAGACGACGACGGCGGGGGCGTTCGGGCTCGGTGCCTTCCTGGTGGTTGTGGGACTGCTACTGGCCAACTTCAGCCGATTGTCGGTCTCGATCGAAGGGGACACGATCCATCTCCGGTTCGGTCGAGGTTGGCCCCACAAGGAGATCGCCCTGGCCGATGTCGCCACCGCCGATATTGTGCGAAACAAGTGGTGGTTCGGATTCGGGATCCGCTACACACCACACGGTTGGCTCTACAACGTGTGGGGTCTCGATGCCGTCCAGCTCGATTTCACCTCGGGCAAGTCGTTTCGGATCGGTACCGATGAACCGGACGAATTGATGGCCGCCATCAAAGCTTCACTCCCCTCTCGCTGAGGGCGGGAGGCCGGCTCGGCTCCAAGGCGGTCCGCTCAGGAATGACGAGGGGCAATGACCAGCGACCCCTCCACCATCGGCACAGTCACTTCTAGGCCCCTGTTGGCTTCCGGCTCGACGGCGGCCCCGTCGCCCCCGGGCTCGCTGCTTCGGCTGTGGCCAGGAAGGCGTTGTACTGGCCCCGAGGATGTTCCTCGTCGAGACCCATTCCCCACGTGAATTCACCCTCAGCTGGGCCCCAGGTCGGCTCGCCAGCCTCCCTTCTAGCTCACTCAACCCCCACTCCCGGGCCAGGACAGGGGCGGCCCCCCAGCCCCGACTGGCCGGCAGGGGCAATGGGAGCTGGCCGCCGAGCCCGGTATCGGCGCAGGCGGCGGCAAACAGACGACGGGCATCATCTGGCTCCTGGGAGGCGGCGTAGAACGATGTGGTGAGAGCCGAGCGGATGGGCAGCCGATGGTGTACGTCCATGTTTGGGTCGTAGTACAGCGTTGCCGACGATGGATCACCGTCGGTCTCCAGGTCGAGATAGTGCTGGCGGGCATAGGCCCACCAGGGCCGAAACGCCTACTCATGCAAGTCGGTTCCGTGTCGGTTGTCGTGCAGCCTCAGACCGAGGCCCGCTCCAGCCCGTCAAAACGGCCAGATCTTGGTGTTCTCTCAATGGCACCCGATGGGGACAGCCAGCCACTGACGTTACAGGTGCTCGGCAATGCCAGTGTGGGTCCGGTCCAGGTGAGGGCGTTGTCACCGTCGCTGATCATCTCGAACGGCTCGTTCCACCGGTCATCGCTGCTGACCATCGAGCGGATGCCCGAGAGGACCAGGAAGAAGCCCTTGTAGAAGAGCATCCCGTCGGCGGCGACGGGGTCCATCTGTACGCCCCACGGTTCGATGTCATTTGCCGTCCAGCCTGGAGCGTCGTAGTCACCCCACAATTTGGCCGGTATCAGGGCCCGATGGCGATCGGGACATGAGGCCCGGTCGGGGTCGTGGCCGAACTGGGTCAGCCAATCAGCGGCCGACCACCAGCGCGTGTGCGCTCGATCAGCCGGTCGAGGATGGCGACATAGGGTTCGGTCCAGGCCGGAGTTGGCTGCGCCATCAAGCCCATGGCGTATGAAGAATCGTTGAGATCGAAGCGATGCCAGCTGGCCATCGGTTCATCTGAGCGGTCATCCCAATGAGGGTGAGGTTGACCGCTACGACTCCAGTCGTCCGGGGTGTTGGCCTTTCGGTTGAGGTACCGCAGCCAGCCGGGGCGAAAGCGGGCCGGGGCTGGTGGCTGCCTGAGGATACGCCATGATCTGGGACTATAGACCCCGGCCGTTGAGCTGACTTCGAGTACCGGAAGCTAGGGGGAGGCTCAACCAAGCGATTGGTCGAGGGTGCCGTCTAGTCTCGGATGGCGATGACGAACCTCAACTATTTCCTGTGGGACCAGACCGGACCGATTGCCACCATCACCTTCAATCGACCGGAGAAGCGAAACGGTCTCGACCCACTGGTCATGTTGGAGTTCGAGTCGCTGGTTCACCGAGCTCGCGAGGCTGGTGACGTCAAGATCCTGATCGTCACCGGAACGGGCTCTGCCTTCTGTGCTGGCGCTGATCTGACTCTCGCCCGCGACGCCGTCGACGATGAAGAGCGAGCCCGCATCCAGCAGGACATGAACCGGGTACCGCGGATCATCGGTCGGGTCTTCGACGCCATGGTTCACATGGACATCATCTCCATCGCCGCCATCAACGGCTATGCCGTCGGCGGTGGGTGGTCGATCGCTACTGGCTTCGACCATGTGATCGCGGTCGAGGGGGCCCAGTTCTGGCTGCCTGAGGTCGAGATCGGCATGCCGTTCCGAGGATTGGCCAATATCAATCTGACCCAGCGTTTGGGTCCGGTGCTGGCCAAGGAGGCCATGATCTTGTGCCGACGTTTCAGTGCTGAGGAACTGCTCCAGTATCGGGTCATCAACCAGGTCTGTGCCCCGGGGGAACTGGAAGCCGAGACGAACCGGGTGGCCTCCGCCTACCTGGCTATGCCGTGGCGAGCGGCCATCAACACCCGCCGAGACATCAATGCGGCGGTCTACGGCCCCCAATATTATTGATTCGATGTTCAATAGAGGGTGGTGACCGGTTGGTTCTGGGTGCCGACGAGCCTCCTGGCGCCGTCTGCTTGAACGAGTGAGCCATAGCTGCAAGAATCCCCGGAAGAAGGTTTGCCTATGTAGGCAAACCTTCCCCCCTTCGGGTGACGTTGCCATAGCAGAGGAGGCGGAGATGGCAGTCCCAATCCAGATCACCCACCCCACGCTCGAAGAGCGGATCGCAGACCTCGACGCGACGCTGAAGCGGCTCAGGTCAGCCGGTCGGCGCGGGGCGCCGCCTGTTCCTCCCAGTCGATTCGCAATAGGCAAGCGATAAGTTCGCACCCAGCGGCTGGTTCCCCCTCCCCGGTACGGGTCAGGATTTCGACGAAGGTCACAGCCTTCCTGGCAATAGGCTCAGGTCCGTCACTTCGACGACCGATGAAGATGGTGTCGTTGCCGGGAGGTCAGTTGTGAAGGGAAGCATCTTCTACGTTTTCGAAGACAGCGCTGTCTCTAGCCCAGGTGGAGAGATTGTCGGCTTCGACGATGTGACGTGAGCCCGACGGGGTGGCCTGTCGTGTTGCTGGTCGACGATGAGCCGGAATTGACCGAAGGGCTACGGCTGGCCCTTCGACGAGAACCGATTCAGATCGTCACCGCCAACTCTCCTCGCCAGGGCTTGGAGATCCTACGGGCGACGGCCGTCGACGTGGTCGTAGCAGACGAGACAACCCCTCAGGTGTCGGGGGCTTCCTTCCTGACCAGGGTACGGGCCGAGTTTCCCGATGTTGTAGGCATCGTCCTCGCTAGTCAGGCCTCGATGGAGGCCGCCATCATGGCCATCGACGACGCTCAAGTCTTCCATTTTCTGACCAAGCCGTGCCTTCCAGCCGATCTGATGGCAACGATCACCAAAGCCCTGGTGGCAAAGGAGGACCAACGTGGGCCGAATCGTCGAAGTCGAGTGGAGCGACGAAGAGCGGACGCCGCTCTCGACCAGGCCTTCGGCGCCGCCCTGGCCGAAGCCACCATGGTCTACCAGCCGATTGTCTCCGCCAGTGACCGAGCACTGTTCGGCTTCGAGGCGTTGGTCAGAGTCAATAGCCGAGAGCTGCCCACCCCACAGGAGCTATTGAGGGCAGCTACGGCCCTCAACCGGCGCTTCGACCTCGATCGAGCCGTCCGCTCCCTGGTTGCCAATGATCTGCAACGGGCTCCCGAGGCAGTCCCTGTCTTCGTGAACCTGCTGCCCGAATCACTGGGCGACGAACGGCTCCTTCGCCCCGATGATCCGCTGCGGCCTCACGCCAAGCGGATTGTCCTCGAGATAACCGAGCGGGCTCCGCTCGACGTCATCGATGACGTCGGTTCCAAGCTCGATCACCTGCGGGCCATCGGCTATCAGCTGGCGCTCGATGATCTGGGAGCTGGCTATTCCGGCCTGACCAGTTTGGCCACCATGCAGCCTGAGATCGTGAAGTTCGATCGTGAGCTGATCAGTGGGATCCACCGATCGACGACGAAGACCAAGCTCGTGTCGGCCATGGTCGTGGTGTGTCAGGACCTCGGCGCCCTCACCCTGGCCGAGGGAATCGAGACCGAGGAAGAGCTTGCTCATCTCCATGACCTCGGTTGCGACCTCGTCCAGGGGTACATCATCGCCAGGCCCGATGCTTCGTTCTCGGCCTTCGGCCACAAGCAAGGATGAGGGCATCCATCAGGGGGAGATGTCGCCGCACTCAGCGGTTCATCGGCGGAGGGCGCCTCGGCGGTCGGCCCGGGTGCGAATGATCTCGAGCTCCGCGGTCGTTGGCTCTGTCGTTGTCGGTATCTGATCGGGGACGATCAGATCGAAGCCGGTGTTTGCTACCACCTCGTCGACGGTCACTCCTCGATGTAGTGATTTCAGCCGCAGGTGCTTGGTGTCGTCGGTGAAGTCCATGACGCACAAGGGGGTGACACAGTACTTGGGGCCACCGCCCGGGAGACCAAGCCGGGTTCTGGCTTCAGGGTCGCCATCACCCCAGCCAAAGGCGCTGATGTAGTCGCAGCGCTCGACGAAGGTGCGGGCGGTGTGGGAGTTGAGCACGATGTAGTAGCGGCCCACATGGGTACTCAATGTCGGGGTCCCGACCGAGCCAGGGCCCCGGAATCTGAGTCGGGTGTGGTCCTCGCCCACCCCGATCAGGTTGGTGTTGCCGTGAGGATCGACTTGGACGCCACCGATGAAGAAGACCCGACGGTCCCAATCCTTGACCCGGTCGAAGCGATGGCCGGTGTCGCTATAGGACTCGGCCCAGCGGACGACTCGGTGATCCCAGCTGAATTCTGGGGTGGGCAGCACGTCGAGATGGGCCGCGTTCATGCGGGCCCCGATGAAGATCAGCTCCATGTTGGGGCCATGGGTGAAGTGAGCCAGGCGGACGGCGACCTCGGGTACCGGCATGGCCGCCCCGATCTGGAGGATTTCACCGTCATTGAGCTCGTTGGCCAAGAAGGCGGCCATGGTTTCGAGCCTGGTTGTTGGAGTTGTGGTCATGTCGGTGCTCATCACAGATGCGTCTCGTGTTGCCTGGAATCAGTACTCGTAGAGGGACAGGAGGCGTTTGACGCCGACCCGTTCCAGGTAGTCGGCATGGGTCTCGGGCTCGATGCAGTATCGGCTGAGGAAGGCATCGAGAAGGCTCCGATCGCCGTCTTGGGCGGCGGCAGTGGCCGCATCGAGGTATGTCTTGGTGAAGGCCTTGTCCTGGACGTAGTAGCCCCGGCTGTAGAAGGGGTGGGCACCATAAGGAGCTCGGACCACGGCATCGATGCTGGCGATGGTGGTGGCCCAGGGGTCAGCCCGGATTGCCTCGTTGGAAACGATCTTCTCGACCTGGACGATGGTCCGGTCAGCGGCTCGCTGGAGAAACAGATCGAGCCAACCCGGCCCACCGATGTGCTGCACATTGCCGTATGAGTCACTCACGGCGGCATGGAGGACGGCAACGTCGAGCTCGATGGCCGGCACGGCGATGAGGGTCTGACCCTTGATGGGGTCCTCCATCAGACGAAGATCAGGGTTCAGCTCGGGGAGCGAAGTTCCGACCCCGCCCCGCCATGGGAGGAAGGGCAACCCCTGAGCCGCGGCCCGCAGGCCAGCAGTGAGGATCCCCTCCTCACATTCCCAGACCTCGATCTCGCCCTGTTCGGCCGCCCGCCGAAACGACGGGGCAACCGCGCCCCCGAATCCACCGCCGACGTAGTAGGCCATCGTCTTGGCCACACAACCGGCGGCTACCAGCAGATCGAGGGCGAGCCCACTGCCGACCACGGTCAGCCCCGTCACTCCACGGCGGATGATCTGGCGGATCACGGCCATGGGAGCTGGGTCTCCGATGGCGATGGTCATCTCGTCGTCGATCCAGGAGGCGGCCTCGCCCTCATCCAGGATGCGCTGACGGCGCTGGTCGAGAGTGTGGTCTTGGCCGGCCTGATCGGGTTGGTTCATGGGGAACTGGCCGCCCGTATGGAGTCAACGATTTCAGCAATGGTCTCAGGCGATGGGGTCGGACCGTAGAACATCATGGTCGAGCGGTTGGCGAAGGTGTTGCGCTCGGCCATCTTGCGTCCCACCTCCGCCGGGCTCCCAGAGACTGTCAACAGACCGAGCAGCTCATCATCGATCTGCTCGGTCATCTCCCGCCATTGACCCTGTTTGCTCATCATGTTCAGCTCCGGTTGGAGCCCCTCGTAGCCATGATGATCGAGCACACCGGCGTAGGCCGGTGTCGATCCGTAGAAGGCCAGCTGAGCCTTGGCCTTCGAGCGGGCGTCGTCGAGCTCCTCGTCGTTGGTGCCGACGGCGACGATGGTGATGCAGGCGATGTCGATTTCGGAACTGTCCCGCCCGGCGGCTACAGCTCCCTCCTCCAGAAGAGGAAGGGTGTCGGATCGGAGGAAGTCCACGGAGTGAAACGGGTGGACGAAGAACCCGTCTGCCACTTCGCCGATGACCCGCACCATGCGGGGCCCGACCCCGGCGACATAGATGGGAGGAGGGGGTACCTCATTGGGGCCGGGGCTGAAGGCCGGAGTCATCAGGGTGTGGGTGTAGAACTCACCCCGGAAGTCGAGCCGGTCCCCAGTTGACCAGGAGTGCCAGATGGCCCGTAGGGCGTGCACATACTCCCCCATCCTTCTCGCTGGATTCGACCAGGGCATCCCGTAGCGCTTCTCGATATGGGGCTTGATCTGGGTTCCCAGCCCGAGGATGAACCGGCCCCCTGACAGCCGCTGGAGATCCCAAGCCGTGACCGCGGCCGTCATCGGGGTCCTGGCGTAGGCAACGGCTATGGCGGTGCCCAACTGGATCCGCTCGGTGGTCTGGGAGGCCAGCGTCAGCGGTACAAAGGGGTCGTGGTTGGCCTCGAAGCTCCAGGCCCCAGCGAGGCCCATCCGCTCGAATTCAGCCGCCTCGGCTCCACTCCTGGTCACCGACATCGACAATGCGCCGTCGATCTTCATCTGACTCCTCTTCCAACTCCGACTGGGACGGGTCAAGCAGATACCCGCCGGGCCAAGACTTCTTCAACTCCTCCCCTGGCGTCCATCTCATAGAGAAGTCCGGACACCGGGGGTCGAGCGTAGTACCAGTGCACGCCCCGTCTACTGGCCGAACCGAGCCGAGCCAAGACCGTGGGGCCCAGCACCATGGTGAGGTTCTCGGCCGTATAGGCATCGACGATGTCGGTCTCGGACCAACTGGCACCCAGCCCATCGAGGCGGCGCTCGATTTCGTCGAGCACGGTGACTGTTCGTTCGATTCCTGACTCCTCCCACCCGGTGGTGCCACCGACGATGGCCTCCGGTCGCATGTCCGATTGGTCGTATACATCACCGGCACCAGAAGTGATGAACGACGGCCTAGCCCCATCGGTGGCCGCGACCGGGACGGTGTAGCCGAAGGCGAGCAGATGGGTCTCTTCGACAGGGTCGACGGCGGGGGCGACATTGGTCCTGGCCACGGGATTCACCCCGTCATCGAGCAAGATATCCCGAGCGGCCAGGGCCGATCGGTAGTCGTCATTGAACGAGCCGAAGCCGGCGAAGGAGTGGGGGGTCGGGCAACGCAGCTCGATCGAGCACAGGGCCCGGGCCGGGCGGTCAGCCTCGCCAATGACACGGTCGATCAAAGCGAAACCGTCTACCCACGGCACCGATGGATTCAGGGTGACGCGCCGGATCCTGAACCCAGGTTTGGCCACCACCCCGGCTGAATAAGGGGCGATAGCGGGGATGTAGGCGTAGCCCCCATCGGGATGATCGACTTGGTTCATGGGCTCAGTATTGCTCACCAGGTATCGATTGGGTGCTTCTTGGTTGGGCGATGTAGGCGCCGATCGAGGCGGTTCAGCGTGCGGGTGATCATGGGCCTGGTAGCGGCCGGCGACACCACATCGTCATAGGCGCTCTGATTGCGGACCGCAGCGAAGCCATCTGGTCGGCCCAATTCGGTCGTCGGCCAGGCCAACCACAGCACCGGCACACTCCGGCCGCTGCTGAAACCACCCATCACCGCTGGCCCCAGCCCACCTCCTCGCCGGATCTGGACGGCAAACAGCGGCACGGTCCGGTGGTGGTGAGCCATGACCGGACGGGTATGCCACCGGCTCATGCCAGGCTGGGTGGTCCTGCCCCCCCCAGCGGTGTCGTCAGTGCCAGCGGCCCGGGTGACGACACACCCTGGGGTGTCGATGAGAGACAGGATCGGTAGCTCGTAGGCATCGCACAGCTCGACCATGCGCCCGACCTTGGTAGCACTGTTCTCGTCGATGGCTCCATCATCGACCATGGGCTGGTTGGCGATCACACCAACCGACCGGCCGTTCATACGGGCGAACCCGGTGATCACGGAACGGGCGAAGCGGGGCCGGAGCTGAGCCAACGACCCGTCGTCGACCAGTGATTCGATCACCGCCACCGCGTCGTAGGGGCCATCGTCGGGTACCAGGTCCCCGATGGAGCCGGCTGAGGGGTGGGGGCGGCCTTCGGGCCTGTCGTCGTAGTACGACAGGTATCGTTTGGCCGCCGCGATGGCCTCGTGTTCATTGCTGACGAGGAGGTCGATTCCCCCTGTCTGTTCGTGCATCTCGACCCCGGCCAACTCGTTGGCCGATAGTGAGATTCCGAGGGCAGCTTCGACCATGGGTGGCCCTCCCATCCCGATCGACGATCCGCCGGTTGCGATCACGATGTCGGAGAACCCAGCCAGGCTGGCGTGGCCGGCGAAGGATGGGCCGGACACGATGGCGATAGTTGGGGCCCAACCCGAGAGCTCGGCGATCCCGTCAAAGAGCTGGTACCGACCGAAGGGGCCGTTGAGCTCCAGATCGCCCCTACCGGCGCGAGGATGGCGGGCCCGGCTCCCTCCCCCGTCGACGAAGAACACCACCGGCCAGCGATGCTCTATGGCCAAGGCGAAGAGCCGTTCCAGCCGCCCTGCCCCGTAGCCCCCTCCTCTATCGGTGAAGTCGGTGGAGGAGGTGATCACCGTCCTCCCTCCAACCGATCCGATGAGGTCGACTCCGCCGGCCTCGGGGACCCAAGAACCATCGGAGGCCAGGGCCGCGATCGAGCCGAACTCCACCTCACTGTCGGGGTCGAGCAGGGCCCCAATCCGCTCCCGGGCCGTAAGTCGGCCGCTGGCATGGACCCGTTCAGCCGCTTCGCCCCTGGCGTCGTCGAGTTGTGACGCTCGAGCCTCCTCCAGTTCCTCGATGCGTTCGGACCTCACCAACTACCTCGGATCGATCGGGTGTTTCTTGGCCCCGGGGAAGACTCGGGGGATGGTGGACAACATGGTGATGACCCGGTCCCGGGTCTCCGACGGGAGAACGACGTCGTCGAACGAGAACGTCCGTCCCGCCGACACTCCCGAGGCCGGGTCCCGCATCTCCTCGGCGTAGGCATCGCGGATGGCCCTGGCCTCCTCTGGTGATTCGGCCCGCCGGATCTCAGCCCGCTTGACCAGGAAGGCGGCCCCTTCCAGCGACATCCCACCCGACTCGACCGATGGCCATGCCAGTTTCATATCGGGAGCTATACGAGAAGTTCCCCATCCGGACATGGCCCAAGGCCCTAGCCCGTAGGCCTTGCGGAGCTGGACCGAACACAGAGGAACGGTCCGATGGTGCAGGGCGGCCAGGGGGCGTGCATGGTGGCGGGCGATCCCTTCGCGCTCGGCGTTGGGTCCGACCATATAGCCCGGATTGTCAACCAGTGATACGAGCGGTAGCTCATAGGCATCGCACAGCTCGACGAACCGTGCTGCCTTGTCGGCGGCGGCTGAGTCGATGGCACCGGCGACCGGTGAGATCGGTTGATTGGCAAAGATTCCGACGGGGTACCCGCCCAGGGTGACCAGGGAGGTGATCATCGACGGAGCCCAGTGGGCGCCAAGCTCGAGAACACTGTCGGCATCGGCCAGGGCATCGATGATGTGGCGGACGTCGTAGGGGTGACGTCGATCATCGGGGATGATCGAGGCGATGCTGTCGTGGGTGGGCGATGGCTGCGCCGATCCGAACCCGTCGCCCCAGTAGGCCAGGTAGTCGGCAACAGTGGCGATGGCTTCGACCTCGTCGGCCACCACGACATCGACGCTCCCATCGGCGGCCAGTTCCTCGACCGGCTGGGTGAAGACGGTGTTGGTTGAATCCGAGCCGGAGCGAGCAGTTGAGCCAACGCTGGAGGCCGAGCCTATCTCCGAGCCGGTGGTGGCGATGACACAGTCGCACAACAGGGCGATACCCGCGTTGCCGTCGAGGGCTCGCCCACTGATCACGGCAATTGAAGGGGCCCAACCCGACAACTCGGCCAAACCCTCATAGACATCCCACATCCCTCGGGAGTAGACGACGATCGGGGGCAGAACAGGGGCCAGGTTCGGCCGGGCCCCGTCGCCGTCAACGAAGCACACGAAGGGCCAGCGGTGCCGGTTCGCCAGGTACAGGAGCCGGACCAGCTTGCGCATATTGCGGTCAGTCTGGGTGCCCTGGTGAATGGTGGTGTCGTAGGAGGCGACGACCACGGGCTGATGGTTCACCTGTCCCATGCCGGCTACCAACCCATCGGCCAGAGCGTCATCGTCAGGTGCTGGAGAGCTTCCGGCCAGCTGGCCGTACTCGACGAAGGTATCTGCGTCGACGAGCTCGGCTATCCGCTGGCGGGCCGTCAAGCGGCCGGTGGCGTTGACGGCCGCTACCTCGGTTGGGCGGGCATCGTCGAGAGTCCTGGCTCGGGCCTCCACGATCTGGGTCAGCTGCTGGTCCTGCATCGCCCCGTGAGCCTTTCACCATGGTCGGCCACACTCAAGCACAGGCCGCGAACCCGGGGTTGTTCCTGTCGGGCAACGCCGCCTTCTGGCAGGTTCGGTTCGAGGTGCTCGGCACGGCGCCGGCTCACCTATGGCTGACCGGAGAGGGTGCCCCTGGGCTCCCCGAGTCATACATCGGTGAGCTGAACTGGGTGGCCGAACGGCTCGGAGGGGCCGACATGGCCGAGAATCGGGAGCGGTATGCCCATGGCTATGCCGTGATGGGAGCGTTCAGCCGAGGCCGGAGCGAGGTGTTCACCGTTGGTTGTACCGACTGGGCCCATGGCCTGGTGAACGAGATCGTTTCCCAGCTGACTCGCAACCTGGTGTCCCGCTACGTCAAGCTGTGAGGAGCCGCCAGGAGGCAACACCATGATGAACACGTCAAAGTCGCAGGAGCTGTACCAGCGGGCCAGAGCCGTCATTCCCAAGGGGATCTTTGGGCACTATGGGGCATCGGTGACCCCTGAGTCTCCCGTCTTCTTCCAACAGGCGAGTGGGTCCCGGTTCACCGATATCGATGGCAACGAGTACATCGACTGGATGTGTGCCTACGGTCCAATGATTTTGGGCTACAACCATCCGGTTGTCGACCAGGCGGCAGCCCGCCAGATGGAGGCAGGCAACACCGTCAGCCTGGCCAGCCCGATCCTCGTCGAGCTGGCAGAGAAGCTGGTCGACATGGTCTCCGGTGTCGACTGGGCCCTGTTCGGCAAGAACGGGGCCGACAGCACCGGCCTGGCGGTGATGGTGGCCCGCGCCGCCACTGGACGCAAGTATGTGATCAAGGTCGACGGGGGCTACCACGGCTCCGCGGCCTGGATGCAAGCCGAGGGCAACAAGGGAACGGTGGCCGAGGATCAGGGCCTGGTCATCACCGTTCCCTGGAACGATGCCGCCGCAATCCAGCGAGCCATCGATGACCATCCGGGCCAGGTGGCCTGCTTCATGTCGTCGGCGTATCACCATCCGGTACTGGAAGACAATGTCCTACCCGACCCCGGCTACTGGTCGGCGGTCGAGGCAACCTGCCGCAAAGCCGGCGTGGTCGTGATCGTCGACGATGTCAGGTCAGGCTTCCGCCTCAACCTGGCCGGATCACATGTCGAGTACGGCTTCCAGCCCGATCTGGTTTGCTTCGGCAAGGCCCTGGGCAACGGCCACCCCATTGCCGCCCTGACCGGCACCGACGCTCTGCGCGAAGCAGCCGCTGACACCTTCTTCACCGGCACCCAGTTTTTCAACGCCGCCCCGATGGCGGCCTCACTGGCCACCCTCAATGAGTTGGAGTCCGTTGATGCCGCCCGCCGTGTCAGCGAGCTCGGCGAGCAGTTGAATACCGGTCTGGTCGACGTTGCCGCTTCGAGGGGCTATGACCTGCGGGCCACCGGGATCCCCGGTATGCCCTACTACCGGATCGCCAGTGAGGGTGGATTCGAGCTCCATGCTCGTTGGATCGCCGAGTGCGTGAAGCGGGGTGCCTTCATGCTGAGCTTCCACAACCACTTCGTGTCGACGGCCCACACCGACGACGACCTGAAACAGACCTGGGACATCGCTGATCAGGCTTTCGCTGCCATCTCCGACTAGTCCGGGTGCCGGCTGCGCCGGAACCGATGTGGCCTTGATCAAGGAGATCTAGGAGGCGGTGACGGCGGCCGCGGCCACGATCACTACGGCCAAGCCAAGGACCATCTGCTGGATCCCGATCAGTGCCGCCCGACGTGGTGGGGTTCGTAGGTCACTGAGATGGATGATGGCGAGAAGGCCGATGACAAATGCGGCCGCCGCCGGAACCGCATCGGTCAACCAGCCAACGACGACGATGACGACCGCCATCAGCTGGGCCGCATCACTGGGCCAGGTCGGCCCGGGCTCGGGCC
>JAAETV010000612.1 GCA_024227975.1 Actinomycetes bacterium
AGCGAAGGCAGGGCAGGTCGAGGGTAACTTCAACTCAATGGTCATGCTTCGCGTTCGAGAACTCGCTACCGCCGAAATGTTTACCAACCAGTTGCGCGATGTCGAGATCGATCATTTGATGACGGTATCGGGTGCTACCGATTCCAGCGATATTGATAACGAAAAGCATTTCGTGTCCAGTACTCAGCAGCGTGTTACCACGCAACAAAGCAAACTGATCCATCCCAACGATTTCGTGACACTGCCGAAAGGCCAGGCATTTGCGTTACTCGATGGCGGCAAGCCATACAAGATACGTATTCCCATTTCCGATCCTGCCGATTTGACTGATTTACCGGCTAACCTGACCATGCTTGCGGCTGAAATGCGGGATAGCTACACCACGAATGAAGACTGGTATCACTACGCGCCATCATTCGATGAAGGTATCGTCAAAAACGTCATGGATGAACATCGCGTAGCCAGTGTTACCGCAGTAGTTGAGTCCAATCAAAATACGATAGTC
>JAAETV010000613.1 GCA_024227975.1 Actinomycetes bacterium
CAACGACTCCGTTGATGTGTTTGTGACCGGTATCAATCGTTCCCCGCTCGCTGGGGGGTTCAGCGCAACGGTGGCTGAGGATGTGACCGTCGGCACCGTGGTGGGCACGGTCACCGGCACCGACCCCGACAACGATCCGCTCTCCTACAACATCACCGCCGGTAACGATGCCAGCCTGTTTGCTATCGACGGCAACGGGGCAATCACTGTTGTCAAACCCCTCGACCACGAAACAGCCGTCTCCCACACTCTGACCGTTGGTGTGTCCGACGGGTCGTTGGCCGCCACCACCGTCGTCACCATCAACGTCACCGACGTCGACGAACCCGACCCCGACCCCGACCCCGACCCCGACCCCGACTACGACCCGTTTTACGACGATGATGGGTCGATCTTTGAAACAGACATCGAGTGGATGGCTGCTAAAGGAATCACCCAAGGCTGTAACCCGCCTGTCAACGATATGTTCTGTCCAACCAGCTATGTGACACGAGGCCAGATGGCCGCGTTCTTGCACCGCGCCCTCGGCTAAGCCGTAACTGCGCAGCGGCACCACAGTCGCAACGAGCATCTGCTGCGACCAATCGCGGCTCTGGCAGAACCACGGTGGGCCCGGCAGGACCTGGATCTGCAGCGCCAGATCCAGGCTGATGGGACCACGTCAGTGTTCGCTCTAGTTGTCAAGGCCGAGCCGCCGATCGAGCTGGCACTACTGGCGGGGGAGGTGGTTCATCAACTCCGTTCGGCCCTCGATCATCTGGCTAATCGGCTCGTAGTTGCCGGTGGCGTGGACTCAGCTGCTTTGTCGGCCATCGAGGAAATACAGCCCTATCGCCGCCGAGCTCGAACTCACGAACATCCCCTCGCCGTCCTCCATGAGTATGGAATACGGACAAGCACAGCAACCTGTACACTCGCAGCGATGATGCTTGCTGACAGTCAGATCTTCGTCTCGGATCCCAAGGGACGGTATGTGATCGGTGGCCAGCTCCAATCGGATCCCCTGGCGCACGACGACATCGTGGGAGTGTTCGCCTTTGCAGACGGCGGTCCGCCGCCCGATGCCGAGGTACATGCAGGCGGAAGAGTCTTTGTGACGTTCGCCGATGAGGGCCCGTGGGGCAACCGTCTGATCACGGAGGTCCTCGAGGAGCTACACCGCTACGTAGCTACGACCGTGATCCCACGCTAGAGTCGTACGCCTAGCAACGATAATGCGGGTTATGCACGTTACACGTTTATGTCGCTGAGTCCCCTCGCGGATATCGAATCCAGGGCCCTATCAGCGCCTCGGTAGCGTTGATCCCGCTCTTTGAGGAGAAGTGTCATGCGTCGTTTCCGTTCCGTCTGTGTGGCGTTTCTGTTCGTGTTGGTTGCTTCGGGTGTGGTGATTGCACCGGTTCAGGCTGAGACCGAGGTTATCGACACGGCTCGTGTTTCCTTTGGGGTCCTCGAGGGCAATGACACGAGCGAGGCGCCGGTGATTTCCGCCGATGGCTCCACGATTGTCTACGAGTCGGATGCGTCGAATCTGGTGCCCGACGACAACAACGACTCCAGCGATGTGTTTGTCTATGATGTGGCCACCGCAACCACTACCCGGGTCTCGGTCGCCACCAACGGCACCGAAGCCAACGGCTCCAGCAATGCCCCGGCGGTGTCTGGTGATGGTTCCACCATTGTCTACTCGTCCAATGCGTCGAATCTGGTGGCCGACGACAGCAACGACTCCGTTGATGTGTTTGTCTATGATGTGGCCACCGCAACCACTACCCGGGTTTCGGTCGCCACCAACGGCACCGAAACCAACGCCAACAGCTATGACCCGGCGGTGTCTGGTGATGGTTCCACCATTGTCTACCCCTCGGATGCGTCGAATCTGGTGACCGACGACAACAACGGCTACAGCGATGTGTTTGTCTATGATGTGGCCACCGCAACC
>JAAETV010000614.1 GCA_024227975.1 Actinomycetes bacterium
CGCCCCCACCCCCGGGGCCGCCCCCTCCGGCTTCCCCCGAGTCGATGGGGTCGCCGTCGGCTGAATCGCCGGGCTCGACCGAACCCATGGAGGCAACCTCATGATGAACCTCCTGATGGCCGAATCCATGCGGTTATGGAGCCGGCGCATGACCCGCTTCTTCCCCGCCATCTTGGCCGTGTTGATGGTGGCTGGTGTCGTGATTGCCTACCTGGTTATCTCCAACGACACTGACAACTCGCCGGACTTCGTCATTGACATGGCCGGTGGAGTCGACGCTGGTTCCGTCTTGGGGCCCGTGTCCAGTCTCTTGCCGATCATGGCCTTCGTGATCGGAGCCTCCTACATCGGGGCTGACGTCAAGACGGGGGTGCTGGAACAGATACTGACGTGGGAACCCCGTCGCCTGCGAGTTCTGGCGGCCCGGCTGCTGGCCGCTGGCAGTGGGGTCGCCGTCCTGGCCATGGCCCTCGGGGCCTTTCTTGTCGGGCTGCTGTTCGCCTTGGCGGTGACAACGGGAACCGTCGACGGAACCACCGGCGAGCTGTGGGGCAACATTGGCTTGGCCATCGTTCGCCTCGGTCTGGCCTCCGCCCTGTTCTGTGCATTCGGTCTGGGGGTGACGGTGCTGGTCAACAACTCGGTCGGTTCGATCGTCGGTTTCGTCATCTACTGGTTCATCATCGAGAACTTTCTGGTGGCGGCGTTCCTGCCCAAGGTCGCCGTCTACCTACCCATCACGAATGCCAGCGCCTTCGCCAACGGGACCGACGTCGAGCGCATCGATGGCAGCGTGTTCAGCGACGATTTCGAGCTCGTTGCGGAGCACAGCTACCTGGTGGCCGGTCTGTTGCTGGCGGCATGGACCGCGGTCGCCGTCATTGGTGCTGGCATCGTCTTCCAACGCCGAGACATCGCATAGGACCAGGTCTCTGAGCCTCCGAGCGGACCTTCGACCCTGGTGGTGGGACTGACACCGCAGCACTATCAGCCAATGGAGACTGACGTCCTCGCTTGTGAGGGTTTGACCAAACGCTTCGGCGATCGAACCGTCGTCGATGATGTCGGGTTCACGATCGCCAGCGGGGAGACCTATGGGCTTCTCGGCCCAAATGGGGCGGGTAAGACCACAACCATCTCGATGGTGTGTGGCCTCCTCCGTCGTGACCGGGGGACGGCGAGCGTGGCTGGTCATGACCTCGACCAGGAGACCCGAGCGGCCAAAGCTGCCCTCGGCTACGTTCCCCAGGAGCTGGCCATATACCCCGATCTCACCGCAGCTGAGAACCTGCGCTTCTTCGGCCGCCTCCAAGGGATGAAAGGCCAGGCCCTGACGGCCAGAACCGA
>JAAETV010000615.1 GCA_024227975.1 Actinomycetes bacterium
AATCCATCGACAGCCCAAAGGCGATGCAGAACATCAGGATCGGGGTGAACACGTCGAGGCTGCCGGTGGCGGTGACACCGAGGCGCTCAGCCAGGTTGCCGTCCTGGAACACCCAGACCAGGGCCCCAAAGGTCGCGGTCAGGCTCATTAGGTTGAGAACCAACGCCTTCAGCGGAATGACCACACTGCCGGTCATGAAGAACAGCAGGATCAGGGTGACGATGGCGATCACCCCCAGAGCCAGCGGCAACCGGCCGGTAACAGCATCGACGGTGTCGATCACGGTCGCCCGGTTTCCCCCGACCAGGATCTCACCCGCTTCACCGTCGAAGGCCCGCAGGGTGTGCACGATCTCGTCGACCCGGGTATCGCCGGGTGGATACCAGTAGACGATGTTGAACCAGGTCCCGTCGGTTGCCTCAGGATCGAGAGGCCGGAAGTGAAGGCTGAGTCGGTTCTGGGGACGGGTGCCCTCAGCCGTGACAAAGCCCAGGGTCGAGTCGACCCTGACCACCCCGTCGGGCGCCAAGACCTCCTTGGTGAAGGCGAACACAGCCTCTGGGTCGTCGGGGTCAACACCCCGGGCCACCAACTGGATCGGGTTCACATCAGGCCAGCTCGTATTGTCCTGGATGGCCTCAGCCGCCTCCCGAGCCCCGGCGTCGGGAGGCAGGACCCGCTCGTCGATCCGGCCCGGCTCGAAGCGGGCGAACGGCAAGCCTATGAACACCAGGAACACGACCACGACCACCAACCAGGCGACCGGGCGGCGCATGACGCGGCCCGCCTGGCGACCCCAGAAGGAGTCGGCGTTGGCCGGGGCCGAACCCATCTTGGCCCCGAAGCGCATCAGCAACGGCGGTACCACCAGGAGGGCAGCCAG
>JAAETV010000616.1 GCA_024227975.1 Actinomycetes bacterium
ACCCCCGCGTTGGGGGTTGATCTCCTCCGAGGGAACCAGCGAAATCAGGTCGAGTGGGCAGACATCGGCGCAGAGGGCGCATAGCACACACCGCTCAGTATCGAGCTGAATGTTGGCAAAGCAACGCAGGCAGCGGGATGCCTCACAACGAGCCTGTTCGGGAGTGAAGCCGGTCTCGACTTCGGCCAGGTCATTGCGGCGGCTGGTTTCGAGGGTGGGGACGGCAAACCGGCTCGCCCGGTCGTATTCGTCGGTAAGCCGGTGGAAGTCATAGCGGGCCATTCGTCCTGGCTTGGCTTCCTCGAACTCGCCACCGAAGCTCCGGTGGATGTCAGCAGCTGACCTACGACCATCAGCGATGGCATCGATCAGGGTCCGTGGCCCCTTGGCGCCGTCGCCTCCGGCCCACACGTCGGCCAGGGATGTCCGCCCGGTCGGATCGTCGACCTGGATGCTTCGACGCGGTCCGATCTCGGGGCCGGCTGAGCCGAGGGCGTCGAGGTCGATGGCCTGGCCGATGGCGAGGATGATGGTGTCGGCGTCGAATGATTGCCTATCGCTCTCGTCGAAGGTCGGGCTGAAACGGCCTTCCTCGTCAAAGACTCTGGTCACACCAACGGTCTCGATACCGACAACCTGGCCGTTCTCGACCAGGACCCGAGCCGGACCTCGTCGTGGTGCGAACTTGATGCCTTCCTCTTCAGCTTCTTCGACCTCGAAGTCATGGGCTGGCATCTCGTCGCGTGATTCGAGCGACATCACCAGGATCTCACGAGCTACCGACCTAGCGATGGTGCGAGCCTCGGACGACCTGTCATCATTGGATCGCTCGGCCCGGGCGGCTGGGTCTTGGTCTGCTTCGCTCGAGCGCTTGAAGTCGTAGTCCGCTGCCCGCAGGGCGGTGCGTGCGGCGTCCATGGCGACGTCACCCCCACCCACCACGACGACACGCTCCCCAACCTCGACCTCATAGCCACGATTCATGCTGACCAGGAACTCAATGGCCTTGTACACCCCGTCGGCCTCTACTCCTTCGATGTCGAGACCACGGCCCAGTCCCGCTCCGATACCAAGGAAGACGGCGTCATGGAGGGTTCGGAGGGCATTCAGGGTGACGTCGATGCCGAGCTTGGTCTCGAGGTGAACCTTGACACCAAGGTTGACTATGGCATCGAGGTCTCGGCCCAGTACCTCACGGTCAAGCCGGTACTCAGGGATGCCGAGCCACATGGCACCACCGAGCTTGTCGGTGGCCTCGTAGACCGTGACCTGGTAGCCGAGACGGCGGAGGTCGTGGGCGCAGGCCATGCCGGCCGGCCCGCCACCAACAATGCCAATACTTTGGTCGCGCTCGATCGTCGGCGGGGCCGCCACCTTCTCCCACACCCTGCTGTTGGCGGTGCCGTTGGAAGTCTCGGTTCCGAACTGCTCGGTGACAAAACGCTTCAAGGCCCGGATGGCAATGGGCTCGTCGATCTCGCCTCGCCGGCATGCATCCTCACAGGGGGCGGCGCAGACCCGCCCGCAGACCGAGGCGAAGGGATTGGGTAGCCGAGCGGTGAGGTAGGCGCGCTCATCATCACCGTCGGCAATGGCGGCGACGTACATTCCGGCGTTGGTGTTGACGGGGCATGCTGCCAGGCAGGGAATATTCTCGTCGTAGTACGCCAGTTGGGCCGGGCTCATCACGGGGCCTATTCTTAGTCGGACTGGAGTCATCAGGCAGGGACCTTAGTCCTCAAGTTTGGAACTCATGGACTGGGTTCGCTTCTGGATTCTGGCCCATTCGTCACGAAGGCCGACGGTGCGGTGGAAAACCAGGCGACCGCTTGGATCACCCGGGTCGTCCGAATCGGCGGAAAAGTAGCCGAGTCGCTCGAACTGGACGACCTGTCCAACGGCCACATCGGCCAAGGCCGGTTCCAGTTTCACCCCGCTGAGGATCTGACGAGAGCTTGGGTTGAGCGAGGCCAACGGGTCGCTCCCGTCGGCACCAGGGTAGGGGTCGGTGAGGAGCCGATCGTAGAGATGAACGGTGGCGTCTATTGCATGCTCGGCCGCCACCCAGTGGATGGTGGAGCGGACCTTGCGCCCGTCGGGGGTCGAACCCCCCTCGCTCTCGGGGTCGTAGGTGGCGTGGACCTCGATCACATTGCCGTCGTCGTCGGTCAATGCGTCGGTAGCGGTCACGTAGAAGCCGGCCCGCAACCTGACCTCGCGCCCTAGGGCGAGCCGGTAGTACTTGGGGGGAGGATCGAGCTTGAAGTCATCGGCCTCGATCCAAAGCTCACCCCCGAAGGGCACCAAGCGATTGCCAGCACGGTCGTCCTCGGGGTTATTCCTGGCCTCGACCAGTGTTTCCTGACCTTCAGGCCAGTTGGTAATGGTCAGCTTCACTGGATGGAGCACGGCCATACGGCGCAGGGCCGTCCGATTGAGCTCGGTCCGCACGAACGACTCGAGCAACTCGATGTCGTGGACACTGTTGGTGCGGGCCACCCCGATGTGGTCGACGAAGGCCCGGATAGCGGCTGGTGGGTAGCCGAGTCGGCGCAGCCCCCGGAGTGTCGGCATCCGAGGATCGTCCCACCCGTCGACCTGGCCCTCCTCCACCAGCTGACGGAGCTTGCGCTTCGACAACACGGTGTGGGTCAGGCTGAGGCGAGCAAACTCAGTCTGCTCCGGCTTTTCGCTCGGGAGGTCAAGGTGCTCGAGGCACCAGTCATACAGGGCCCGGTGATCGGAGAACTCCAGGGTGCACAGGGAGTGGGTCACTCCTTCGATGGCGTCGGATTGGCCGTGGGCCCAGTCATAGGTGGGGTAGATACACCAGCGATCACCGGTGCGTACATGATGGGCCCGCCGGATCCGGTACAGCACCGGATCCCGCAACTGCATGTTCTCGTGCTGCATATCGATCTTGGCCCGCAACACACGGGCCCCGTCCTCGAACTCGCCGGCTGCCATCCGACGGAACAGATCG
>JAAETV010000617.1 GCA_024227975.1 Actinomycetes bacterium
ACATCGGTGTTCATCCTCGCCGTGGCCGTGCTGACCGTCGTGTCCCTGACCGTTGCCGGCGACTTCGGTACTCACGAGCTCGAGCTCACACTCCTGCTGGCCCCTGGTATCGCCTTCGGCCTCATCGCAGGACGACATCTACGACCCCAGCTCGACAAGCGATGGTTTCGTACAGCTGTGCTCGTACTCAGTTTCGCCGCCGGCTTCGCTCTGATTCTCAGCCGAGCCATCTAGCCCAGCGAGGGCGGGGCACGGATGCTGGCATCTGTGACAGGATTTCCGGATGGTGGCATTGGCTTGACCGCTGAGTAGGAGGATCCTGGATGACTATCGGCGTTGGAGTGATCGGGGTGGGAAACATCGGCACCGCTCATGCCCGCAATCTGGCCGGCTCGGTCGCCGGGTCGACGGTCAGTGCAGTCTTTGACGTATCGCGGGAGCGCTCGGCCGAGCTGGCGGCCGAGCTGGGTTGCCGGTCGGCCTCATCGGCCGACGAGCTGATCGGGGATGATGATGTCGACGCCGTCGTCATCGCCTCCCCGGACGCCCTCCATCCTGGCCAAGCCTTGGCCTGCCTGGCCGCCGGCAAGCCAACGCTGTGCGAGAAACCCCTTGCCCCAACCCAAGCCGAAGCCCGAGCGGTTCTCGACGCCGAGGTGGCGTTGGGCCGGCGTCTGATCACTCTCGGATTCATGCGCCGATTCGATCCCGGCTACCTCGGCCTCAAGGACGAGCTCCTGACCGGTGCCATCGGGGCCCCGCTCCTGGTGCACAATGTGCATCGTGTGGCCTACGCCCCCTACGGGCTGACCAGCACCGGCACAGTAACCGCCGCCGCCATCCACGAGATCGACATCAACCGTTGGCTATTGGACGATGAATACGAGCGTGTCCAGATCATCAGTGGCCGCCCCGGCCCCGACGTTCCCGATGGGGAGCGAGATCC
>JAAETV010000618.1 GCA_024227975.1 Actinomycetes bacterium
GAAGGGGGTCATGCTGACCCACCGAAACCTGGTTGCGAACATCGAGCAGTGCACCCACGCCATCTTCTACGCTGACGGCGAGGTGGCACTGGCCGCTCTCCCGTTCTTCCACATCTACGGCATGCAAGTGCTGATGAACGGTTTGCTGGCAAACGGTGTCACCGTGGTCACAATGCCCCGTTTCGACATGGTGGAGGCGTTGGAAGCGGTGCAGAACCTGAAGGTCACCAGGTTCTTCGCAGTACCTCCGATCGTGCTTGGCCTGGCCAAGGCACCGATCGTCGACGACTACGACGTCTCGTCGCTCCGGCAGATCTTCTCCGGCGCAGCCCCTCTGGGCGCCGAACTGGCGGCCGAAGCAACGGCCCGGACCAATTGCGAGGTCGTTCAGGGCTACGGCATGACCGAGCTCAGCCCGGTGAGCCATTGCACGGTCGAAGGCGATTATCGCCCCGGTACGAGCGGGGTGACAGTGTCCAACACCGAGATCCGGATCGTCGACCCAGAGACCGGTGAGGACCAGGGCATTGGTGGACGAGGCGAACTGTGGGTCCGGGGACCGCAGGTGATGAAGGGCTACCTCAACAACGCGGCGGCCACGGCAGAAACCCTCGACCCCGACAGCTGGCTGCACACCGGCGATGTTGTCGTCATCGATGAGCACCAACATGTGTCGGTCGTCGACCGGCTCAAGGAGCTGATCAAGTACAAGGGCTTCCAGGTACCCCCGGCCGAGCTGGAGGCGCTCATCGTCTCCCATCCCGACGTGGCCGACGTTGCTGTGATCGGGGTGCCGGACGAGGAGGCGGGTGAGCTTCCCAAAGCGTTCGTCGTGCCGATGCCGGACAAGACCGTGACATTGGAGTCGATCCAGGAGCTCGTCGGCGAGCACCTCGTTGCCTACAAGCAGGTCCGGGTACTCCAGATGGTCGATGCTATTCCCAAGAGCGCGGCAGGCAAGATCCTTCGTCGAGAGCTTCGAGACCTGTAGCTGATGGGATCGGGTTGTCCCCTCCGACGAGGCTCCCCTCAGTCGATGTGCTGGTCGAACATGATGGTGTTGCCGTCGGGGTC
>JAAETV010000619.1 GCA_024227975.1 Actinomycetes bacterium
GCCTGATCACGGTCCCGGGGAGTGCCCATGGCCTGCTGTACAGCCATGAACCGGCCATCCAAGATCCTGGCGCCTGGCAACCGTTCGATATCCACGATGAGCCGGGGACGCAGCCCCGCCAGGGCATCACAATGCTGCTCAACGAAAGCCTCGAGCGATCCGTCGAGCCCATTGGCCTGCACCACCTCGGCGTTGACGATGTTGTTGTCGAGCCAGAGCCCGTAGGCGCTGCGGTCGGCACTGGCGATCCGTCGTCCTGGCTGGTCGACCTGATCAATGGAGGTGATATCTGACCCGGCCGGGACGAGATAGGTGACCTCGATCTCACAGTAGGCAGAGGTGAAGTTGATCTCCTTCGCTCGCTGAGGCTCGGCCCCGATGTTCCCAACATCCCAAGCCCCGGTTCCACCGTCATCGGCGACGGCTCCCGGCGTCTTGTAGCGGAGCAGCTCGATCCCGACCCCGAGCTGTTGGGCCAAGGTCCGGGCCATGTCTGGCGATACCCCCTCGGGATCGCCCTTGTCGCTCATACCCGTCACCAGTAAGAAGTTGCTGAGATTGATGGCGGCCCGCAGGGTGCCAGTGGGAGCCAACGCCGCCACCGCAGCATCGGATGGTTCAGGAAAGCCCATGGCCGCCGAGTCTCGCACGCCGACCGAAGCGTTTTACAGCTGGCTCGGCTGGATCGCGCGACCCCTGAAGACGGTGAGACCGAGACGGCCACTCACCAAGGGTCAGCGAGGGTAGAGCGAGGACGAGGGCTAGGAGGCTACGAACTCGTAGGCACCGACGTCGGGTCCGACGGCGGGACGGGGGTTGCCGTCGGCGTCGAGGGCGAGGAGGGGCTGCACGTCGATGGCCTGATCGATCAGGATGCTGCCGACCAGGAGACGGAAGTCAGCGACGGAAGGGTCGACGGAGGGGGAGACCATCCCAGGATCACCCTCGGTGACGAGATCGAGATTGGTTTCTTGGCCCGACGGGGTATCGGTCACGAACACATTGCCCCCCATCACAGCCTTCTCCGCTTCGATCACCTTCACCGCCGCCAAACCAGGTTGGCTCCAGGCCACATTGTTGAGCAGCTGGGTGTCGAACGAGCGAACTACGGCAATCTCGACGCGCCCACCGGCCAGACCCTCCGTCTGGCCGTTGTGGAAGGTGGTGTTGAACACGATGTCCACCCCGATGGCCCGGTTCACGATGATGCCCCGACCCCCATTGTTGAATGCGATGTTGTTTGCCACCAGGGTGCGGCCCGTGTAGCCGAAGTCCTTGGCCTCGTCGATGATGATCCCGTTGCCGTCAGTGATGATGTTCTGGCCCGGAGCCCATCGGGAATACACCTTGTTCTCGTTGCCATAGATGATGTTGCCGATGACCTTGTCGTGATAGCCGTCCTCCGCGGGCTCGGTGTCATAGTTGCGGCTGTGCCAGACGGAGATCCCGCTCCCCTGCTCGGTACCCCAAAACGAGTTGTCGAAGACCTCATTCTCGTAGATCTCCAGATTGGCCGACTCGACAGCCGAGATCCCCCCCACCGGCATGTCGGAGATGATGTTGCTGGCCAGCCTGACATGATGGGAGTTGCGGATGAGCAGACCCCATCCGTAGGGGTTGTCGACGCCATAGTTCTCACCCCTGATCCGCAAGCCCGACACCTCAACATAATTGGCTCGGATCGACATCGCGTTGCCGCTGCTCGGCACCAGCTCAGGGGAATGACCGGGAGCGGCGGCAATGCGGACCCAGGCCTCGGGGGCTCCATCGGACTCGATCACATAGTGGGCATTGCCCGGCTCCAGTTGCTCGGAGTACTGGCCATCCATGACGTAGAGGGTCTGGCCGGGGTCCAATCGGTCGATGGCAGCCTGGAGCGAGGCCCAAGGCGTCTCGACCGTCTGGCCGTCGCTGTCGTCATTGCCGATCATCGAGCTGACGAACAACACATCGGGATCAGTATCGAGACTAGTGGTGGTCTCACCGGAGCCGGCCGAAACCTCGGACGATGGCCCGATGGGAGGCACGGTTATCGCGACCGCCTCGCCTGTTACCGCTCCCGTGCTGATTCGCGGGGTTGCGACATGCTGGCTGGGGCGAGTGCCCGTCAACCCGACACTGAGGACGAACGTCGCCGACGCTACGACCCCGAATACCGCGATCTGCCATACGCGTGGGTTGATTCGCACCAATCCGCCTTCTCAGCCAGGGCAGACCATGCTTCTCGCCACCATCGGCCGCATGTCGCAGTTCCGCCAAGGATCGATTGTACTGATGGACGGGTGTCGCACCAGGTCGCCGGGGCATCCAACTCACCGGATCGCAGCGACAATGACCCAACCGACCTACGTCAGCCCAGGTTCAATCACCGTTCGGGTTGATGGATGGGCCTGGGACTCGGCCACAGACGCCGCCAGCAGCCCGACAGGCCCCGCGATCTCGCCGGTGATGGCGGCCCCGATGACCAGGTTGACGAACAGCTCGGCCGGGATCGTGGCGGGAGCCAGATCGAGGGCTGCGGCCAGGGCGGCAACTATGGAGCTGGTCACCTCGGTTCTAGCTTGTGTGAGGGCGCCGGCCAGGCGCTCATCATCCTCGGGGCCCGGGGTCGAGACAACGGCCGCGCTAGCCCCGATCCATAGATTCCAGCGTCGTGATCGCATGGCGGCAGCAACGGCGCTGGCGAAGAGCGATCCAATCGAATCAGAGGGAAGACCGCCCGGTGAGCTGTCGGCGGTGGCTGTGATGGCCTCGGCGATGTCATCGCCCCGATAGCGAGAGACGGCGGTTGCCACCACGTCGAGCTGGAAGTCCCGCTGATCGGCCCAGATCCGACCGTAGATCGAGCCATGGGTCAGACGGATGTTGTCCTCGGCGAGCAGCAGGGTGAGAGCGTCGTCGAGGCGGACACTGTTGGCGAAGCCACGCAGGCCGTCGCGTTCCAGGAGGATTACTGCCGCCTCCCGGACCAGGCGAGAGGTCTCTTCCCGTGTCCGCCGGTGAGATCTGCTTGACATCGGGCCCATCATAGCGGATCATGCAACCAGTACTTGCAAGTATCAGTCGCAAGCTTCACTCGCAAGTGTGGGTCGCAAATGTCAGTCGCAATACTGCTCGCAAGTGTTGCTGGAGTAGACAACTACGGGGTTCCTGAGCAGGAACAGACCAGGAGTGTCACAATGAACCGGGGAGAAGCGGGGGGAATGTCGTGACTGCGGTGTACATCTTGGCCACCATCGTCGGGCTCCCCCTCGTCGCCTACGCCATCCTCGGTGGCGACGACGGCGACGCCGGTGAGGGCCCGGACTTTGAAGACGGCAGCATCTTCGGCTATTTCTCGCTCGGTACCCTGTCGTTCTTCGGTGGGTTCTTCGGCCTAACCGGCTTGGCCCTCACCGCCGCCAGCAGTGGAGCGCTCGTCACATTCGTCCTGGCCGCCATCGTCGGTGTCATCGCCGCCGGCACTCAGCGAAGCTTGCTGCGCTATATCGCCCGCACCTCGGCCAGTAGCCATCTGAGTGATGTCGATTTCACCGGCAAGGCAGCCACGGTTGTGGTCCCCGTCGAGGCCGGTCGACGAGGCCAGATCCTGATCCAGGTCTCCGGGGAGCGTCACCAGCTCACGGCCGAACTGGTGGCTGGCGATCACGGCACGCTCGGCGTCGGCTCATCGGTCGTCGTCGTGTCGATCGAGGGTGGCATAGCCCGAGTCTCGAACCTCGACCCCGAGCTGGCCTGACCCTGTCGGCTATCTGGCCAACCCCTGACTCCATCCCCGCCCGAACTCCCCACCAACCCAACCCAAAGGAACAATGTGTCTGTCGTCATTGCAGGCGTGATCGTGCTGGTCGCCATCCTCGCTGCTTTTCTGGCCGTCAGGTCCCTGATCGTGATCTGTCCCCCAAACCGGGTGGCCGTCATCTCCGGTCGTAAACGGACCCTGAGTGATGGCCGCACCGTCGGCTACCGGGTGCTCAAAGGGGGCCGCACCTACCGGGTCCCCATGCTCGAACGAGTGGATTGGGTCGAGCTCAACACAATGCCGATCGAGGTGAGCGTGACCAATGCGTTCTCCAAAGGGGCGATCCCGCTCAATGTCCAGGGCATCGCCAACGTGAAGGTCTCCAGCACCGAGAGCCTCCTCTCCAACTCCGTCGAGCGCTTCCTCGACACCGATCAGGACCATATCGCCCAGATCGCCAAGGAAACCCTCGAGGCCAACCTCCGAGGCGTGCTGGCCACCCTCACGCCCGAGGAAGTCAACGAGGACCGACTCAAGTTCAGCCAGACCCTGATCGAAGAAGCCGACGACGATGTCAAGGTTCTGGGCCTCGAGCTGGACACGCTGAAGATCCAGAATGTGACCGACGAGGTCGGGTACCTGGAGTCGGTTGGGCGTCGCCGCACCGCCGAGGTGTTGAAGTCGGCCCGGGTGGCCGAAGCCGAACGGTCGGCTGAGTCAGAAGAGGCTGAAGCCCGGGGCCGTCAGCGGGCCGAGATCGCCGCCGCCAACGCCAACCTTCAGATTGTGGAGGAGCAGAACACCCTCCGGGTCCGGACCGCCGAACTCGAAGGCGTGGCCGTGGCCAAGGAAGCCGAGGCCAAGGTGGCCGGTGAGAAGGCTCGGGTCGTTGCCCAGCAAGACCTGGAGCAGGAACGCATCGAGCTGGAGCGCAAGCGGCTCGAAGCCGATGTGGTGGCACCCGCTCGAGCCGAGCTGGAGGCCAGCCGTCTGGCGGCCCAAGCCGAAGCGGCAACCATCATCGAAGACGGCAAGGCTCAAGTCGAAGTGTTCGAGCGACTGGTGGCCCAGTACAAGGCGGCGGGCGACGACGCCCAGCGGATCTTCGTGCTCAACATGTTGCCGGACCTGGTGGATCGGATTGCGTCAACGGTCGAGGGTGTGGCCATCGATCGGATCTCGGTCATCGACAGTGGGGGTCAAGGGTCAGGAATACCCGGTGTCCTGGGTCAGCTACCGGCAGCCGTCATCAACCTGGCTGAACAGATGGAGACGGCGACCGGGGTCGACATCCTCTCCTCCATGCGTCCCAGCGGCAGTGACGACGGTGGCGATGGCGGATCTGCCTCCTCCAAGGCCGACCAGCGAAGCTCGAGTGGGGGGAGTGGGTCGCAGCCAGTCCAGCCGTCCATATCCACCGCCAGCACACCTAGTGCCAGCCCGCCCGAGGCCGATGGTCCAACCCCACCACAGGCTCAGGCGGCCGCAGAGCCGAGGCCGACACCTCGACCATCGAGCCCCAGGCGGCCCCCATCTGGACCATCCCCGGCAAAGCCCCCAGCGGCGGGGCACCCTCCAGCCGGACCACCCCCGGCACCGCGCCGGCCACCGGCTCCGAGGCAGCCTCCAGCACCTCCGTCAGCCGGCCGGACCCCCTTGCCCCCATCGGACCCTGAATACCGGCTACGCGGCCCAGGTTTCGACTGAGCTGGCTCGAAAACCGAGGCTGAAGTGAACCTCATTCGGCCGGTGGGATTGGATCGCAGTAGTGTCGGGATCCACCCACCGGGTCCGAAGGAGGACGATGGCCATCAAGTCCGTTGAAGACATGGTTGCCGAGGCCCGCAGGAGTCTCGACAATCACACCCCGGCCGAAGTCAAGCGCCGGGTCGACCAGGAGGGCGCCCTCCTGGTCGATATCAGAGATGTACGCGAACTCCAGCGTGGCGGGGTCATCCCTGGTGCCATGCACGCCCCCCGAGGGATGCTGGAGTTCTGGGTCGACCCGGCATCGGTGTACTTCAAGCCGATCTTTGCTGAGGACATCGAGTTCGTCCTCTATTGAGCGTCTGGTGGGCGGACAAGTTTGTCTGCGAAGACTCTCAAGGAAATGGGCCTGCCTCGTGTCTCCCACATCGAGTCCGGGTTCGAGGGCTGGAAGGAAGCGGGCCTCCCCGTCGTCGACTACGAGACCTGGCGGGCCGAGCGCCACAAGTAGCAGCGGATGGGAGGCGGGACTCATGGGTGAGCGCCTGAAGAACAAGGTCGCCATCATCACCGGTGGTGGCTCCGGTATCGGCCGGGCCACAGCCCGGCTGTTCGCGTCCGAGGGGGCTGCCGCAATCATCCTCATCGACCAGGACAGCGCCGGGGCCGAGATCACTGCGGGAATGCTGGCCGATGGCTGTCAAGCCTTGGCCGTAGAGGCCAATGTCAGTGATCCCGTAGCGGCGGAGGCGACGGTAGCCCAGGTGGTCGAACGCTTCGGTTCAATCGACGTGTTGATGACGGCGGCCGGGGTGTCAGTGGGACGAGCGCTGGTCGACACCACCCCTGAGGAATGGGATCACGTCTTCAGCGTCAACGTGAAGGGCACCTACCTCTGGATGCGGGCCGCCATCCCAGCCATGACAGCCCAGGGTTCGGGCTCGGTCATCACCGTTGCGTCCCAGTTGGCAGTGAACGGAGGACGGGCCAACACGGCCTACATCGCTTCCAAGGGAGCCGTGATCGCCATGACCCGCACCACGGCCCTCGACTGTGCCACCAGCGGGGTGAGGGTCAACGCCATCCTGCCGGGGGCGACCGAGACCCCTCTACTCGATCGCTCCTTCGCCCGTCTGGCCAAGGCCGACGAAGCTCGGGCCCGCGCTCTGGCCCGCCATCCCATGGGCCGGTTCGGGCGGCCTGAAGAGATCGCCCAGGCGGCCCTCTACCTGGCCTCCGACGAGTCCTCGTTCACCACCGGGACCGAGATCAGGGTCGACGGGGGCTGGATCGCCGGCTAGCCCCCCTTCCGGGTCTCCACTGTGATTCGCGTTGGAGCGACAACCTCCCTTTTCCTCGAGACGGCTGTTGGGTGCAGACTGGTTGTATGAGCGACGAGATCCTCTACGAGGTGGCCGATCACATTGCCACCATCACCACCAACCGGCCCGAGCGCTTCAACTCGCTCAACTATGACGCCTACCGGCTCCTGAGCGAGTACATGGGCCAGGCCGACGCCGACCCCGACGTCAGGGCCATCATCTGGACCGGCAACGGTCGCGGCTTCTGTACCGGTGACGATGTCAAGGAGCTGTTGGGCGCGGGGGCCGCTGAGCTATCACGCCGGATCGCCACCGGCGAGCTGGAGCTGCCGAGCGCCCCCATGTTGAGGGCCAACACCCCCATCATCGCCGCCGTCAACGGGGCCGCCGTCGGCTATGGGATGGAGCTGGCCCTGCTGGCCGACATCCGCATCGCCTCGACCCGCGCCCGCTTCTCGGAGATGTTCGTGAAGCGGGCCATCGTGGCCGGCCCTGACAGCTTCGAGCTACTACCCCGCATGGTTGGCCCGGCGGCGGCGGCCGAGATCCTCCTCACCGGGGACATGGTCGAGGCCGACCGTGCCCTCGAACTGGGCCTGGTCTCACAGGTGGTGAGCGACGACGAGCTGTTGCCAGCGGCCCGGGCCATGGCCACCAGGATCACGGCCAACGCCCCCCTGGCTGTCAACGCAGTCAAGCAGGCTCTTCGCCTCCAGCGGGCGGGAGACGGGGCTGGCCTGCGAGCCCACCTCAAGGGAGCCCTGGTCGACCTGCTGGCCAGCGAGGATCACCAGGAGAGCGTCGCCGCCTTCTTGGAACGGCGGGACCCCACATACAACGGCCGCTGAGATGCTGTCGCCCTATCGAGTACTCGATCTCAGCGACAGTCGAGGGTTGTTCTGTTCGCGCATCCTGGCCGAACTGGGGGCCGATGTCATCCACGTCGAACCCCCCGAAGGGTCGTCGGCACGCCACACCGGACCTCATGTCGGACCCGACCTTGGCGGCGAGCCAGATCCTGAGCAATCGCTGACCTGGTGGGCCATGGCCCGAGGGACCCGGAGTGTCGCCCTCGACCTCGACGACCCTGACCAACGGACAGAATTCCACCAGCTCGTCCGCTCGGCCGACATCCTCGTCGAGTCAGCCGACCCCGGTACCTGGGAGGCCCGTGGTCTCGGCTACGACGACCTGGCTGGGATCAATCCCCGTCTGGTGTGGGTGTCTATCACCCCTTTCGGCTCCGACGGGCCCAAGGCCAGCTACGCCGCCACTGACCTGACCGTGCAGGCTGCTTCGGGGGCCATGACAGTCACGGGTGAGGCCGATCGGGCCCCATTGCGAGCGGCCGCCGTCCCCGCCTGGACCCATGCCGCGGCCGAGGCGGCGGGTGGCGCCCTCATCGCCCTTCGTGAAGCCCAGCACTCGGGGCAGGGCCAGCGGGTCGAGGTCTCGGCTCAGCGGGCCACCAACCTGACGGCCCAGTTCTCCCTCCCGGCCGCCCAGGTCGGGCATCGCCCCATCACCAGAGCCGGTGGCTTCAGCCTCTACGGCGTCAACTTCCCCTTCGTCTGGCCCAGCGCCGACGGGCATGTCTCGTTGATGGTGTCCGTCGACCCGGTGAACAAGCCATTCCTCGAACGGCTGCTGGCCTTCATGGTGGCTGAGGGCCACGGGGCCGAGGGGATCACGGATCGAGACTGGGTGGCGCACCTCCGACTGGTCCGATCCGGTGATCGACCCAATACCGACCTGATCCCCCTCCGAGACGCCGTCGCCGCCTTCATTGCCACCAAGACCAACGACGATCTCTTCGCCGCTGCCCTCGATCACAAACTCCTGCTGGTGCCCGTCTCCTCCTTCGATGACCTCTACCAGAGCCCACAACTCGACCACCGAGCGTTCTGGACGAGCGAGGTATTGCCAGACGGGTCGACGGCGCTGCTGGCTGACTATCTCGTCAGCTCCACCCGTGCCCGCCCCCAACCCCGGACCCCCGCCCCCTCGATCGGCCAACACGACGACGAGCTCCTGGCCGCCACCGATTCAGCTCCCGAAGCGCCTCCGCCATCGACTCCGGTGCCCGTACCCGTGCCCGTGCCCGGACTCAGCGGGGAGCACGAGGGGCCGCTGGCGGGGATCAAGGTGTTGGACATGATGTGGGTCATGGCCGGCCCCTACAGCACCGGAATCCTGGCCCAGTACGGGGCGACCGTCGTCAGGGTGGAGAACGAAGCTCGCCTCGACACCGGCCGCCTCCTCGCTCCCTGGTACGAGGGCACCGTCGGCAAGGAGAGGTCGATGGGCTTCGCCAGCCTCAATGCCAACAAGCTGAGCGTGACCGTCGATCCCAACACCGAACAAGGGCGGGATGTGATCCTGGAACTGGTCCAGTGGGCCGATGTGGTGACCGAATCGTTCTCCCCTCGGGCCATGACCAAGTGGGGTCTCGATTATGAGTCGCTGGTCAAGGTGAAACCAGACCTGATCATGTTGAGCTCGTGCCTCATGGGCCAGGACGGGCCCCACGCCTATGTCGCTGGCTACGGCACCATGGGTAGCGCCGCCGCCGGCCTGGTCCAGCCGACCGGGTGGCCCGACCGCAAACCAAACGGCCCCTATGGGGCCTACACCGACTATTGCGCTCCCCGCTTGAGCGTGACCTCGATGTTGGCCGCCCTCGACCATCGTCGACGGACCGGTGAGGGCCAATACCTCGATCAGTCCCAGATCGAGTCGACCCTCAACTACGCCATGCCGGCCCTGCTCGACCACCAGCTCAATGGAACGAGCTGGGATCGGCTGGCCAACACCGACCCCGACCTGTTCCCCCACGACGTCTACCCCGCCGCTGGCGACGACGAATGGATCGCCATTGCCTGTCGCAACGACGACGACTGGGCCCAGCTCTGCGCCCTCCTCGACCGTCCGGGCTGGGTCGACTGGGGGGTCGATGAACGGCGGGCCGTTGGCGACGAGATCGACGCTGCCATCGCCGCCTGGACTGCCGAACGCGCTCCGGTCGAAGGGGAGGAGGTCCTCCAGGCCATCGGGGTCCCCGCTCATTCCGTGATCCATACCGGGATGCCGATGGATCCCCAGCTCGATCACCTTGATCATCAGGTCACCGTCGAGCACCCCGAACGAGGTGAGGTACCGGTCGAGCGAACCCGCATCCAGCTGACCCGGACCCCGCCCAAGCTCAGCCACTTCCCCAAACTGGGTCAACACACCGAGCAGGTCCTGCGCGACATCCTCGGCTACACCAGCGACAAGATCGAGCGGCTCCGCAAGGCAGGTGCTCTTGGCACCGGCCGCAAGAACTAGGCAGGTGCTCTCGGCACCGGCCGCAGAAAGTAGGCAGGTGCTCTCGGCACCGGCCGCAGAAAGTAGGCAGGTGCTCTCGGCACCGGCCGTGAGAAGTAGTGGCCGATTCGCCTCAGAGCCAGCGAGGTGCAAACGTTCCCTGAGACCGACTGGAGGGGACGATGACCGAACGGACCTTGCGAGGGCGAGCCGCCGTTGTCGGCGTGGCCGAGACCGATTACTACCGGTGGGGTCGTTCACCCGACGCCGAGTTCAAGATGGCCATCGAGGCCGTCTTGAAGGTATGCGCGGATGCCGGGATCTCACCGAGTGAGGTCGACGGGTTCTCGTCGTACAGCAACGACCGCAGCGACGCTTCGAGGCTCTCGGCCGCCATCGGGGCCGACGAGCTCCGCTTCGCCAGCATGCAATGGGGTGGAGGGGGTGGGGGCGGTTCAGGAGCCTTGGCCAACGCCTCGGCCGCCATCGCCACCGGTCAGGCCGAATGCGTCGTCGTGTTCCGAGCCCTGGCCCAGGGCCAATTCGGCCGCTTCGGGCAGGGCCCCCAGCGCAACACGATTTCGGGCCATCCCGCTCACACCATTCCCTACGGGCTGATGTCGGCCGCTCAGCAGTTCGCCATGAAGGTCAACCGCTTCCTCCACGATCATGGGGTCGGCCGGGAGGCCCAGCGAGCCATCTCCCTCGCCTCGTACCATCACGCTCAGGCCAATCCCCGGGCCGTGATGTACGGGCGACCGTTGGATGAGTCGAAGTACGACGAGGCCCGTTGGATCGTCGAACCGTTCCGGCTCTACGACTGCTGCCAGGAGAACGACGGGGCGGCCGCCGTGCTCCTCGTCTCGGCCGATCGAGCCAAGGACTTCCCCCATCCACCATGCTATGTGCTCGGCGCCGTCTCCGGGTCACAGCATCGGGCTGGAGCCCCGGTTCACAACACCCCGAACTATGCCTCGTCGTCGTTTCCGACGGTGGCTCCCCGGCTCTATGACATGGCCCAGATCACCCCGTCCGATGTCGACGTGTTGCAGAGCTACGAGAACTTCACCGGTGGGGTGCTGATGAGCATCGTCGAGTTCGGATTCTGCGCCCCGAACGAAGTCAACGAGTTCTTCGTACCCGAGACGTTCAAGGCCCCCAATGGGCGGCTCCCCCTCAACACCAGTGGGGGGAATCTGGCCGAGTGCTACATGCATGGTCTGGAGTTGAACATCGAGGCGGTGCGTCAGGTGTGGGGCGACTCCACGTCACAAGTCGAGGATGTGAATGTGTCGATGGTGCACTCGGGGCCGATGGTGACCCCAGTCAGTGCATGTGTGTTCGGAAGTGAGGCAGCGCTATGAGCTCGTATCTCAACCCTGGGTTGCCGAAGCCGGTGCCCTCACCCGACGGGCTCGACGGGCCGTTCTGGGAGGGCCTCAACGAAGGGCGGCTACTGCTTCAGCGGTGCGGGGGTTGTGGCAAGTTCCAGTGGGGTCCGGAGTGGGTCTGCCATCGATGCCGCTCGTTTGACCTGAGCTACGAGGAAACACCGGCCGAAGGAATCATCTACAGCCATCAGAGGGTGTGGCATCCGGTCCATCCGGCGTTGGCCGAGCAGGGTCCGTATGTGATCGTGTTGGTCGAGCTGCCAGCCGCCGACGGGGTGCGCATCGTCGGCAACCTGATCGGCGACCCCCACCAAGATCTGGTCATCGGGACTCCAGCGCAGGGAGTGTTCGAGCATCATCTCGACGACGATCCGGCCCACACCCTGCTCCACTGGACCGTCTGACCCAGAGCTCGCCAGTCAGCCACCCTCAGGTCGACAGCAGGACGACTAGCAGCGCCGGCCGGGGCCAGGATCGTCTCCCGTTTGGCCAACGCCGGATCGAGGCGATCGGCGACAGGTTGACCCCTGACGACACCGCCTCTTGGGGTTGACAACACCAGATCGAGGGATGGAAGGGTCAGAGCTGGTCAGGGCCCAGCATCGCTTCCAGCCCCATCCCCAACAGCACTGTCGCCGCTGACCTGGGCCTGGATAGCTGAGGTCGTCCGCAGGGGGGTCTCACGGATCAGCCAGGCCAGGATCCAGATGGTGATCATTATCGGCACCCCCCACCAGATCACGCTCACGATCGAATCGGCGACCGAGCTGATGACGGCATCTTTGAGATCGGGTGGGAGGTCGCTGACCAGTCGGGGGGTTCGGATCAGGCCCTCGGTTCCACCTAGCTCATCAAGACGGGGTTGGCCCAGACGATCGACGAGGGCCTCGTCGAGATGGGTGTGCATGAGTGCACCAGCGATGGCGGCTCCAAACGCCCCGCCCATACTGCGGAAGAAGTTCGAGGTAGAGGTGCCAATGCCAAGGTCTTGGGGAGAGACTGCGTTCTGGACCGAGAGGGTCAGGTTGGGGAAGATCAGGCCGAGCCCGCCCCCGAGCATGAACAGGACTGGAGCCAGGTCGAGGGCACCGGTATCAGGTCCGATCCTGGTCAGGAGGATCATGGCCACCACGGCTAGACCAGCCCCGGTGAGCATCGTCCACTTGTAGCGCCCAGTCCTGGTGACTAGATAACCCCCGAGTGCCGCCAACAGGGATATGCCGATGCTTTGAGGGGTGAGGAGGAGGCCGGATCGGGTGGCCGATACCCCCGTCGAAACCTGGAGGAAGAGGGGCATGAAGGTGCTGACCGTGAGAAGGGCGGCCATGAGGGCGAAGCCCATGATGAAGATGACGACGACGGTCCGGTCGCCGAAGAGGCGCAAGGGGATGATGGGCTCTTCCGCTCGGCCTTCCTGCCAGACGAACAGGGCCGAGCCGACGACCCCGACGCCGGTGGTGGCGAGGATCTGCCACGAGTCCCAGGGGTAGGTGCTGCCACCCCACATGGGGACGAGGATGAGACCCCCGGAGGCAATGACCAGAAGGACGATGCCGAGCCAGTCGATGGGGCGATCTCGGGTGGCGAAGGGCAGGCGTAGCCCCCGGTTGATGACCCCCAGGGCGATGATGCTGATCGGCACCACCGACCAGAAGACCCAACGCCAGCCGGGACCATCGACCAGCAGGCCACCCCATAGGGGGCCGGTGACGGCAGAGATGGTGAAGACCATGGTGAAGATGCCGATGTAGCGGCCGCGTTCTCGGGGGGAGACAACGTCGCCGATGATGACGAAGGCGAGCGACATGAGGCCACCACCTCCGAGACCTTGAACCGCTCGAAAGATGACGAGCTGGTTCATGGTCTGGGCCAGGGCGCACAGGATGGAACCGAAGAGGAAGACGATGATCGACACCTGATAGACGATCCGGCGACCGAACAGGTCGGACATCTTGCCGTAGAGGGGGGTGACGATGGTTGAGGTCAGGAGGTAGGCCGAGACGACCCAGGCCAGCCGATTGGCGGCCCCGAGCTCACCGGCCATGGTCGGTAGGGCGGTGGCCACCACGCTCTGCTCGGTCGAGGACAGGAACAGCCCGAGGCAGAGCCCGCCAACTAGCCACCAGAGTTGGCTGGTGCTGAGTCCGGAGCGGCTCTCGGTGGTCGTCACCGCACCAGATTGCCCTAGTTCGGCTGATCAGGGACAGCCAGACCAACCAGTATGGTGACGGCCATGACCGGCCCTTCGACCACATTCGATTCCCTGTTCGAGGTCTTGCAGGCCCGAGCGATCGAGCGACCAGCGGGCTCGGGAACGGTCGAAGCGCTGGAGCGGGGCATCCACTTCATCGGCAAGAAGGTACTGGAGGAAGCCGGTGAGGTGTGGTTGGCGGCCGAGCACGGCTCCGATGACGAATTGGCCGAGGAGATCTCCCAGCTCCTCTACTGGTTGCAGGTGACCATGATCGACCGCGATCTGAGCCTGGCCGACGTGTATCGCCACCTCTGAGCGGTATTGCGTTTCAGGCTCAGAGACGGTGGAGTAGAGTCAAGGATCGTCAAGCTGCCGTAGCTCAGCCGGTAGAGCACCAGATTGTGGATCTGGGGGTCATGGGTTCAAGTCCCATCGGCAGTACGCGAACTCTTTGGATTCCGGGAACTCTTCGGGTTCCGGGAGCTCTGGCTAGCGAACCAGCACCACGGAACAGGGTGCCCGGCGGGCCAGCTTGGTCGAGGTCGAGCCGAGGAGACCTTCGAACCGGCCCAGTCCGCAGGGGCCTATGCACAAGATGTCGACGTCGTGCTCGCCAACGGCGGCCAGGATGGCGCCGGTGGCATCCTCACCCTCTTCGCCGATGATCTCGTGTTCCACACCGGCTTCGGTCAGAGCCGCCCCCAACGGGCCCACGGCATCCGCGACTTTGGAGCGGACATAGCGGGCAACGACATTGTCGTCGCCGATCCAGCGGATCGGCGACTGGTCCTCGGCCTGGGTCGTGCGATACTCGGTCGTCACTTCCTGAAGTCTCTCGTCGGGCTCAGAAGCGGCCGCCCGCATATCGGCGAGTAATCGCCGGGGCACCTCCACCACCGTGAACACGCTCACCCGCCCACCATCGGCGGCCAGCCGTGAGGCCACCGCCGCTACCCGCTTCGGATCGAGAGTGCCGTCAGTAGCAATCATCACATGCATGGCGACACGCTAGTCCTCCCGACCCAACAGGTCGCCAGGAACGACCAACGAGCCAGATCCGGTTTCGCCTGGCCAGCGATTGGATCCTCGACCGGGATAGCGATGGCAATGGCGACCGACGAGGAGCGTCCGAGCTTGCCATACCTGCGCCAGCGGCCCCTGGAGCCTCGGTACCCTCCGCTCAGCCGATGACCCAATCCGCGATTCCTGGAGGTCGCC
>JAAETV010000620.1 GCA_024227975.1 Actinomycetes bacterium
AGCTTGTCATTCCAAGCTCGTCATTCCCAGAACGATCGGAGGCGTTCGGTGAATCGATCTGGGTCGACGAGGTGTGGGTAATGACCGTAGTCAGGCCAGACCTCGACTTGAGCGCCGGCGATGAAGCTGGAGAGCCAGTCGGCGTAGTCGGGGCCCGGATCAGCCCCGAACAATGAGAGATAGGGCACCGACTTGTCGGCGTAACCGGCCAAGGCACCGGCCACTACCTGGTCGACTTCCTCCTCGGTCATGGTGAACATCAGTTCCCATACCCCGAGCACGACCTCCTGATCAGGCCGTCGCAGAGCACGGATCCGCCCCGAGGCCTCGGCCGTGATCTTCGGTCCGGCAAGCTGGGCGAACAAGCCGTCGATCACGGCCTCGAACGTCCCGCTGTCCCTCAACATTGCCTCGAACTCGACGAGCTGGCCTTTGAAGGCCCCGAGTTGCAAGCTCTGATCGACGTTCACGACGGATCCAATCGGCGCGACGGCACCAGCTGCGCTCACCACCGCACCACCGAGAGAGTGACCTACGAGATGAACATCGCCGAACAGATCCGTTGCCCGCATGACGGCCACCACATCTCCGGCCATGGCCTCGAGGTCGTATCGCTCGGCCTTGCCTGACCCACCGTGACCCCGCAGGTCCATCGTGATGACCCGGTAATCAGCCCCGAGGCGGTCCGCCACCGGATCCCACGCCGTCGCGTTCTCCGTGATGCCATGAACGAGGAGAACGGGGTCGCCAGGCCCACCATTATCAGAGTAGCTGATTGTTGTCTGATCACCAGTAGTGAGGATCGTCATGACCGGCAAGTGTGACACGAGCCCGACACTCGCACAACGGTGCGCCGGTCGTTTGGCATATCCCTTGCTCGCTCATCGCCGACGTACCAGGGTTGGCGGATGCTTGAAGCCCGAGGGATCGAGAAGCGCTACGGGAAGGTAGTGGCGCTTCGAGGAGCCGACCTCGATGTGGGTGCTGGAAGCGTCGTTTCTCTTCTGGGTCGCAATGGTGCAGGCAAGACCACATTGCTGTCGACGATCGCCGGGCTGCTCCGCCCCGACGCCGGCTCAGTGCTGGTCGATGGGGTGGATGTGTGGGCCCAGCCAGGGGCGGCTGCGTCGTTGATCGGAATCGCACCCCAAGAGACCGGGATCTATCGAGCGGTCACGGTGAGGGACAACCTCGTATTCTTCGCCGAGCTGGCTGGTCTGCGGCGATCGGCCCGTAACCGGCGGGTCGAGGAGGTGGCCGAGCAACTCGCCCTCACCGACCTGCTCGGCCGGAAGGCCACCCAACTCTCAGGGGGTGAGGCCCGTCGGTTGCACACGGCCTGCGCTCTGGTCCACCGACCCAGGCTGTTGCTGCTCGATGAGCCGACGGTCGGGGCCGACGTCATCACCCGCAATCAGCTCATCGAGGTGGTTCGCCAGCTGGCAGCAGATGGCGCGGCCGTTCTTTACACCACCCACTATCTGCCTGAGGTCGAGGCGCTGGCCGCCGAGATCGTGGTTATCGACGACGGCGTGGTCCTGGCCCGAGGTACGCAACGTGAGTTGGTCGAGCGGTATCGATCCGACGGGGTCGAGATCGAGTTCGATCGAGCTGTGGATGCGCTGCCCACTGGGCTCCAGGGTGAGCGCCTCAACGAGACCCGGTGGCGTTGTGGCAGCTCAGACGATGTCGGCTACGTCACCTCCCAGATCAGCCCGCTCGACGCTCGGATCGTGTCGGCGGAGCTCATACGTCCCGATCTAGAGCGAGTGTTTCTGGCCATCACCGGTTCGACTCTGGAAGACGATTCCACCATCGAAGAGGAAACAGTTTGAGCGCAGTTCTCGCTGTCACCCGTCACCAGCTCCGCATCGTCAGGAGCGACCCGGCATTCCTCGCCATCATGTTCTTGATGCCACTGGCCATTATGCCGCTGATGAGGCGATCACTCGGCGTCAACCTCGAAGCGGCCGGCTTCAGCGGAGCGGACGGGGCCGAGCAGGTCGTCCCGGGCCAGATCGTGCTCTTCGGGTTCTTCGTAGCGGGGAACGCGGCCTTCGCCCTGTTCCGCGAGCATGGTTGGCGAACATGGGATCGCATCCGGGCTTCGGCTACCTCGCCGGCATCACTGCTGGCCGGCTTCGCCCTGCCATGGGTTCTGATCCATGTCGTCTACCAGGTGGCACTGTTGCTGGCTGGAGCTCTGTTCTTCGGCTTGCGACTCAATGGTGGCAGTGTGATCGCGGTAGGCATGACGCTGCTGGCATTCTCGTACTGCTCGATCACTCTGGTGCTGCTGGCGGCGGCGACATTCCGCACCGTCAACCAGGTTCAGGCCCTGGTCAACGTCGGTGCGATGGTGTTCGGTGGAATCGGAGGTGCCTTGGTACCCCTGGAGAGCCTCCCTGGCTGGGCCCAAGCCATCGCCCCGTTTACCCCCCACTATTGGGCCATGAAGAGCCATCGGCAGATCTTTCTCGAGGCTGGCGGTATCGCCGACGTAGCCATCGCCTTCGCTGTGCTCCTGGCCATCGGCACCGCGGCCATGATCGCTGGTGCTAGGCGCTTCCGGACCGATGAGACGAAGGAGTTCTTCGCGTGAGCGAGGCTTCGGGCGGCATCAGAGTTTGGGTCATGAGGATGACTCGTTGTCGATTCGGGTGTCCTCTGCGATCGTGGTGAGCTCATCGGCCAGCCTCTGGGCCACCGAGCGATAGGCGGCGGCAAGCGTCGCTTGATTTCCGAGGGGGTCGATCTCCGCCACCAGTTGACGCACCCGGCGCTGGAGCAGCCGTTCGACGTCGTAGCGGGCCTGGTCGGGGCCCAGTCGCTCCAGCTCGCCTGACTTCTCGAGGTGGTGTCGGTGGGCATCGATGCACTCGCTCAGCTCAGCGATGCCCTCCCCAGTCGGGGCGGCGGTGAGCAGCACTGGGGGTCGCCAGTCACCGGCCGCGGTGAGTGAGAGGGTCGCCTCCAGCTCGGCCGCGGTCTGGTGGGCGCCGGGTCGGTCGGCCTTCGATACGACATAGACGTCGCCGACTTCGAGAATGCCCGCCTTCATGGCCTGCACCGTGTCGCCCGATCCTGGCTGGATGAGAACGACCAGGGTGTCGACACAACGACGCACCCCGTAGGCGGCCTGTCCGACACCGACAGTCTCGACCCACACCTCGTCGAAAGGCTCGCGCTCCAGCGCGGCGACGAGATCGGGCAGGTTGTCGGTGAGCCCGTCGGCCGCCAAGCGCGACGGTACCGAGCGGAGGTAGAGGCGCTCGTGGACAGCGGCGGCGTCGATGCGGATCCGGTCGCCAAGGATCGAACCACCCGAATGGGGACTGGTGGGGTCGATGGCCACGATGCCGATGCGCCGACCATCGGCCAGCCTTTCGCCGGCGAGTGCAGCAATGATGGTGCTTTTGCCGACACCAGGGGGTCCGGTGATGCCGACCCGGTGGCCTCGATGGGGGCGCAGCAGCGGCTCCCCTCCCCGGAGGTCGAGTACCTCAGCGACCGACGCATCAGTCGCCGAGGTGAGGCGTCGGCCGAGACTCCGGCGATCCAGGGCGTCGGTCACGAGGCGGTGTTGAGCTCGACCGCCACTCGGGCCACCACATCGTCGAGCAGATCCTCGGAGGTGAAGATCGCCGCCGCCCCGAGCTCTGTGAGCGCAGCGTGGTCCTCGGCTGGGATCGTGCCCCCGACGAAGACCACCACATCGTCGGCGCCGGCCTCGGCCAGCGCGGCGCGGGTGTCGGCCACCAGCTGGAGGTGACTGCCCGACAAGATGCTGAGCCCGACGGCGTCGACTCCTTCGTCGATAGCAACACGGGCGATGTAGTCGGGACTGCGACGCAGTCCGGTGTAGATCACGTCGGCTCCCGCGTCGCGCAGGGCGAGGGCGATCACCTTCGCCCCGACGTCATGGCCGTCGAGGCCGGGTTTGGCCACGAGGATGCGCTTGCGGGC
>JAAETV010000621.1 GCA_024227975.1 Actinomycetes bacterium
GCAGGACTTAGGACCCTGGTTCACGACGCTTCCGCTGATGATGGTGGGTGCATGGTTCGGTCGATGTTGGTGATCGCGGCCAAGGACCTGCGTCAACGGAGCCGTGACCGGTCGGCCTATGTGATGGGGATCGTTGGTCCCTTGGCTCTGGTGGTGATCCTCAACGGGACCCTGGGCTCGGTCGAGGAGTCGACGGGGTTCGAGTTCGGCGTTGTCAATGCCGACGGTGGTGAGGTGGCGGCCGAATTCGTCTCCGCTCTCGACGCCATCGAGGAAGATGGCATTGTCGAGGTGACGAACCTCGAAGACCGGGCTGGCCTGGAGCAGGCGGTAGACGACGGTGATCTGAGGGCGGGTTTCGTCATCCCTTCTGGCTTCTCCCAGCAGGCCCGCTCAGGCGACGCCCCCGAGATCATCGTCGTCGGCGACCCTGGGTCGGCCATCACCGTCGATGTGGCCGAAGCGATAGCGGCCACCTTCGCCAGCGAGATCGACTATGTGACCGTCGCCATCGCTTCCGTGGCCGCTACCGGCCAACCGGTCGACAATATCGACGAGTTGGCGGCCGCGGCCCAGACCATCGAGCGACCAGTCCAGATCGCCGCAGTCGAAGGGTCGGGGCGTGGTTCTGACCCGGGCAGCTACTTCGCTGTATCGCTCTCGGTCTTCTTCTTGTTCTTCACCGTCCAGTTCGGGGTTCTGTCATTGCTGGAGGAGCGAGAGATGGGGACCCTGAACCGGTTGCTGGTCGCTCCCCTCTCGACCGGGACGGTGCTGGTGGCCAAGTTGTTGTCGTCGCTGGTCATCGGGGCGGCGACGATGGTCGTGTTGGTGGCGGCGACAACCGTGATCGTCGACGCCACCTGGGGGAACCTCATCGGTGTCTCGGTGCTGGTCTTGTTCGGGATCCTGACCGCCATGGCCCTGGCCACCCTGGTCGGAGCGATGGCCCGAACAACGGAGCAGGCGGGGGCCTACGCTTCGATCGCCGCTGTGGTCCTTGGTCTGCTGGGCGGCACCTTCTTCCCCATCGACACAGCCCCCGGCTTCCTCACCGTCGTCAGCTACGCCTCACCTCACCGCTGGTTGCTGGAAGGGTTCCGCGACCTGTCCTACGGGGCCGGGGTCGCCGACCTGGCCCCGAGCCTGACCATACTCAGTGGCTTCATCATGGTGGTCGGAGGAGCCGGGCTGTTCATGGCCCGACGGGGGCTGGATCCGTCATGATCATCGGTGTCATTGCCGCCAACAGCCTTCGGCGCCTATTTCGGGAACGCCTCAATCTGTTCTTCGTGTTCGCCCTGCCCCTGTTGTTGATCGTGGTCCTCGGCCTCTCCGTGGCTGGAGCCCGACCCACCGTCGGTGTCGTGGTCGGCGGCGAGTCCGGGCCATTGGCCCAGGATCTGATCGACCGACTCGTAGAGGCCGACGGAGTCGACACCACCCTGTACCAAGACCGGGAGGAAGCAACGGCCCTGCTGGAGAGGGAGGACCTGACAGCCCTATTGATCATCCCCGATGACTATGACCAGGTCATCGAAGGCGGAGGGGTGGTCAGTCTCGACTATGTGGCCATTCCCGTCAGCTCTGGCTTCGAGCTGCAAGGCATCGTGGAATCCGTGGTTGCCGGCCACAACACCGATCTGAGGGCAGCCCGACTCCTGGCCAACACCGGTTCGGGAGACGACACCGGGAGCAGGATCGGGTTCGACGAAGCTCGGACCATAACCGCCGGGGTCAGCGCCAGCCTGAGCGGGATCATGGTGACGACGGTCAACGCTGATGGCGAGCCCTTCATCGAGACCGACGTCGTCGGGTTCGTGGCCGCTCAGGAGCTGGTGCTGTTCATCTTCCTCATCTCCATGACGGCGGCCTCCGCCCTGGTCCAGGTGCGGCGGCTGGGGGTGATACGCCGAATGTTGGCCACCCCGGCCTCGACCGCTGAAGTGGTGGCCGGAGAAGCCCTCGGCCGCTACGGGGTTGCCATGCTCCAGAGCATGTTCATCTTGGGAGCAACGGCGGTGTTGTTCGGCGTCGGTTGGGGTTCGTGGCCGGCCTCGCTGGCTATCGTCGCCACCTTCTCCCTGGTCGCGACGGCAGCGGCCCTGTTGGTCGGAGCCCTCGTGGCCAACGAGAACCAGTCGACAGCCATCGGCATCTCCAGTGGTATGGCCCTGGCCGCCCTCGGTGGGTGCATGGTGCCCTTCGAGATCTTCCCCGATGGGTTGAGGACGTTCGCCCACATCACGCCTCACGCCTGGGCCGTCGATGCCTTCACCGAGATCCTCCAACGGGGTGGCGGGCTCGGCGATATCGGGATCGAACTAGGGGTGCTCAGCCTTTACGGGGTTGGCCTGCTCACCTTCGGCGTCTGGGCCCTGCGTCGGGCCATCGTCGGCTGACGAAACCTCGAGATGCGCCCCTGGCTACAGTCGGCGGCATGGACATCCCTGCCCCGCCCCAAGGCTGGACGGCACGCCTGGTCGATCAGCTCCAGTTCCACTGGACGCTTCACGTACGTCCCAGGCTCGACGGATTGACCGACGACGAGTACTTCTGGGTGATCCATCACAGCGCCGAGATCCTGGTGCTACGAGACCTCTATGCCCAGCAACGGTCACTGGCCACCGGTCCCTAATCGCGGAGCCCTCGGCCAGTGAGGTGGAGGAATACGGCTTCCAGGTCGGGCTCGACCAGCTCCACCGACTGGACCCGAGCTCCACTGTCGGTGGCTACCGACAAGATCGTCGGTAGGCAGTGACGGGAGTCGCTCAGGTCGAGATCAAGGGTGTGGTCGGTGGCCACCACCGAGCGAACCTCGGGGATGGCCTCCAATCGGTCGACCAGGATGGGCTGGGGCCGCTCCAAGCCGAGACGGACATGGTCCCGCTCACCAACCAGGCGAACCAGCTCCCGGCGGGTGCCTTCGGCCACCAGAACCCCACTGTCGATGATGCCGACCCGGTCACACAACCGCTCGGCTTCCTCCATGTAGTGGGTGGTGTACAAGACACCGATTCCGCTGGCCCCCAACTGGGCCACGCTGGCCAGGATCGAGTCGCGACTCTGAGGATCGACACCGACGGTGGGCTCGTCGAGGATCAGTAGCTTCGGTTCGTGTAGCAGGCCGATCCCAATATTGAGTCGACGCTTCATGCCACCCGAGAACTCGTCGGTCTGGTCTCCAGCCCGATCGGTCAGACCGATGATGTCGAGGACCTCCTCGGTTCTGGCCGTCAGGGCCTGGCCTTTCATCCCTTGGAGGCGGCCGAAGAAGCGCAGGTTCTCAGCTGCGGTGAGATCGGGGTATATGGCCAGCTCCTGGGGAACGTAGCCGAGGGCAGCTTTGGCCGCTCGGGTCTCC
>JAAETV010000622.1 GCA_024227975.1 Actinomycetes bacterium
ATCGTCGATCCGATCGGGGTTGGTCAACAAGTAGATAGCCGACGGATTCAGCTCGCTCTCGAACAGTGACTCGGCCACCTGCTTGCCGATGAAAGCCCCCCGATCCAGGTCAGGGGCCAAGGGAAATGGCTCCAACACACCGACGATGGTGAACCACTCACCCCCGATCGTGATCATCATCCCGCTGGCCTGAGCCTGACCGCTAGTACCAGTACTAGTGCCACTGTCAGCGTTGTCGACGGTGATGGCGACCTGCTCAACGCCGAGGCGTTCGGCTGTGACCGATCCCAGCACCACGGTCGGGACCGCCCCCGTAGCCTCGGTCAGCCAGTCGCCGATGGCGACCTCCCCGTTCAGGGTCTGCAGCAGGTCGAGATCGGCGGCCATGGCCGTGATGCCGCCGGTCTCGTTCTCATTGACGAGTTCGTTTCGCAGCACCGGGGCGTCCAGCTCCACGACGTCCGCGGTCCGCTCGACGGGACCGACTCGTCCGACCTTGGCTACCGACTCGGCGGGCAGGGTGCCGTCACCACCACCGAACCCCCCGCTCGGCGTCACCGTCAGCAGGTTCGTCCCCAACGCCGCGATCTGGGCCCGCAGATCAGCCCGACTCGACTCCGAGATCCCGAGCACACCCACCATGGCCGCGATCCCGATGGTGATCCCAAGGGC
>JAAETV010000623.1 GCA_024227975.1 Actinomycetes bacterium
CACTACCTCTGCACTCGGGTACGCCGGCGTCTTGACTCCTTTCGCCACCGACCGTGACGGCCGGCCGTCGCTGAGCTGGAAACGCTCAGATCACCGTGGGTGGTCGCGTTTCCGCTCACCCGAAGCACTCGGCATCGCCGGTTTGTCAGCGCGGCGGTTCGAGATTGTGGTGTGGTGTTGTCGAGCAGTTCGGGGTCGGTGTATCGATCGTGGTCGTGTGCCTTTAGGCGGGTCGACCTGGGCGTGGCTGTTGGTCAGCGGAGACCGAGTGCTCGACAGGCGTTTTCTAGTTCGGCTGGGCGCCAGTCGGTCTCGGCGGCGCAGTCGATCCCGGTGCCGTAGGTCAGGACGACCCAGGCCCCGTCGGCATCTTTCAAGAAGAGCTGTTCGCTCTCGAAGCGGGTGGTGTCTTCTGGTACGAAGATCACTCGTGCATAGCGATTCTGGCACTGGCGAATCTCGACCGTCCCGAGAACCGCACCATCGGGGTTGATGTCAGCGGCGACCACTGGGGTGATGGCCGCAGCGATGCACTCGGCGGTGTGCGAGTCGTCGGTAGCCGGGTTGGTGCTGGAGGGCGCTGGCGTCCCATCGGCCGTGGCCGACGTTGAGGGTACCGCTCGTGTTTCGGTGTCGGAGTCGCCACACGCTGGAGCGGCGAGAATCCAGACGAGCAGTACCACGATCGTCCGACCGGCCCATACCATCAGCCACTCCATTTCTCTACCCGATCGCCGACCGCGTGTCTTCTTGGCTACGGGACAGGGGAACTCCGGTCGAGCTCGGCGCAGGACCACGGCAGCCAGTCATCGAAGAACGTCTCGCAGCGTCCTTCGATCTCGTACCGGACCCGTTCGACCTCGCGGAACTGGAACACCGTGGCGTGAAGCTGAGCCAGCAGTGACCCGCTGCCACAGCTGGAGGTCGCGTTCGGCATGAGCTGTCTGAAGTCATCGAAATCGACGATGAGGAGACCATCGGTGAGATTGATCGACCGGACCGAACCGGCGGTTGCTGATGAAAACATCGAGTTCACTCCAGAGCCGGCCTCGTCGCCGGTTGGCCCGGCCACGAGTTCATCGAGCGCCGAGCGGATGGGGCTGGTCGGTTCCACCTCTCGCTCAAAGCCGGTCACAGCCAGGCAATCGCTGCCATCGAAGTCAGGGCCGGTCATGAAGATCATCACTGTTCGAGGCGGTGCCGTGGTCGTGGTCGAGGTCGACGTGGTTGAACTGGTCGTCGCTACCGACGTTGACGTCGTCGACTCCAACGACGTAGGTCCAGACGTCGTTGACTCCAACGTCGTGGTTGTGGTTGTGACCGTTGTCGAGGTTGCGTTCGCATCCTGGTCGCCGCCATCGCCGCAGGAAACACTGACCAGGGCAACAACGACAAGGCCGACAAGGATGCGAACGATCGGCCTGAGTTCCATGGGAGAATGCCACCACCTTCTGCTTGGATGAACATAAGACACCACGTCCTCTGGGTCGCTCGGCGAGGGCTCCGACCGGCTCTCTACACGCAAAAGCCGTCAGATACCGCTCGCCAACAGAACAGGGTGCGCTCGATCGAGCGAAGGACGAAGCCTCCACTATTGTCGTTAGGAGTTGCGAAGATATGCAGGCGGTATCCGGCCACTGCGTCGTCAGCCACTCCGATCACGTCGAAGGCCACTTCAGCGAGATCGCCTTGCGAAACATCCATCGACTGCACGATCCTCAGTCCCGGCTCTGGGTCTTCGGGAGTGAACCCGTCGGCCACTAGTTCACCCATGGCCTCCATGGTCTCGGTCTCGGGCGGGTTCGCCCCATTCAGGAACTCGGCGGTGGCGTCGTCGGTGGCTCCCATGAACCCGAGATAGGACGAGTTCGCCCAGCCAGTCACCTCGCCGACCGTCACCTCATTCCAGATGGACTGGCTCAGTTTCCGGGCTCGACCCGTCGACACCGCGTTGGCCGCTGTCGGTCCCAGCTCGGCCACAACCTCGGCATCGGCCCCAGGTACTGCTCTGACATTCAGTACGTCGTCGTGGGCGACGGCCATCACTGCCAACACGTCCCCCTCTTCAGGGAACGAGAAGATCGGTTCGCCAGGCAACGTGGATGCCAAGGTCCCCGTTGTGGTCGACACACCAGCCGAGGTCGTTGGCCGCGATGTCGTCGTGCCGGTCGGCTCAGCAGCGGTGGACGTGGCGCCAACAATCGACGTGTCAGTAGTCGTCGACGCCTCATCGTCGCCACCACAGCCAACCGTCAACAAAACCAGAAAGATCGTAGCGCCTGCGACGCGACTGGAGATCCACCGGCGGTCCCTGGTAGGCGGCCCACGAGTCATACCCCAACCGAAGCGCATCGAAGCCCCCACAAGAAGGGCCAAACGTCACCAACCCCACAACCACCACCCACAACTCGCCGACCCAAGGCTTGCGCTCGACACCACTCATAGCCCGATAACGTTCATCGCCGTCGAGCGACCAGCACAACTCAACGGCACGACGCGAGCGCATGGAAGTGTTCACGCCACCAGGGCGAACGTCCGAGGCCGTCGTTGTGGCGCACTCCGGGTGCTCGGCATCGGCTCCTCTCTGTCAAGAGGAAGTTGGTTTGGGGTGGGCAGGTGAGGACGTCTTGTGGGCCCGGGGGCCTGCCGGTGTGATCAGCGTTTCGCCTCTGGGGCTGATTCTTCGGTGTAGCCACACCCCAAACCTGGTGCTGATCCTAGATCGGATCGACCCGGTGGTTTCATCCGTTGCTTCATTGGTTTCCCGTTGTAGCGCAGTGTCTGGGGCGACCGGTAGCTAGGGCCACCGCCTCGAGTTGAGGGCCTCCGGGGCCAGGCGCTGTCCTGGGTACGGTCGGTCTGGAGTTGCCGCCAGATGGCGTCGGTGATCCGTCGTTTCAGCGACCGGATAGCTTCTTTCTTGGTTTTGCCCTCACTGAGCTTGCGCCGGTAGTAGTCCCGCCCGGGGTTGTCGTAACGGATCTGCACGAGGGCGGCCACGTGTATCGCTCGGTTGATCCTCCGGTTCCCAGCACGGGACAGACGGTGCCGGCGATTGTCCCCCGAAAACACCTCGATCGGCACGGTGCCAACGTAGCTAGCAAAATGATTCCTGGTTGGGAACCGACCGACGTTGCCAACCTCTCCGAGGATTATGGCCGCGTTGATAGGGCCGATGCCATGGAGGCGCGTGAGGGTCGACTTGGACTCCTTGACCAGGGTCACGATCTTGGCGGTGGCTTCATCGATCTTGAGGTCCAACCGGCGGACGTCCTCGATGTAATCCAGGGCGACCTCGACCCGCATCTGCCCCGCTGGATCATCCAACTCCAAGACGCTAACCAGGCCATACGCCCGCTCAGCGGTCAGATCCCGGGCCGTGCCACCAGGGATCAACTCCCGGATCAACCGATGGAGCCGAGAGATGGTCTGAGTACGGGACCACACCAGCTCTTCCCGCCGATCCGTCAACAACTTCAACGCCACATTGGCCCCATCGGGCTGGACCCACGCAGATGCCTCGAGTGCAACGCAGAAATTCCCGATCAGCAACTACTGCGAGTGTGACGGCGATGTCATGTCGATCCTCGGTGAGGTCTCGTCACTCCATGACTCGGAGGGTGTCAGGAAGGTTCATGTGTTGGAGTCGACGGGCGAGGAAGAGCGGAGCCGCTGCCACGGCGACGATGCCGACGATTGCGGCGACACCAATGGTTGTCGGGGAAATGTAGGCATCGATGCCGACGTCGGGCAACGTGGTCCGCGCGAGTGATGCCAGCATCCATCTGAGGAAGATGAGACCGCCGCCGATACCGATGCCCGTGGCCACGATGCCGATGATGACGCTCTCCTTGACGACGACACCGATGACGGCTCGGACCGGGAGCCCGAAGGCGCGCATCGTGGCGTGTTCTCGTTGTCGTTCCTCGACGGTGATCCGAGTCGCGTTGAAAGCGATCAGCAATGCGAGGGTCATGACTGCTGCAGCGGTGACGAAGAGGAAGCTGAGGAACTGATCCAGTGCTTCGTCGATGGCCTCGCTGATCCGCGCCACCGGTTGGCTCGACGTCACACCAGCAAGGCCAAAAACCGCACGCTGGACGTCAGACCTCGAGGCATCGTCGGTGGGATAGGCCTGAACGACGTTCACCGCGCCTTCGAGGCCGAACTGGCTGGCGTCATCGAGATCCATGAACGCAAACGTCCTCATCGGGTTGGCATGAATCCCCCTGACAACGAGTTCCGTCTCGGCCAGGGCGAAGCCGCCAACGTCGGTGCGGATCGGGTGGCGCAGGATGATGGTGCCGCCGACGTCCACTGCGAGGTCGTCCGCAGCTTTGCGGGCCAACAGAATTCCGGCACGGGACGTATCGGTTGTGGTGGAGCCTTCCTCGATCGTTGGTGTCCAGACTGCCTCGTCGAGATCGACGAACTCCACGAGCAGATCGAGGTTGGCATCGGGGTCCGCTGCAAGTGCTGTGGCGGGAAAGCGCAGACCAGCGTCGATGTGACCTACTGACGGGGCGTCTGCGATTGCCGTGACGGCGTTGGATCCGTCGGGGTAGAACGTGTCGAGCTGCACGACGATGCGATCGGGGTTGCCCTTGGTGAATTCGTCGTTGCCTTGTTGATTCGCTCGATCGAAGCTGTCGAGCATGCCGAGCACTGCGACGAGGGCGGTGATAGCGGCGCCGACCCCAACCGCGGTCAAAATGGCTCGGCGTGGTGTACGCAACACGTTGCGAATCGGCATCTGAGTCATCGTCGAACCCGGCAGGCGGATGTGGCCGGTCCAACTGGTGAGCCGGCTGGTCTTGGCAGTGAGGTGGCCGGTTCGGATGGCCTCGATTGGTTCGACCCGAAGCGCACGCCACACCGGGAGCGCGCTGGCCGCGATGGGAATCACCACCCCGAGCGCGGCGGCCTGAGCGTAGACGCCGAACTGGAACGGTGTGCGGTGTTCAGGGAGCGGCCGGAACGACTCGAGAAGGCTCCCGAACGCGTTGCCCACGACGACCCCGACCCCGAAACCGGCAACGGTGCCAAGGATTGCGACCTGTGCGCCGATCATGAGCGGCCGGATCGCGAGCTGTCGTCGGGGCACACCCAAGGCCATCCCGATACCGATCTCCCGGCGTTGGGCTTCGACGATCCGACTGATCAGATTGAATGCCGCGAGGGCCGCAGCAGCCAGCACGAGCGCAGACAATGCATTCCAGAACTGTTGGTCGTTGTCGATGTCCTCGTACAGCACGCGCACCGCGTCGGCATCGTCGCGGGTGGACACGACGCCGCTCAGACCCAGATCGGAGACCATCGTCGCGAGCTGGGCTTCAACCACGTCACGGTCTGCGCCATCGGCAAGCGTGAGAACGACGTCATTCACCATTCCCGGATGACCACTGACGTCCTGCGCCGCTGCCAACGGCAGGTACAAGATGGCGAGTTCGCCTTCAGCGGCGATCGTCCCTTCTGGGCCTTCGTAGAAGAAGTCCTCCGGAGCGGTACCGAGCCCCGAATAGGGCATGGTGCGTCCGCCGGCAACCATGACCGATCCCTGGGTCGGAAGCCCGTAGTGGTCAGCAAACTTGGCCTCCATCACCGCAGAGCCGAGCGCCGACTGATCATCGACTGGTGCCGTTCCGTCACGGACCCAGACGCTGTCGACGGGCTGCGCGAGCCCGAACGTCATCCCGACAAGACGGGCCGAAACCAGTACCGATTCGGTCCCGCTGACCGGACCTGTGTCGACCTGGCTGTCCACGACAAGACGTTCGACAACCGCAGTCACCGAGGTTGCAGCGTCGAGTCCAGCGACGGCTTCGACCAATCCACCCTGCTCGGTGAATGTCCCGGGGCTGAGCGCGACCCGAAGATCGTGCATCGAGAGCGCCCCGAAGCTGGCGTCATTGGACTGCCGCCGCCACTCAGCGGTGCTTCCCAACCCTGCATACACCCCGGTGCCAATCGCCAACACCAAAGCGATCGCGACCACGGCAACCCAACGCGACCGGAAATCGCGCCACGACCACCGCAACCACAACCCACCGAATCTGCTCCGCGCCGCGATCACCATTGCAGATCACCGATATCAGCCTTGCCACCGACCGGTGGCCCGTCCGAAACGATCCGACCACTCGACAGCTCGATCACCCGATCGGCCACCCTGGCAATCTCACGGTTGTGCGTCACCACGAGCACGGTCATTCCCGCACGGGCCTGGGTCTCAAGCACCCGCAGAATCTGAACGCCAGTGCGGAAGTCCAACTCTCCCGTCGGTTCGTCCGCCAGGAGGATCGGATTGCCCGTAGCCAGCGCCCGTGCGATCGCTACCCGCTGCTGTTCACCGCCAGACAACTGATGAGGGAAATGGCGAATGCGTTCGGCCAGCCCGACCTGCTCCAACGCTTGCCGGGACCGCTCCGCAGCGTCGGATCGCCGTGAAGCGTCGGCGCCGAACTGCACGTTCTCGACCGCTGTGAGACCCGGAAACAGGTTGAACGTCTGGAAGATGAAACTCACCGTGTGCCGACGCACCACCGCCCGATCGCTCCGCGACGCGCCGCTGACGTCCACACCACCCACCCGTACCGAACCTGACGTCGGTGTATCAAGCGCCCCGATCATGTTCAACAGTGTCGTCTTCCCACAACCCGACGGACCCACAATGGCGACGAAGGCCGCCTCATCGACGTGCAGATTGATGCCATCGAGAGCCGTCACGTCAACCTCGCCGATCCGATATCGCTTAGACACGTCATCCAAATCAATCCGCGTCCCCTCATGCCCGGCCCGAGCATCAACACCACCCGTACCGACTCGACCGATCGCCGCATCCTCGCTCATTGTTCAATGCTCACCCACGACAGCCCCAGGTTCTAGAGAAGAAGGTCCCCCGGAATGAGCGTGACGAAGGCCGTGCACGTAGACGTCCCGCTGGTCTGGGCAAGGGGCAACGGCGGATCTCACTTTCACCGGTGGCGGTGCGCACGTGGCCACAACAACGGCCATTGAGACGACCTGGGAGGTGGTGTTGCGGACGTGGAGGTAGGCGGCGTCAAGGTAGATGTTGGGGGAACTCGAGGTGGTCGAGCTGGCGGGCTCTGAACGCGCCGATGATCTCGTCAAGCCCCGAGAGGATCTACGAGAACCGACTCACGCCCGATCAATAATCGCGAGCCGTAGCGCTCATGATCACGAACATATCAAGCGAAGTCGCTCAGGTCGGCACAAGCCGGGCCCACTACATAATCACGGCTCTCGCTCCCGTAGAGCCGTCCGGCATCGGCACTAGTGCCGTGATCGACAACACCGGGGGCTACGCCGACGCCGTCACTCCCGGTGGCGGTCTGCAACGCGCCGGACCCTGATGGCGGTAGGTCGCTCTCTGCGGTCTTGTTTCCGATCGCTTGGACCACCCTAGGACGCCGGTGATGTGGCGCTTCGGTCGGGATTCCAACTAGGTGGTCGCGGCCTCTAGTCCGGCGCTCGGCCCGACCCGGTCAGGGACTGCTCCCAGCTGTGCTAGGCCGCTGTGGGTGATCAGTCCCTCACCACTGCTCGTCGCTTTCCGTGGCAACACCAGACCAGTAGTTTGAGACGCGATAAGACCCCCTGTTTCCCGGGTTTGATGGCTGCTTCAACGACATCCATTGTCCCGGGTCAGGGGGTCTTTGGCGAACCCAGACCAGAGTCAGTTGCGACCAATCCGGGTTGGGTTCAGGCTTGGTCTGCCTCCCTCTTTAGGATTCGTCGTCGAACTTCGATCAGTACAGCACTAGCGCCTAGTGATAGATAAGCTGTTAACTCGAGCCAGCCAGATGTGGTGTTGTCAGTCAGTAGTCCCCGCCCGCCGATGAAAACTGCGACTAGTGCGAATGCTATGCTGAGTAGTCTGATGATGAGTGTCAGTCTCATGATCAGTATCCTGAGCACCAGATTGCTTGCGGTACTGCCGTGAAATGTATGTCGACGCCTTTGCTGTTGGAGCATAAACCCAAGCTCCCACGTATTGTTGCAAGGAGAGCTACGACTACACCGGTTGGCAGTGCACACAGGCCAGCTGTGGACCCCGTACAGACGAGCGCGAACACTCCACCGCCATAGATCATTGCGTTTGTAAGTTTGCCCAGTTCGTAGCTCGTGAGTTTGATGGTGTGCATTCCGTACCAAGTCTTGGAGAACTTGGGGTCGGCTACGATGGGGTATGCGTATTCGGTGTTGGTGTGTTTGATGTGTTGGGTGAGTGTGGTGCCGTCGACTGTGTAATGG
>JAAETV010000624.1 GCA_024227975.1 Actinomycetes bacterium
ATTCAGCTCGGGATGAGACAGAACGAGGCGGTCGAGTTCGCACTCGCCCAGTTCGACTATCTGCTCTCGACTCAGACATCTCCTGATGAGACGGCTGCGGTGGTGGTCGAACCGGTCCTCGGTGAAGGAGGCTATGTACCGGCGCCGGCTGCGTTCCTCAATGGTTTGGCCAAGCGAAGCCGTGAGATCGGGGCCCTGTTCGTAGCCGACGAGGTACAGACCGGGTTCGCCAGGACCGGGCGTTTCTGGGCCGTTGATCACTGTGGGCTCATCCCCGACGTCTTGATCACGGCCAAGGGCCTTGCTTCGGGCTTCCCCCTGTCAGCGTTCGCGGCATCAACGGATCTGATGTCGCGGGCCTGGCCCGGTTCGCAGGGTGGAACCTACGGCGGCAATGCGGTGGCCTGTGCCGCGGCCGTTGCGACATTGGATGTGATTCGCGACGAGGGGCTGGAGGACAACGCCGCCGAGCGCGGTGTTCAACTCCTCTCCTTGTTGGATGAC
>JAAETV010000625.1 GCA_024227975.1 Actinomycetes bacterium
GGAACATGCGAGCGGAGACGTCGCTCGTGATCCGGCTTCGGGCCGCGGGAAGGATGGCCCTCACCAACTATCTCACCCAGTCGATGATCGGCGTCGCCTTGCTCACCGTGCTGCTGGCTGAGGTCGACCTCACCAGATCCATGATCACCGTCTTCGTCGTCGGTGTATGGACCCTTCAGCTCTGGTGGTCAAAGGCGTGGCTCGACCGATTCCGATTCGGACCCGCTGAATGGCTCTGGCGAAGTGCCACCAACTTCAGCTGGCAGCCGTTGCGACGCCGACCGTCATCGCTGCGGTCAGAGCCCTCCGCGGCCGTGAGACCTATGTCGTCGGCGAGCGCACTGCAAAGCACAGGAAAGGACGACCGATGACTGCTCCCGACGATCGCGAGCCGATCAATCGTCGCCGGTTCCTCATGTTGGCTGGGGGAACCATCGTGGCTGTCTCGTGCTCCAGCGACACGGCATCAGAATCAAGCTCGTCGTCCACCACCCTCCCCGGCTCAGGTTCATCGAGCACCACCGTGGCCGCTCTCCAAGCACGGTTGTTCGCGAACGACGGCAGCGACAAGGTGCCGTCAGCACCGCCTGGTGAGGTGGGTCGAGTCATCGTTGTCGGTGCTGGTCTGGCTGGTCTCACCGCGGCGCGGGCACTTCATCTCAGCGGAGCAGAGGTGCTGGTCCTCGAGGGTCGTGAGCGCATCGGCGGTCGGACCTACACCAGCCATCTCGGTGACGCCGCTGTTGATCTCGGCGCGGCGTGGGTCCACCCGGGAAACGAATCGGCGTTGGCCCCACTGTTCAGCGCGATCGAGGTGCCACTTCTGCCTGCCGGCTTGACCGACCTCGTCTTGCAGGCACGAGTCTATGACCGGAGTTCGGGCAGCTATCCCGACAGCGCCGCCGCCAACACGCTGCTCTCAGTGTTGGCTCCCCTCGCGCTGGGAGACGCCAACGACGTTCTCACTGGACCGGCTGACGAGACGTTGGGCGCGGTGATCGACCGTCTCGCCGCCCAGGCATCTGGTGACCCTCAGGCGGTCGCTGGGGCCGCCAACGCGACCAAAGGGCTATTTGGTCTCTATGGCGGTTCCAACGTCGACACAGAAGTTGCGACACTCTTCTTGGGCGAAGGACCCGACGAAACCGGGTCAGACGATGAAACCGGGGAGGAGGGCGGAGATGTCGACCGGCTCCCCCAAGGCGGGTTTCGGACGATCATCGAAGCGCTGGCCGAAGGGCTCGATATCCGCCTCGGGGTTGGTGTGGACTCGATCGTCGAGACCGACAGCGGCGTCGCGGTGACCAGTGATGGCGAGGAGTTCGCGGGCTCTCACGTCGTCGCAACGGTGCCCCTTGGTGTCCTCAAGAGCGAGGCCATTCGATTCGATCCGCCGTTGGACCAAGCCAAACAGACCGCGATGGAGCGGATCGGGTTCGGGGCCTTCGAAAAGGTGGCCCTGCAATACGAAGAACCCTGGTGGCAGATCGATGGCCAGCCGGCTCCAATTGTCGTCGCGAACCCCGACACCAGGGGCTGGTCACTCATCTTGGATCTGAGCGCCTGGTACGGCTCGCCGGTGCTGGTGGCCCTCACCGGTGGGGACCACGCCCGCGACGTCGCACGCCTCAGCGACGAAGAACGGATCGCCCAAGTCGCCGAGCTGGTCGGTGAGCTCGCCCCCGACCGAACTGCTCCCAAGCCAACCGCGGCCCTCGCCACCAACTGGACTTCCAGTCCCTTCAGCAATGGCTGCTACTCGAACCTGACCGATCTGGCCGGCAGCGAAGACGATTTCGCCGTGCTGGGTGAACCGGCCGGCCGGGTCCTATTCGCAGGCGAAGCCACCATTCGCGACGAACACAGCACAGTCGAAGGAGCATGGCTGTCCGGTATCCGCGAAGCCAAGCGCCTCCTGCAGGTAAGTGAAGTCCCCGTTCTCTAGCTCCTCATCCCGTGATGATGGGCAGCGCCTACAGCTCGGTACGACCAATGTTCGACCATTCAAGGAGACCTCGATGCCGCTGACGTTCCGACGCTGCCTCAGACGTCGTCCCCACCCCAGGGCTCTTCATGTAGTGGTGATCCTCTTGTCCGCTTTCACACTGGGATCTTGTGGAAGCGACCAGGACGGAACCGTTGCCATCGTTAGCGACAACGTTGTCGCGGACGGATTTGACTTTCCCGTGGCGCCAGGCGAAATGACCGGCTGGGCCGAGCCACCGCACCCCGACGAACGCTTTGACCCCTCGAGCTATCTCGTCCACCGCGAAGACGGCATTCATCCTTCGATCGATTTCTTCAGGGAGGAAGGCAGCTCGGCCGGTGAGGAGCTCTGGGCGATCGGTGATGGTGTGGTGGTCGACATCGTCTACGACCGCGAGGCCTACCCCGACAAACACGAAGGGGACCGAGACCAGGGCTGGGGCAATATCATCCTCATTCAACACGACTATGTGGAGAATGGCACGACCAAGAGAATCTGGTCCCAGTACGCCCACTGCGCGACTGTGGAGGTAGAACTCAACGAAACAGTCAACCGAAACCAGCGTATTGGCCTCGTTGGCAAAACCGATGGAACCGAGGGTCGAGAGCTCTGGGATGTTGAGCACCTGCACTTCGAGATACGAACGTCAAACCTCAACGCCAGCGCCTACCCGAATGATCTCGGGCTGGA
>JAAETV010000626.1 GCA_024227975.1 Actinomycetes bacterium
AGGCTTTGAGACTTAAGCCCGATTATGCAGAGGCTTGTTACAACATGGGCAATGCGCTTAAGGAGCAAAACAAGCTCGAAGAAGCCATAGACTCTTACCAACAGGCACTGACACTTAAGCCCGACTATGCAGAGGCTTATAACAACATGGGCAATGCGCTTAAGGAGCAAAACAAGCTCGAAGCAGCCATAGACTCTTACCAAAAGGCTCTGAGGCTTAAGCCCGATTATGCAGAGGCTTATTACAACATGGGCACTGCGCTTCAGGAGCAAAACAAGCTTGAAGAAGCCATAACCGCCTACCAAAAGGCACTGACACTTAAGCCCGACTATGCAGAGGCTCATAACAACATGGGCAATGCGCTTAAGGAGCAAAACAAGTTCGAAGCAGCCATAACTGCATATCAACAGGCTTTGAGACTTAAGCCCGATTATGCAGAGGCTTGTTACAACATGGGCAATGCGCTTAAGGAGCAAAACAAGCTCGAAGAAGCCATAGACTCTTACCAACAGGCACT
>JAAETV010000627.1 GCA_024227975.1 Actinomycetes bacterium
AACCGTGTCCGAACCCGCACCATCCGACTTCGAAACAGACTTCTGGAAACATGCCGAACTCCGGAAGAGCTGGGACGAGATCATCCCGGGCGAAGATCGTCCCACCCAGCCGTTCACCCTCACGAAGCAGGCGATAGGCGAATTCGCCAGCGCGATGGGCGAAACCAACCCCATCTACTTCAACGAGGAGTACGCGAAGGCAACGCCCTACGGCGGCATCGTCGCTCCACCTTCGATCCACATCCTCCTGATGTTCGCGTGCACTGGTACCGACGACTGGATGCGTTCGCCCGGAACCATCAACGCCAGCCAGAACTGGTCCTACAACCTCCCGGCCCGCCCCGGAGATGTCATCTCGATGCGCGGTCGCGCCCTCGATCGGTATCTACGAAAGGGTCGCCTCTTCGTCATTCACGACAACGTCTTCCTGAACCAGAACGACGAAGTGATCTGTAGCGGTCGTGGTTGGACGATCCGCCCGAACTAGGCGCCCGAAGGGACATCATGAACAACTCAGCAGAAGAGAACTTTCAAGAGATCGAGGTCGGTCAGGCAATCACCGGTTCGGGCTTCACTGTCAGCCGCGACACCATCAAGACCTTTGCCGAGGCCTCACTCGACTTCAATCCGCTCCACTTCGACGACAACTACATGGCCGGCGAATTCGGCAAGACCAGTTTTGGCGGCGTGATCATGCACGGAATGCAGAACTTCGCCCTCATCACCCGAACCCTCACCGATTGGCTCATTCCCCGAGGCGGCTACCACCGTCGACTCGAGACCCGGTGGTTGTCGCCGGTTCGGCCGGGCGACACGATCACTCCTTCGGCGGTGGTTTCCGAGAAACACGGAACGGCCAAGGGCCGTTGGGTCACCTTCGAGATCGAGGTCACGAACCAGGAGGGCGAGCTCATAGCGACGGGTCGCTCCATGGCCGAGTTCCCCGACTCCCTACCCGTGGGCGGCCCGGCTCAATGATCCTCGGCAAGTCCCTCGCCCACACCGCGACCCTTCACCCCGACCGGCCGGCGGTCATCTTCGACGAGCAGGTGTGGTCGCACCGCGAGCTCCAGGAGCGCGTCTACCGCCTGGCCAATGCGCTCTCCGCGCTTGGCTACGCAAAGGGAGACCGCATCGCGGTACTGGGCCGGAACAGCCATCGCTACCTCGAGATCTCGCTGGCCCTCGGCCTCACCGGAATCGTCATGGTTCCCATCAACCACCGCCTCCTACCCGCCGAGGTGGCCACTCGCCTCGACCACGCCGGCGTGACCGGGCTCCTGGTCGAACCGGAGTTCTTCGATCTCAGCCGCGAGGCCGCGACCGCTTCGTTGGCCCGCTCCCCGACGATCGTCATGGACGACGAGCAGACGCTGGGGGCGCTGAACTACGAGAGCCTGCTACAGAACGGGGAACCGAGGCCGCCCTCGACGACGGTGGACCCTGAGGATGCGCTCTATCTGGGCTACACGTCGGGTACGACCGGCCAGGCCAAGGCCGCGATTGTCAGCCATCGAGCGATCGTCGTCGGTTTCCTCTACAAGGCCCTTCAGTATCAGATCGGAACCAACCAGACGACCCTGAACCCGGGGTTCTACTGGCACTCGGCTCCTCGCGACTTCGCGCTTCTCCAGATCTATCTGGGGGGAACCGCCGTCGTGATGCGCGAGTTCGAGCCCCGCCGCTGTCTCGAGCTGATCCAAACTCACCAGGTGAGCAACGGGTTCTTCGTCCCCACCATGCTCCAACTGATGATGGAGCTGCCCGACTTCGCGGCATTCGACGTTCGCTCCCTACAGGTTCTGCTGAGTGGTGGTGCCCCCCTGCCGACCAGCATCAAGACTGCGGCCCTCGAACGATTCGGACCGATCATCCACGAGTTCTATGCGGCCACCGAAACTCGGATCGTCACGTCGATCACGCCCCAGGAACTCGAGGTCAAGACCCGAAGCGTGGGCCGACCGGTTCGCGACGTCGACGTCCGCATCCTTGACGACGCCGGCTCGGAAGTTCCCCTGAACGAGGTCGGTGAGATCTATCTGAAGACGCCCACCCTGTTCAGCGGCTACCACAACGATCCCGACAAGACGGCCGCCGCATTCCGCGATTCATGGTTCAGCCTCGGAGACATGGGCCGGCAAGATGCTGATGGGTACGTCTACCTGGTCGACCGAAGGCACGACATGATCATCAGCGGAGGCGAGAACATCTACCCCAGCGAGATCGAAGACGTCTTGCTCCGACACCCCGCCGTTGCCGATGTTGCCGTGATCGGTGTTCCTCACGAGAAATGGGGAGAGGCCGTCAAGGCCGTAGTCGTTCTTCACGACGGCCAGCACGGGTCGGCGGACGAGCTAACCGCCTCCTGCGCCGAACACCTCGCCGACTACCTCAAACCCCGGAGCTACGACTTCGTCGACGAGCTTCCCCGCAACCCAACTGGCAAGGTCCTTAAGCGCGTGCTGCGCGACCCCTATTGGCACGACCGAGAGGTCAACCTGTAGCGCCCCGCCTCGGTCTAGGCGGATCGGCCGAGGCTCGACCTCTGGGGCACAGCGGGTGACCGTGAGCAACCCTGAGCCTGCCGAGAATCCATCGGTCCTGGTCGGAAGCGGTTTTGGGTCGCTACGTTCTCACGGATTGGCAATCCGCTCCGGCCGCTCCAAGGACCTCGAAGTCGTCGTGCTACGCCACCAACTCGACGTGCTACGCCGCCAGATCGACCGACCCAAGCTCAGCGACGACGACCGCACACTGCTGGGCGCCATCGCAGCCGCACTCCCCCGGCCTCGCCGAACCGGCTGGATCGTCACCCCCGACACCCTGCTCCGATGGCACCGTCGCCGAGTCGCCCGACACTGGACCCAACCAGCCCAGACGCCAGGAAGACCGCCGACCGGAGCCGAGATCCGCCGGCTTCGCGGGCCAATGGTCCGATGTCACGAAATGGGGCATATCAACTGACGATGTCCCGGTTCCTGAAGGCAA
>JAAETV010000628.1 GCA_024227975.1 Actinomycetes bacterium
TCCGAGCTGGCTGACCGTCTCGAAGCAAGTGAGCGCCGGATGCGCCCCGCCAGCCAGGTCGCCCGCCACACCGAACCTGTCGATGATGGCGGTCATCTCGGCTGTTGGCCCGACTGTATGGTCGCGGGGGAGGCTCATCCCTACGGCACAGGGCTGCATGGCTATCGTGATGGTGACGAAGCTGTGGTCGAGGTCGTGCTCGGTCGGGCCCATGAGGGTCCGCCAGGGCGAGCCCACGGGGGCATGGTGGCCGCCCTGTTCGACGAAGCCATGGGCTTCGCAACCTCGATGAAGGCCATCCCCACCTACACCGCCTGGCTCCGGGTCGACTATCGAGCACCGATGCCATTGGCCAAGCCAATCGAACTGAGGGCCCGGATGACGGATCAAGAAGGACGCAAGGCCTTTGTAGCCGCAACTGCAACTTGCGAGGGACAGCTGTTGGCTGAAGCCGAAGGACTCTTCGTCATCCCCCGGGAGCACCTCGCCCCCGACTGAGCCCGACACGCCTCACCTCACCCATGGGGTGGTGATGGGCTGCCTATGGCAGGATCGGCCTATGAGCACTGATTTCGCCGAAGAAGAGCTGATGCTTCTCGACCTGGTCGAGAGGTTCGTGGAGAACGAGCTGATGCCCCTGGAACGCGCAGTCCTGGAGCGCGACGCCAAGGGTGAACCGACCTACCTGTTGCCCGAAGAGGAACAGCCCCTACTCGACATGTGCCGCGAGCTGGGCCTGTGGGCGCTCGATGCCCCCGAAGAGGTAGGAGGTGCCGCCCTACCGAGCCGCCTGATGCTGGCCATCCAAGAGCGGTTGAGGAGGACGATCACCCCCTTCATCTTCCCGCCAGACTCGCCGAACCTGCATATGCTGCAGGTGGCGGCCAGCCCGGCCCAGAAAGAGAAGTACATGGAGCCCTACGCCCAGGGCAAGATGACTTCGTCGATCGCCATCTCCGAACCAGGGGCGGGGAGCGACCCGGCCGAGATGCGAACTCGGGCGGTGCGCGAGGGTGACGAGTGGGTCATCAATGGTCGCAAGATCTGGGTCTCGAATGTGCCCAAATCGGATTTCATGATCCTCATGGCGGTGACTGACACGGCTCTCGGTGCCCGGGGTGGGATCACCGCTTTCATCATCGAGCCGGGGACACCGGGGTTCACCATTGAGCGTCCGATCCCCATGCTCGGAGGTGCTGTCACCTATGAGCTCGTTTTCGACGATGTCAGGCTCAGCGACGGTGATGTCCTTGGTGAGGTCGGCCAGGGATTCGCCCCGATGCAGAAACGCCTGACCGTCCGTCGCCTGGAGATGGGGGCCATGTGCGTTGGGATGGCCACTCGGGCCCTGACCATGATGGCGGAGCATGTCCAGCAAAGGGAGGTGTTCGGAGAGAAGCTGGCCGATCGTCAGGCCATCCAGTGGTGGGTGGCCGATGCCGCCACCAAGATCCACGCCACCCGACTGATGGTGATGGACGCGGCAGCCAAACAGGACCGGGGTGAGGATGTTCGCACCGAGGCGTCGATGGTGAAGGTCTTTGCGACCGAGATGGCAACCGAAGTGCTCGACAACGCCCAGCAGAGCTTCGGAGCCATGGGTATGACTCTGGAGATGCCCTTTTCCATCATGAACGGGCGCCTGCGCCTGGCCCGGATATATGAGGGCCCGTCCGAGGTTCACCGGATGGTCATCGCTCGTCGAGCCTTGCGCACCTACGGGCCACGAGGCTGAGGGTCCGACCGCGGGCCGCCAGGGCTAGGTCGTGGCCAGACTGCGGGAATCTGGACATGGGAGTGTCTGTCCAGCGGACTTGTCAGATAGCCGGTGGGAGGTCCGAGTATTGGCACCTTGAGTTCAGTCACCGGTTCTGTCACGCCGATTCGGGCGGTTCGGGCCGAATCGAACCTATCCCCGCTCGGCCCAGGGCATGTCGTCGACAAAGGACCGAAGTCGTTGTCGCCACTCTGGCGAAGAGGTCCGAATGCCTTCTGGTGCCTCGGTCGGCTTTGCCAGCCATCGAGCAAGTGCTCTGGCCCGAACTCCTATCGCCTCGTCGAGTAGGGCCTCCTCGATGTGGAACGACGCGGTGTTTCGGTATGCGTCAACGAACCACGATCGGAAGCGCTCGTAGCGATAGGGAGTACCTGAATACCATGCATCGAAGAGCACCATGTACAGGCTGTTGCCGATCTCGAACTCGACCGAGCCATGACCGCAGTCGTCGAAGTCGATGACCTTGAGCCCCGATCGTGTAACGATCAGGTTGGCCGCGGCGTAGTCACCGTGAATGACCTGGCCATGACGCAGCCCGTCGTCTGGCTCCCCCCGAAGAGCCGCTACTAGCGGCAACTTGGCCTCGGTGAGTGTTGCCAATGAGTCATGGAGCATCGCCAGCGTCTCGGCCATCGCTTCAGCGTCACACCGATCGTCGGTGTCGGGACTGGTGCCCTCGACATAGGGGTAGCAGACCACCCGCCACTGACCGACGTCCGTCACCAGATTCGATCTCAGCTCCAACGGGCCCACCACGGCGCGGTTGATATCTGCGAGCTGGCGAATGATCTCTACTCGCTGCCGAAGGACATCGGCGGCGGGGCTAGCCCTAGCCAGTTTGACGATCAACGGGCCAGCCTGACCTGTGGCCAGGAAGACCTTTGACTGGTGACCCCCATGGACCTCGGCTTCGCGAGTCAGCCCGAGTTCGGTCCAGACACTCGGCGATGGTTCGCCAAGTCTTGGCGGTTCAGAACCGTCCTCATATTCGGTCACATCCGAGCTTGCCACGCAACGGCGACCACCGACTACGACCACAGCTCGGTAGTCGACACCCTCCGCTCCAATTACCCAACACTTGCAGTGCTCGAGCGATCCAATCTGGGTCGGCCACCTGGGTAGTGTTCGTGCTATGCATCGCCGCGTCGTCCATCGTGGAGCCTTGTCTAGATTGCTAGTTGTGCTCTCGGCGGTTCTGCTGATGGCTTGCAGCGAGCAACAACAGCCCTTGTCCTCGACGGCAGGGCCGGAGTCGATCTTTGGCTGGCACCCGCTCTATGGGAGGAGGATCGAGCAGCGGGCCTTCTTCAAGTGAACGGCTACACCGGCTGCAATAGATTTGGTGGTGGCTACAGCCTGGGTGAAGGTCGATTTGAGGCCGACTCACTAGTCAGTAGCGCGATGAGTTGCGGAGATGAAAACGACCGTCAGGCTGACGTGTTCCTTGCGGTGCTACACGGTGCGAGGGTGGAAGTCTCGGATTGGCAACTGTCGATGGTGAGTGATGATGGCACCGTCGCGAAGTTCCAGCGTTCGGACGTGATGGTCGGTGACGGTATCTATCGAGTAGAGGCAGTTGACGGCCAAAGCGCCAACAGTGACGCTTCGTTGCTTATCCGAGGCGAGATGTTCAGTGCTTTCGTGGGCTGTTTCGCTGAAGGCAGCGTGGTTCGAGAGGACGGCGAGTTGGTGTTCAGCGCTCCGGTATCGAAGGCATCGGCGACTACGACAACCCCGGAGGGATATCAAGGAGGGGCCCTGCCCGAGAGTGAACCGGTCGATGTCCTGTTCGGTTGTGAGGAGCCAACCGAGGTTGAGGCTGCCTTGTTGGCGGCGCTACCGGGCGGCAAAGCTGTTCCTGATGAAGATCGCTTGACCATCACCAGCCGCGACGGATCTGTCATTGTTCTCCGCCACGCATAGTTGCTAGTTCAGCGGCCCAGGAGATCCACCCCGAAGATCGAGGGTGGCTGTCCTCAGTCCGCACCAGAGATTTCGACCGCGGTATCGCCCGGCGAGAGGCCGTAGCGAAAATCACAGTGAGAGTCGCCACCCATGATGGTGTTGGTGCGCTCGAAGGTGATGTTGGGGTTGAAGCCTTCGATCATGGTCCCATCACGATCACAGGAGAACAGGGCGCCCAGTTCGGGGACCCCGAGGGCCTGATACATCTCGGCATACCGGCAGCGGGTCACGTTGAAGGCGTAGACGCTGTCGGACTTCTCGACGACATCCATCTCCAGGGCACCGCCTCTGGTCCAGTTCCCCTTGTTGTCCGAGAACATGGAGAGATCGTTTCCGCCGAGGGCCTCGGCCATGTCAGCTCCCTGGCTCTTGGCCAAGTTGATGACGATCTCACGGGCCAGTTCAGTCACCCGTTCGTGTCCGAACTCCTCGCCCAGGCGTTGGATCAAGGGGGTGACGATGCGGGCCTCGATCTCTCGTCGCTTCAACACACCAACGTCGTTGAGGGTGTCGGGAGGTGGGGTGGAATCATCGCTCATGACTCCAGCCTGGCACTACGGGCTCCGTCAGGCCATCTCCACCTATCCTTTGAGGAAAGTAGCCCCAGCGCGACTCTGACAAGTCGAAGGAGACAGGACATGCAAACGGAGACTGCTCGCCAGGCTTGGGACGAGCGCTATTCGGCCCGTGAGTACGTCTGGACGGTTGAGGTCAACCAGTTCGTCGAGGCCCACCTGGCCGACCTGGAACCGGGAACCGCTATCGATCTAGCTGCAGGGGAGGGGCGCAACTCAGTCTGGTTGGCCATGCGAGGGTGGGAGGTGACGGCAGTCGATTTCTCGTCGGTCGGGCTGGCCAAGGCCAACCGTCTGGCCGAGGACAACAAGGTCTCCATCAAAACGGTGGAAGCTGACGCCACCACTTACCAGCACGAGGGCCTCGTCGACCTGGTCGTTGTGTCGTACCTCCAACTGGAGCCTGAGGGTCGTCAAGCGGCCTTGGAGCACGCCAAGACCTGGCTCAGGCCCGGCGCCACGCTCTTCCTCATCGCCCACGATCGGAGCAATATCGACAATGGCTGGGGTGGTCCTTCGGCCCCCCAAGTCTGCTACACCCCAGAGGAAGCAACGGCCGCCCTCGACGGCTTGGAGATCAAAAGGGCAGAGGTGGCCGAACGCCCCGTCAGCACCGACGATGGTGAACAGATCGCCCTCGACACCCTGGTCATCGCCACCCGCCCCTAGCCTAAACCAAGGTCACCACTATTACATGCTTGGACACAACTGTACTGTGTGCCGTAATATCGACCTATGACAGCGACAGCAGCCACGCCAAGTCACGATGAGCTCCTGGCCCGAATGACCGGTGGGATGGTGCCCACCAACATTGCTCCCTTCGCCGGAAGTGAACGCCTCCGGCCCGATGGGCGGCCTCGAGCCGCATTCCGGGCCGAGCTGCGTCGCATCGCCAACGTTCGGAACATGATTACCTCGGTCATGTCTCTGGCCCTGCCGGTTCTCGTCGTGGCCGCAGTTGTGGCGATCGACCACTGGGGCGCTCTCGTGGTGGCAATACCTCTGATGGCCGTCCTCCAGAATCGGCTCTTCATCCTCCACCATGAGGGTGCCCACCGACTCCTGTTCAGCAACCGCAGGTGGAACGACCTGATCGGGGTGAACTTGTTCGGCTGGCTGGCCTTCGGCACCGGAACCCACAGCTACCGACGCGGCCACGCCAACCATCACCGCGACGAGTTCGGGCCCAAGGAACCTGATTTCCTGCTCTACTCCTTCTACCCAATCAGTCGGCAGTCAATGAGACGCAAGCTGATGCGGGACCTGTTTGGCGTCTCCGCCTTCCGCATCCTGCGCCCCCGCATCACGGGTGTGATCAAGCCGAAGTACATGAAGAACAGCCTGCGCTTCTTCGCCGGTCAGGCCTTCGTCTTCGCCTTCTTCCTGGCCGGGGGACACCCCTGGCTCTATTTGTTGTTGTGGGTGCTGCCCTACATCACCCTTTACCAGGTCTTGAATCGGCTGCGGTCGATCGCTGAACATGCGGGCCTCACCCGCTCATCGGACCGTCGGGTCACCTCCCATCACATCCAGCAAAGCCGTCTGTCAGACCTCATCATGGTGCCCTACGGCATCGGCTGGCATCTGGCCCATCATGTCGACTCGGGGATCCCATTCCGAAACCTTCCGGCCTTCACTCGCGCCCTGGAGGAGGATGGCTATGTCACCCCTGAGTTGACCTGGCCCTCCTACCGTGCCCTCTGGCGAGCCCTCGCCTCGGGATGACGAGCACCGATACCGACCAGTTACTACGACCTCTGTCGGCCCGCAGCCTGGTGGCATCGATCCTGCTCGGCAGCCACCCCCCGAGCTTGTCGGGACGATTGTTGGTAGCCATGGCCGACCGCTTCGCTATCAGCGAAGGGACGACCCGGGTGGCCCTGAGCCGGATGGTGGAGCGCGGGGAACTGACCAACGTCGACGGCGTCTATACCCTCGCCGGACCCCTTCTAGAACGTCAGGAACGCCAGGACCGCGGTCGCCACGGAGTCGAGCCCGAGCCCTGGGACGGGAGCTGGGAGCAAGCTGTGGTAACCGCCACCGGACGGTCCTCGTCGGATCGGACGAGGCTGAGGCGGGCTCTCGCTGGTCTTGGGCTCGGCGAGCTCCGCGAGGGCGTATGGATGCGACCAACGAACCTCGATCCCGAACGCCAACCAACGGCCCGGGCCGAGATCGTAGATCAGGTCGCCTGGTTCCGCCTGGCGGTAGTGGCGAACGAGTCGGCGGTTGAACTGGTCGGTCAGCTATTCGAACTGGACTGTTGGGCAGCTACTGCCACAAGCCTGGCGGCGGCTATCAGCCAAGCCCAAGAGCGGCTCGAAACCGACGATGACGCCGTCGTCTCCGGGTTCAATCTGGCCTCGGCCACGCTCCGCCACCTGGTCCACGATCCCCAGCTGCCCCCCGAATTGGCCCCACCCACCTGGCCTGCCGCCGACCTCCGCCGTGCCTACCAAGACTATGTGGTGGCGTACCAGCAACTCCTACGTCACTTCCTTCGCGCTGCGGCCTAGCCACGAACCTGCCCACCCATGAGCTCTGCCGTCCAGGCCTCACCCAGTCGAGAGTGACACCAACAGATTTGGCGCTCAGGTAGTCTCCGTTCGTGACCCCTGATGAGCTGCGAGCTGAGACTGACCTCGGTCTGATCGATACGGTGGTGGTTGCCTTCACCGACCACTACGGCCGAAGCATGGGTAAGCGCCTCGATGCCAGATTCTTCGTCGACGAGGCACTGGCCAACGGGACCCATGCCTGCGACTACCTTCTCACCGTTGACATGGAGATGGAGCCAGTGGAGGGGTACGCCTTTGCCAACTGGACCGGTGGCTACGGCGACATGCATCTGGTACCCGACTCTTCCACCCTTCGCCGCGCCGCCTGGGCCGAACGGACCGCCCTAGTCCTGTGCGATGTGGTCGACGACAGCAAAGGCGAGCTGGTCAACGTCGCCCCGCGCTCTATCTTGCGGCGCCAGGTCGAGGCTGCGGCCGAGGCCAACTTCGAGATCAAGGCGGCGTCGGAGTTGGAGTTCTTCCTGAGTCGCGACAGCTATCGCCAGGCCAGCTCCAAGCACTACCGGGACCTGGAACCAGCCGGTTGGTATGTTGAGGACTACCACCTCGTCCAGGGGGCACGAGTCGAGGACTATGTGGGTGCTATCCGTCGCACCCTGCGGGATTCCGATATCCCAGTTGAGAGCTCAAAGGGCGAGGCCGCCATCGGTCAGCATGAGATCAATGTCGGCTACGCCGACGTCACAACCATGGCCGATCGTCATGTCGTGATGAAGCAAGCCATGAAGGAGGTGGCCGACCAGCAAGGGATCAGCGTGACCTTCATGGCCAAACCCGATGCGGCTCAACCGGGCAATAGCTGCCACCTCCACCTGAGCCTGTGGCACACCGACGGTGACGGGGTCGGGCTCAACAATGCCTTTGTCGACGATGACGACCGGCCCAGCGATCTCTTTCGCTGGTTCCTGGGGGGCTGGATGCGCCACACTCCGGACCTGATGGTCTGCTACGCCCCGACCGTCAACGCCTATAAGCGCTATCAGGACCAGTCATGGGCCCCTACCGGTATCGCCTGGTCCAACGACAATCGAACAACTGGTTTCCGTATCGTGGGCGACGGTCAGAGTCGCCGCATCGAGTGCCGACTCCCCGGAGCTGACGTGAATCCCTATCTGGCCTACGCTGCCGCCATCGCCAGCGGGCTCGACGGCATCGCCAACCAGATCGAACCCCCCGCGGAGTTGCGAGGCGACGCTTACTCAGCCGACGTCGGATCCATCCCCCTCACCCTGGCCGAGGCCACCGACCGCTTCGCCGCCAGCCCAACCGCTCGACGTCTCCTCGGTGACGACATGGTCGACCACTACGCCCACTTCCACGCCATGGAGTGCGAGGCTTTCAACCGTGCCGTCACCGACTGGGAGCACCACCGCTACTACGAACGGATCTGATCCCCTCGATCCTTCAATACCGAAGGGATAGCCAATGAAGCCGGATGATGCTCGAGCCGCGATGGTGGAGCGACTCAGTTCCGAGGGTGCGGTGTATACATCCGCCGTTGCCAGAGCGCTGGAGAGCGTGCCGCGTCATCGATTCGTTGAGGGAGTAGGCCCA
>JAAETV010000629.1 GCA_024227975.1 Actinomycetes bacterium
GTGTCGGGGATGGATCGGGTCGGGGGAAGAAGAGCTCGGCGCTGACGCCTCCCCGGTCGAGCAACGAGTAGTCGGGATCGTCGGCCACGGCCGCAGCGTAGTGGCGTTCGCCCCGCTCGGCTCGACCGCATTGGTTCGGGTACCCGTTGGTGTAGGTTCCGAAGCGCAGGGTGGATCCGCTGGCCATCTTGTGGGACGGTACTCGGGCACCGGCCGATTCCGAGTGGGTCAGGCAATCGGGAACAAGACCACCAAGAGCGATCGACCGCCATCGAGGTCTGGCGGGTCGTAAGACTCGCGGCGTCGCCGGCCGCCCTCGAGTCGGCTAGGACGGTGGCAGGGTGTCGGTGCGGAGGATGTATTCGGTCGATGAAGGCGGTGTCGGTGAGCTGTCCGTAGCGGTCCAGGAGCTCCTGAGACAATCCAAACAACTCGGCTGCGTCGGAGAGGCTCGCTCTGGTGCCCAGCACCCAGACGGCGGTCCGGCCCCGTCCATCGGACTAGTGGAGCGAACCACCTAAGTGGCCCCCTAAAGGACTCACAGGTGACACACTAGGTGTTACACTTGTAGGCATGCCTACAACTCGACCTCGTTACCCGGTAACTGAGACCGACGAGATCGCGGCGATACTCAACGAGGCTGCGCGTAAGTGGCCTGACGTACCGCGAGCGCGGCTAATCCAGCGCGTGATCGCCGACTGGGCAGCGGGCGGAAAATCACCATCAGCTCGCGCTCAAGCCCGAGCTGACCTCGTTGGCTCTCTCCCCGGGTCAGCCGAACTCTACGACCGCGCTGAGGACTGGCCGGAGTGATCGTTGCCGACGCCAGCTGGATCATCGCTCTACGCGATCCTAGGGACGTTCATCACGCCGATGCCTCAGCACTCAACGACCAAATAGAGTCCGAAAATGTCGTCCTCCATCAGGTGACTCTTGCCGAGTGCCTTGTCGCTCCAGCCAAGTTGGGTGTACTCGACGAGGCAGTGCTCGCTCTTCGAGCCGCCTTCGACATCACCCAGACCGACGACGACGCCCCGATCAGGTGGGCCTCGCTCCGAGCTTCAACCGGCCTGCGACTTCCTGAAGCCATCGTCCTCGATACGGCAATCCTGCACGGGGCCCGGGCAATCATCACCTTCGA
>JAAETV010000630.1 GCA_024227975.1 Actinomycetes bacterium
AGCTGGCCTCGCTCCAACATGGCCTGCTCGACGGTCGGGAAGCTGGTGTAGGCTCGGCCGGCGTCACCGTCGGGAAGGTTCACGGCCAGGTTCTTGCCGACGAGATCCATGACGTCGAGCCCGATGAGGTCGATCAAGCCGTAGAGCCCGGTTGGGGGGAGCCCGATCGGTTTGCCCAGAACAGCGTCAACGGTCTCCTGGCTCATACCCCCGTCCAGGAACGGCTTGGCCAGGTGAAGGCCCGACAGCATGAAGAAGCAGCCAATACGATTGCCGATGAAGTTGACCGTGTCCTTGGCGTTGACCACCCCCTTGCCGAGCTTGGTCGCCCCGAAGGTGGTGAAGGCTTCGATCACCTCCGGCGAAGTCTGCTCTCCGGGGACGAGCTCGAATAGCTTCATGACCTGGACTGGATTGAAGAAATGGGTGATGGCGACGTCGCCCAGGAGGCGATCGTCGAACCCGGCAGTGATGTCACGGAGGGGGATGCCCGAGGTGTTGGAGCTGATCACGGAGCCATCCCTACGGAGGGGTTCGACTCTGGTGAACAGATCACGCTTGGTCTCGACGTCTTCCACGATGGCTTCACAGACCCAGTCGTAGTCGGCGATCCTGGCCAGGTCGGCGTCGAAGCTTCCGGTCTCGACCAGGTGGCGGTGTTCCTCGGCGACGGCGCTCGAGGCCCCTTCGGCCGCCTCGGCCGTCATGTCGAGCATCAGGACCCGACACCCGGCGGCGGCCGAGGCCGCAGCGATGCCTGAACCCATCGTCCCGCAGCCCAGAACAGCAACTGATTCGATCTCACGACTCATGAGCGCCACGCTAGCTTTCGCAGGCTCACTCAGCTCCAGATGGTGATGTGCACGCTCGGTTTGAAATGCGAGATGTTGGCCCCCGATCCGCTGAGCATGGCCTGGATGGCTCTCGGGGTGGTGACGAAGCGGACGAGCTCCGCCGCAACCGGCGCTGCCTGGGATCGGGGCAGGGTCATCACCGACCACACCCCATCCATCTGATTGCCTGGCGTATCGACCCGGACCAGGCGGCCAGCCGCCAGGTCAGCGGCCACATAGTGAGCCGGGGCCAGGGCCACTCCCTGACGGGTGCCGCTCTGGCGACCATGGCCGTCGGGGTGGCCGCGGCGCCCGGCGTCGATGATGGCGGCGGCATGGCTCTGGAAGATTCGCTGGTTGGCTTCGGGAACCCCGAAACGTTTGAGGAGCTGCCAGGTCAGCCCATTCTCGTCGACCGCCGAGGGGCCGAGGAACCAGGTGGCTTCTGCCAGCTCTTCGGGCCGCACCCGGCGGCCGGCAAGATGATGGCCAGGAGCGGTCACAATGATGAGCTGATAACGGAGGAACTCCCGGCTGACGACGTCGTCGGGCAGAAGCCGGAGGTGGGGTCCGATAGCGGCATCGGTCACCCGGGAGGCAAGTAGGGCCCCGAGCCGGCCGGGCGGATGAACGCTCATCTCGATGTCTAGATCTCTAGCCCGGTCGGAGAACAGCTCGATCAAACCGGGGGCTGCGTATTCCCCGAACAATGACGACACAGCCAGCCGTAGCACCCTCCGGCCACCAGCCGCCGTCCGCACTTCTTGGCGGGTCTGGTCCTGGAGACCGAGTAGTTCAACGGCCCGGGTGGCCAGCCTCAGCCCACCGGGCGTGAAGCGCAAACCCGAAGCCGATCGCTCGAACAGAACATCATCGAGCTCACGGCGCAGCGAGGCAACCTGACCCGACACCGCTGCCTCCGATACCCCGAGCTCTACTGCCGCGGCCTTGGATGTGCCGTTGCGGACGATGGCGACGTAGGTCCGCAGTTGGGTTGGGGTCACAGCCCTTAAGGATCTCCTTAAGTCGTGATTGGCACAAGTTGTCTCGTGGTCTTCAATCAGGGTCAATCGCCAATCTGAGGGGGAACTCCATGCAAGTACCGGCACCGTTCGAATACGAGCGGGCGACCAGCATCGACCATGCCATCTCCCTCCTGGATCGGTTGGGGGATCAGGCCAGGGTCGTGGCTGGGGGCCACAGCTTGTTGCCGATGATGAAGCTCCGCATCGCCACCCCCGAGTACCTGGTCGACATCAATGACCTGGTCGACGAGCTCCAATACGTCCGCTTCAGCGAATCCGAAGTCAGGATCGGGGCCCTCACCCGTCACCGTCAGTTGCTGGAGAACGACGAGCTGGCCGCCGCCTTCCCCATCTTTCGTGATGCGGAGAAGGTGATTGCCGATCCCGTGGTCCGCAATCGGGGGACCCTCGGCGGCTCCCTGTGCCAGGCCGACCCATCCGAGGATCTCTCGGCGGTGTGCGACACCCTCGAGGCGAGTTGTGTGATCAGGGGGACCTCGGGCGAGCGCATCGTCACCATGGCCGAGTTCCACCAGGGCCCCTATGAGACCGCCGTCGGTGATGGTGAGATGTTGACCGAGGTCAGGATCCCGGTGAAGGCCAACTCATCGAGTGCCTACCACAAAGTCGAGCGCCGGGCCGGTGACTGGGCCGTTGTCTCGGCCGGCGCTGCGGTGGCGATGAGCAACGGCACCATCGCCGACGGCCGGGTCGGACTTTGTGCGGTAGGGCCGAACACCACCAACATCGGTCCCATCTCCGATGCCATCGCCGGCCAGGCTCCATCGGAAGAGCTCTACGCCCAGATCGGAGCAATCGCCGCTGAGAACTGTTCACCGGCGACCGACACCCGAGGGACGGCTGCCTACAAGACCCACCTGGCCAAGGAACTGACCATCCGTTCGTTGCGCAAAGCGGTAGCCCGAGCCACTGGAGAGGATGCCTGACATGCAGGTCACGATGAACGTAAACGGCACCGAGGTGTCACGCGAGGTCGAACCCCGCACCCTGCTCGTCCACTACCTCCGAGATCACCTCGGACTGACCGGTACCCATTGGGGTTGCGACACCAGCAACTGTGGAACCTGTGTCGTGTGGATCGACGGCGAACCGGTCAAGAGCTGTACCCACCTGGCGGCTATGGCCGCCGGGCACGATGTCCGTACCGTCGAAGGACTCGAAGTCGACGGTCAGCTCGACCCGGTGCAGGAAGGGTTCATGCAATGTCATGGCCTCCAGTGCGGGTTCTGCACCCCGGGCATGATGATGACGGCCCGAGCCCTACTCGACCGCAATCCTGACCCATCCGAAGCGGAGATCCGCGAGGCGATCAGTGGCCAGATCTGCCGCTGTACCGGCTATTCCACCATCGTCCGCTCCATCCAGTGGGCGGCCCAATCCGAACAACAGGTAAGTGTGAGTGGCAGTGCCGGAGGTGCAGCATGACCGCGACCGAACACACCAACGTCCCGACCCCCGACAACAATCTCAACGACGAGAAGCCCATCGGCTACGGCCGCATGTTGCGTAAGGAGGATCCCCGCTTCGTCCGCGGCCGGGGCCAGTACTGCGACGATGTGGAGCTCAAGGGGATGCTCCACCTTGCGATCCTGCGGTCCCCCATGGCCCACGCTCGCATCGTGAACATCGACAAGTCGGCGGCTGAGGCCCACCCCAAGGTCGTAGCCGTTGTCACCGGTGAGGATCTGGCTGCCCACAACCTGGCCTGGATGCCGACCCTGTCCAACGACGTGCAGGCCGTGCTGGCCACCGACAAGGTGCGATTCCAGCATCAGGAGGTGGCCTTCGTCGTCGCTGAGGATCGCTACTCGGCCCGGGATGCTCTCGAGCTG
>JAAETV010000631.1 GCA_024227975.1 Actinomycetes bacterium
AGGCCGAGCTCCTCGAAGTAGATCGGCAGCGTCGAGTACAGGGCCTGGTCGCCCAGGAGTGAAAACGCCGTGGCCGCCCCGACCAACCACACTGCGGCTTCTCGCCTTGCGACTGTTGGCACGACCCAGTGTTGCTCGACCGGCCGAATACCGGAAATCAATAAACATTCCTGACCAAAGCGCCGATCAGACGTTGAAACCCATTTGGGGAGGACCAACCCGCATGCCCAACACATTGCCGCTGTCGTTCCAGACCGGAACGCTGGTACTGGGCGTTGTGGGAACGACCGTTGGCCTCAACCTGAGCGTCATGGCCATCGGAAGAGACGCCCCCGATCCCATCCCTGAACAGCTTGCGCTCGTGGCGGCCGAGGAGGCAGGTGATCCCGAGGTCATGCAGGTCACGATCGACGTCCCCCTGCCAGCGGCTGAGACCGTCCCGGCCACCGCGACAACCCGGGCCACCACACCAGCCATTGCAGGCCAGCCCCAATCTCAACCGGCCACTCCCTGGCCAACAGCTCCTCCCCCTCCACCCCTGACGGCCGCCCCTACCACACCGGTCCCCACAGTGGCCCCGACGGCCGCCCCAACTGCACCGGCCCCAACCCTGCCGCCAACCACCACAGTCCCGCCACCACCGACGACTCAGCCTGAGACCACGGTCCCCCCATCAGTGACCGAGTATCTGACCTACACCTTCGACGGAGTGGCCGACATCGTCATCGCCTTCCATGACGGCCAGGAGCTGGAGTTCTGGTCGGTGTCCCCCGAACCGGGTTGGGCATATCAGGTCGAGAAGAACAAGGCCACGATCGTCGAGGTCAAGTTCCGCCGAATGTCCGGCGATGAAGGCGAAGCCAAGTTCGAACTGGAGCTCAAAGAGGGCCAGCTCGAGGTGAAGAAGGAAGACTGAGATGGCTGAACCGACCCGCGACGAACGTCTGGCAGCCCTGAAGGCAAGACGGGCCGAGGCCAGTGCCAACAGTGAACCCTCCTCGGTCCCGGCCTCAGAAGCGGTCCCGACTTCGGCCACTGGCCCTACATCCTCAACTGACGATGGTTCGAGCGCTGGGTTGCTAGATGTCATGCGTCGGGCGACGCTCACGGGAGCGACGCGGTTGGCGACGGCGGGAGCCTCGATCGTGTCGTTCGCCGCCATGGTGGTAGCGATGGGCCCCCTCACCGGGAGCGGCGACGAAGCAGCAACCGAACCAGCTCCGGCTGACGACACGGTCCCGACGACGATCCCACCTCCAACCCAGCCGAACGTGGTCATCGAGGTCGTCCCAAACTATGTGTCGGCCGACGGCTCAGCACAACCGCCCGAGCAACTGGCTGCCACTGACGAGACGGCCAACGCCGACACTTCGTCGGAGACGTTGACCCCCCAGGCCACGACTCAGGCCCCCGCCTCGGTGCCAACCACCGCTCCTGCGGCCACAGTGGCTCCGACCGCAGCGCCAACCACTGCTCCCGCGGCCACAGTGGCTCCGACCGCAGCGCCGACCACAGCCGCTCCCACCACGGCGGCACCCACGACAGCTGCTCCCACAACCGCAGTGCCAACCACAGCCGCTCCAGCCCCGCCCCGTAGTGATGCAAGCGGCTGAGCTACAGGTCGAGGAGTTCCAGGCCATGGGCAGCCCGTGTCGTCTGGTTGTCGTCGGCGGGTCGCCAACCCTGGTCAGCGCAGCTCGGCACTTGCTCACTCGGCTGGAGCGAGCCTGGAGCCGGTTCGACCCATCGAGCGAGATCAGCCAGCTCAACCGCGCCAGTGGTCGCCTCACCGTCGTCTCGACTGAGACGTTCGAGCTGGTCAAGAGAGCCGAAGTAGCACGGGACCTGACCGGTGGCCGCTTCAACCCCCTCATGCTCACCCAACTCGAACAATTGGGCTACGACCGCCCCTGGCAGTGCCGTCCAGCCCAGTGCCGTCCAGCCCAGTACCAGCCGCTCACCGAGGTTCTGCCTGGTTCACAAGAAGAGATCGAGCTCATCCCAGAGATCATGGCCGTCCGCCTTCCTGAAGGGACGACATTCGATCCCGGGGGCATCGGCAAGGGTCTTGCCATCGATCAGCTGACCGAATTCCTCATCGCCCAGGGAGCCACGACCGTCTCGGTCGAACTGGGAGGAGATCTGCGAGTCCACGGTCGATGCTGGTACGGGCCGCGCTGGCGAGTCGACGTGGCTCATCCTCACCACGCTGATCGGGAGATCGCGGCCTTCACCCCCGACCATGGAGCCGTAACCACCAGCAGCATCCTCCGGCGCAACTGGTCGACCGACCAGCACCGGCTCCACCACCTGCTCGACCCGACAACCGGCCTCCCGTCGACCAGTGACATCGTGGCCGTCACGACCTGCGCCGGGGCCGCCTTGTGGTCCGAGGTCGCGGCCAAGACGGCCCTACTGGGCGGATCGGCAGAGGCCATCGACCTCCTCCAACACTACGACGTAGCCGGAATCGTGGTTACCGACGACGGCACCGTCCTCGAGACAGGGCCAACCCAGACCGCAAACAGTGTTGAGGGGATCCTCGCATGAACGAACAGGTCTGGTGGTTCGTAGCCCGATCCGGGGGGATCGTGGCCTGGGCTCTGCTGACGCTCTCGGTGTGCTGGGGCCTGTTCCTCTCGACCAAGGCGGCGGCTAAAGCGACCCAGCCGGCCCGGCTGTTGAACCTGCACCGGTTCCTCGGGGGCTTGTCGGTCAGCTTCACCGGCATCCATGTCGGAGGCCTTGTCGCCGACAGCTACATCCACTTCGGGTGGAGAGAGATCCTGGTGCCTTGGGCCTCGACATGGCAGCCAACGGCGGTGGCCTGGGGGATCATCGCCATGTATCTTCTGGTCGCCATCGAGGTCACGTCACTCCTCATGAAGCGGATGCATCGTCCCCTCTGGCGCCAGATCCATCGGACCAGTTTCGGGCTCTACGTCTTCGCAACC
>JAAETV010000632.1 GCA_024227975.1 Actinomycetes bacterium
ACCCTGGCCGACGGGTCGACGGTCGAGGTCATCAGCGTCCTCTCGATGTACAAGCGCCACCTCGAAGACTACGACATCGACTCAGTGGTCGAGATCACGGGCTCCCCCCGCGACCTCATCGAGCAACTTCTCGACGACCTGGCCACCATAAGCCCAGTGGCCTTCCATATCGGCGAGGGGATCAACCACTATTTCCACGCAACCCTCCACAACCGGGCTACCTACTTCCTGGCCATGCTGGTGGGCTCGATCGGTGTCTCGGGCGGCGGTGTCAGCACCTGGGCCGGCAACTACAAGGGTGGTGTCTTCCACGGCGCCCAATGGTTCGGGCCCGGTATCGGCGGCTTCATCAACGAGGATCCGTTCAATCCGCTGACCGACCCGTCGGCTTCCTACACCGGGGAGACCGGTCGGCACATGATCCACGGCGAGGAGGTGAGCTATTGGGGCAACGGCGACCACCCCCTCATCATCGACACGCCCGACGAGGGTCGCAAGGTGTTCACTGGCAAGACGCACATGCCCTCGCCGACGAAGCTGATCTGGTACAACAACGCCAACCTGCTCAACCAGGCCAAGTGGCACTACGAGCTGGTCAAGAACGTCAATCCCAAGGTCGACATGATCGTCGATCAGCAGATGGAGTGGACCGGCTCGGCCGAGTTTGCCGACATTGTCCTTCCGGCCAACAGCTGGATGGAAGCCCAGACCTGGGAACTGGCCGCCTCCTGCTCAAACCCCTTCGTCCAGGTGTGGAAGGGCGGGATCGAACCCCTCGCCGACACCCGCGACGACATCGCCATCTTCGCCGGTGTGGCTGATGCCCTGACCGATCTCACCGGCGATGAACGATTCTCCCAAGCCTTCATGTTCTCCGATCGTCCCGAGGTGTACCTCGACCGGGTGCTGGGCGGGTCATGGACGACCGAGGGCTACAACGTCGAAGACCTCGCCTCTGGCCGCTATGGGGTTCCCGGCGGGGCGCTCATGCAGTACCGCAGCTACCCCCGGATCCCGTTCAAGGAGCAGGTCGAAGACAGCCTTCCCTTCTACACCGACACCGGGCGCATGCACGCCTATGTCGACCTGCCAGAAGCAATCGAATACGGTGAGAACCTGATCGTTCACCGGGAGGCCGTCGAAGCGACGCCCTACCTCCCCAATGTGATTGTCTCCACCAGCCCCTACTTGCGCCCCAACGACTATGGGATCCCGCTTGATGAGATGGACGGCGATACCCGCGGCGTTCGCAACATCATGATGCCGTGGTCCGAGGTCAAGACGACCGAGAATCCGCTATTCGGCCAGGGCTATCGCTTCTTGTGCCTGACGCCCAAGTCACGCCACACCGTTCACTCGTCGTGGGCGGTCACCGATTGGCAGTGGCTATGGTCATCGAGCTTCAGCGACCCGTACCGGGTCGAGACGCGCCAACCCGGCGTCGGCGAGCCCCAGATGCACCTGAACCCCGACGATGCCGCGGAGCTGGGAATCGCCAATGGCGACTATGTCTGGGTTGACTCGAACCCCGTCGATCGGCCCTATCGCAACGCCGACGTCGACGACTCCTTCCTCGATGTGGCCCGGCTCCTCATCCGTGCCACCTACAACGCGGCCTACCCCCGGGGGGTGACCATGTTGAAGCATGCCTACTATATGGCCACACCGAGGACGGTCCGGGCTACCAAAGAGAGAGCGGACGGCCGGGCCCTGGCCGAGACGACGGGCTACCAGTCGAGTTTCCGCTCCGGCAGCCAGCAGAGCATCACCCGGGGCTGGTCTCCCCCCATGCACCAGACTGACACCTTGTTCCACAAGAAGGCCGGCGGCATGGCATTCACCTACGGGTTCGACGTCGACAACCACGCCATCAACACGGTCCCCAAAGAAACGCTGGTTCGGGTCACCAAGGCCGAGGATGGTGGATTGGGCGGGGTAGGAACATGGTCGAGAGGCCGCCCAGGCTCGATGCCGGCCGAAGAGGACCGGCGCATGAGTGCGTATATCGCGGGCGAGCTAACGATCGTTGAGGGGACCTGACGTGGCCGAGCAATCGGTGTCGTTGTCCCCTCGCCGCCCGACGGCCGACGACAAGACGCTAGAAGCCGACGACCCCTACGAGCTGACGGGTATGCGCTACCCGGTCGCACCCGGTGATGACGCCGACCGGGAGACGGCACGCACCCTGATCGAAGAGTTCGCCCTGCAGGGCTGGAGCCGGACCTCGATCACCGAGCTGTTCGCCGACCCCCATGCTGGCCACGCCCACTCCATCTATTGCCGCCGAGGAGACGCACTGTTCGATCAGCTATTCGATCAGGTCTTCGGCCCGACCATGAGGACCGACTGACATGGCAACTGTGCACAACTGGCAGATCGGCCGAGACATGGCCTACCCCCATGAGGGCGGGCCCGGGGGTCTGCAGTTCGCCGCCGTGTTCAACATCAATCGCTGTATCGGGTGCCAGACGTGCACGATGGCGTGTAAGTCGACCTGGACCCATTCGCCGGGCCAGGAACTGATGTGGTGGAACAATGTCGAGACCAAGCCATACGGCGGGTTTCCGGCCAACTGGGATCTGAACACCCTGGAACTGCTCGAGGATGCCAACCCCGGAGGCCAGAAATGGGCCGGGGCCGACAATGACGATCCCAGTGCACCCTACGGGTCCTTCGACGGGGTCACGATCTTCGAGGCCGACGCCGCGCGCGAATCACGGCCGGTCGGGTACCTGCCAACCGAAGCGGAGTGGAAGGCCCCGAATGCGTTCGAGGACCACCCGACCCCCAATTCTGGCCGTGGTGCCCAACTACCCGAGCACGAGGGTTGGTTCTTCTACCTGCAGCGGATCTGCAACCACTGCACCTACCCCGGCTGCCTCGGTGCATGCCCTCGGAACGCCATCTACAAGCGGCCCGAGGACGGCATCGTACTGGTCGACCAGGCGCGGTGCCGGGGGTACCGGGCCTGCGTCGAAGCTTGTCCCTACAAGAAGACGATGTATCGCCCGACAACAGGTACGACCGAGAAGTGCGTCGCCTGCTATCCGAGGGTCGAGGGAACCGACCCCCTGACGGACAACACCCCGACTGAGACCCGCTGTATGACGGCCTGCGTCGGCAAGATCCGGATGCAGGGACTGGTCGAGGTGGACCATGACGGCGTATGGGTCGAGAACCCAGACAGCCCTCTCTACTACCTGGTCCACGAAGCGAAGGTCGCCCTTCCCCTCTATGCCCAGTTCGGCACCCAACCGAACGTGTACTACATACCTCCCCGCTGGGTGCCCCGGCCCTACCTCCGACAGATGTTCGGACCCGGCGTCGAAGGGGCGATCGAGCGGTACTCGAACCCATCTCGCGAGCTCCTCGCCGTCCTCCAGCTGTTCCGAGTCACCCAACAGATCATCTTCTCGTTCGAGATCGAGCGAGGTGAGCCCTTCACCGAGATCACCGTGGACGGCCGGCGGGTCACTCTCTACGACGACACGGCGATCGGCTTCGACCGCGACGGGTCCGAGATCGTGAGGGTCAATGTCGACGAGCCGGTGTTTGAGCGGCCAGACAAGCTGAACTCGATCTGAGGAGCAACCGTGGACCAAGAGCACACAGGCCGAACCAGTCCCGCTGACGGGGAACAGCATCCATCGATCGATGAGAAGCGGCAATCGTCCGCTGGTGACAACGCCGAGTGGATGGCTGCGGTGGGTCGAGCCGCGATCTACGGCTTCTTGTCCCGCTCGCTTCTGTTTCCGACATCTGAGAGCCGGGACTCTCTCCACCACGAGCTCGTGCCCCTTCTAGGGTCGATGTCGTCGAGTTCCGGCGAGCTCGACGAGCTAATCGCAGCCGCGGTTCGTGCCAATGACATAGACCTGGAGGAACTCCGCTTCGCTCACGGTCGTGTCTTCACCCACATCGAGAACAAGGATTGCCCTGCTCACGAGAGCGCCTACAGCCCCGGCGACGTCTTCCGCAGAGCTGATCTGATGGCCGACGTTGCCGCCTTCTACCGAGCTCACGGCCTCCATCTCGGTGGTACCCAGCGAGAGCGAGTCGATCACATCACAACCGAGCTGGAGTTCATGTCATTTCTCGCCCGCAAGGAAGCGTACGCCATAGAGAACCTCGGCCCGGAACAAGTCGAGGAGTGCCAACGGAGCCAAACCCACTTCCTGCGCGACCACCTCGGGTGTTGGGCTGGTGGGTTCAGCGACCGGTTACAGATCGTCGCCGACCACCCCTACTTCGTAGCGACCGGCTCGTTGTTATCGGCCTGGATCGAGACCGATCTGACATGGCTCGATGTCGAACCCGTCGCCCGCCAGAGCGAACCCCAGCCGCTCCCTCCGCCCGATGACAGTTCATGTGGAGCCGACACCGACGATATGGGCTCCCCAGTCGAGATAGGAAGATGAGAGCGATGACAGATGCGCGACGTCGAACACGCCGACAACGACTACTCTTCGCACTGTCAGTCGTGGCAATCGCCCTGACACTGCAACTGGTCGGAGCTCAGCCCGCGGTCTCACAATCGGGGGAGTTGATGGCCTACAGCGTCTCCCGCGACCCAGGCCTCGACCCTGGAGCCAGCACCTGGCGCACAGCACCGACCGTGGAAGTCGCGCTCTCGGCCCAACAGAGCACCTGGCCCTTCGGCGGAGGTTCGATTCGGGGCCTGGAGGCCCAGGCCGTACACACCGACGACATGCTCTACATCAGGATGTCGTGGGCCGACGACACGTCCAATAGTGATGCGCTCGCCGTCGATCAGTTCGTCGACGCCGCCGCCATCGAGTTCCCGGCCCAAGCTGCATCGTCGGTACCGGCACTGTGTATGGGGCAAAGCGACTCAGGGGTCAACATCTGGCACTGGCAAGCCGGAGCCGATGGGGGACGCCCTGAATCGATCGAGGAGCTGAGCTCCAATGGCTATGTCGACCGCTACCCGTCGACCGACGATCTCTACTTCCCGGCCCGCGAGGCCGGAAACCCAGTGGCCACCCGGCCTCCGATTCAGAATCTCGTCGCCCTCGGATTCGGAACCTTGGAACCGGCCGACGACCAACTTGTTCAGGGCGGCGCCGAGTGGGCCTCCGGCCGCTGGTCGGTCGTGTTCGCTAGGGAGCTGTCACACGAGTCGGCCGAGCAGGTCGATCTGGGAGGCGAGGTCACGACCGATGTCGTGTTCGCCGTCTGGGACGGTGAAGCAGATGAGCGCAACGGCATGAAGTCCGTCTCGCCATTCGTCGTCCTCTATGTCTCACCCGATGGGACTCCTCGGAACGTCGGTGCCCAGCTGGCGATCCTCATAGGAGGAGCAGTCGGCCTCGGTGGCTTCGTGCTCCGAGAAGTGACGACCCATCGAGCACGCCAAGCCAGTTCGGTCCCAAGTTCGTCGTGAACTGGCCGTCCGCTTCCACTGAAGCCGGCGACGACTCACAACCGATCTCCCTCCGTTGGCTGGCGTCACTGCTAGTGGCGGCCTCCGTGACCGAGTTGGCGATCCTGCGAATCGGGACCCGAACCGCCATCCATGTACCCGGTATCGAGCAAGTCGCCGGCCCCTACCGGGTTCTGAGTGCTACCGGTCGGCTGGCCTTCTACATCGCCGTCGTCCTGTTGGGGGTGCTGCTCGGCTACGTTGCGCTCGGTCTCTATCGCCGCCGCCAATCTCACATTGCGGCCTGCGTGGTCAGCTTCGTGGTCATTGCCGCCATGGGTGGGTTGGGCCTTGTCACCAGCGATAGCACGGCGGTAGCGGTGACCATCATCGTCTTTGCCCTCACTCTCGCCGCTTCGCGCCGTCAAGTGCCCTTGATCGCACTGACCATGGGGCTCTTCGCTGGGGCCTACCTCGTTGGGGCGACACCAGTCATATTGCAGAGCGCCGGCCAGATCGCCACTTCGGATGGTGTTCAGGAACTGCGCTGGTTGGCGGAACTTCTGGCCATGCTTGCTGGGGTGAGCTCTGGACCGCTGGTTCGGCGGGGGATCGGCCTCGGATGGATACCTTCCCGCCGACTGGCACTGGCGGGGGCTGGTGTCGGCCTGGTGGCTAGCAGCGCTCTGCTGGCCAGCCCATCCACCACCCACATCCTGATGTTGTGGAACTTCGGCCTGACGGGAACACTCCCCGCCGTCTTATACGGACTGGCGGTCGCCTCATTCTTCATCGCCATCGTCTCGAGCCTCCGCAATGGAGAGCATGTGCTGGCGCTGGCAATGGTGCTCTTCGCTCTCGGCGGTGTCGGATTGACGAGCACTTACCAGAGCGGCCTGGTCATTGTCGCTCTCGGCCTGGTCAACCTCGACGCCATCCCACCCCCCATTCCTACACCTATTGACGCAGCCGACCCTGGCGAGGGTGCTCAGCCCAGCAGATCACGAGTGTGAGGCCCACCCCATCGTCTAGGTGAGTGGGAGCCGGTGTTGGATCAGCGTCGTAGCGCCGACACTGGCTTCGCATCGAGGGACCCCAACCCGCGCCCTGGCGTCCGAGCGGGACCTTCTCCTCTTGGTCTGGGAGCCGAGTGCCCATAGCGTTCCAAGTACAAGCTTGTCAGACATACGAGAAGGTTGGGGGCCTGGCTCAGTGTCGCAGATCCGAGCTCTTCCTCTCGTCTTGGTTGTGATAGCCATTGCCGCTTGCGGTCAGACCAGAGGCTTGCCTGTCGGTGCGGTTCAGGCGACCGAATCGTCCACGACATCTCCCCCGGTCGACTTGTCAACGACATCTCCCCAAAGCTCGCTGCCGCCGAGAGCCATGAGCACCGTCACGACAACTACCCAGCGGCCGGCCCGGACCGTCACCCTGGCCTTCACCGGTGATCTGCTACTTCACAACCGGGTGAACCAGGAGGCGGCATCGTACGGAGCGGACAATCCGGATCACCAGTACGACTACCGTCCCCTACTCGAACCGATCCGGCCATGGATCGAGGAAGCCGACTGGGCCGTCTGCCACCTCGAAGTCAACCTGTCGGCCGACAACACCAGACTGGAACCATTCCCTACCTTCCGCTCCCCTGGCCAGATCGCGCACGACACACAGGACGTCGGCTTTGACTCTTGCAGCGTTGCGTCCAACCACATACTGGATCATGGCGTCGATGGGGTGGCCGAGACGTTGGAGGTCATGGACGCAGCCGGGTTGGGAAGTACCGGGGCAGCCCGAACTGCTGACGAAGCGGCCGAACAGATCTGGGTCGAGGTCGACTCGGTGCGCATCGCTCACCTCTCCTACGCCTATGGGTTCAACGGCTTCACCGTGCCAGCCGACGCCCCATGGCTGACCAACATCATCGATGAGGCTCAGATCCTGGCCGATGCAGCCCAAGCCCGGGCGGAGGGGGCGGACATCGTGTTGCTTTCGCTGCATTGGGGTGAGCAGTACATGACCCAGCCCAATTGGCAGCAGAGCGACACCGGACCCCGGCTGTTGGCCTCCCCCGATATTGACCTGATCATCGGACACCACGCTCACGTGGTCCAACCGATCGAGAATATCGACGGAGAGTGGCTCGTGTACGGGCTGGGGAATCTGCTGGCCAATGCCCCCCGTCGCTCCCGGAGAGACGAACTACTGGTGCAGGTGACCCTCACCGAACAACCCGACGGTGCGTTCTCATCTACCCTGCTCGCCGTTCCTCTCTTCGTTGACCGTCAGACGTTGATTGCTCATCCGTCCAACCCGGCGACGCGCCAGCCGACCACCGATCCCGAGCTGGCGGGAGAACTCGACGCCAGCTGGGACCGGGTACAGACCATCCTCCAGACCGGGAGCGGTTGGGACCACCTCGAGCTCGGCTGACTCGCGAGGCCGTGGCGCCATCCAGTCAGGCGAAAGTCCTCGCTCTCAGCCGAGGACGACGACGGTGGTGCCGATACCAGCCCAGTGGTAGAGCAACTGGGCTTTGTCTCCGCTCTGGCGGACACAACCCGCCGATCGGAACGTGCCTAGCTGGGCCAAGGTCTGGAGCGGGGTACCGCCGGATCGGATGGGGATACTGTGGAAACCGATGGCAAGTGATCGGCCCCGGGCGAAGCGGACCATATGGTTCATGGTGATCCCCCCATGCCCAGCCCACGCCTTCGGCGATTTCGAGAACACCGAGTACAGCCCAGGGCTGGGGATGTTGCGGCGGCCCGAGACCAGGTAGGAGTCATACACCGCCCCATCAGCCTCCACCAGCCATACCCGCTGGGAGCTGTTGTCGTACACGATCCGTCGGCCCGAACCCGATCCGGCCGGCACCGCGGGATATGGGGGCCGGGGTGGGGTGGTTCCAGTCCGGTGTACGAACTCATCAGACTCTGAGAATTGGAGGAGCACTTGGGTCCGCGTCACCCCCCGGTCGAGCACTGTGTGCCAATACTGCCTTCCCCCGCCGTCGGCGCTGCGCTGGAGGACATTGCCATAGAGGAGGTCGACGAACCCTCCGGTATCGACCGATCCGTAGCGAGTCGACCACTCGGTCGAGACCATGAACGCGGCCGCCACGTCGGTGAGATCGGCCCCGGCCAGTTGCTGGGCCACCCAGTAGCTGTGTCCATCGGGATCAGGCAGGCGGCCGAACACCGCCAGGTAGAGCCGGGTGACCGAATCGATGGTGGCGTCATCGGCACCAGGGACAGCGGGGCGAGGCAGGCCCTCGACCTTGGCCGCCGGCGCTGGTGTCCCAATCAATGCAAGCTCAGGTCCGGGGAGTGGGGCAACGGCCACGTCGGCCCCAACAGGGCCATGATCGGCCACCACCAATATCACCATCACCAAGGTGGCCAGCAATCCCCGCCCCCAGTGCCCAGTGGACGATCGTCTGTCCCGTTCGCGCGCAACCATGCGAATTCAATCGGACGCCGCCCTCCGAATGTGATCAGCCTGGGCTGGCGAGATCAGGGCGGATAGGCCATTGACCCGGCCCCCAGATCCAGCCGGCAGCCAAAGGAAACGGGACCCACTGGTTCGATAGGCAGCAGTGGGCTAGGTTTCCGGAGACGGGCCAGAGCCATGTCGAGCGTTTCCTTGCGAGGATCACCGTGAGTTTCGATGGTCGCGTTGTTTCGATTCATACGACGGCGTCCGCTTCCGCGCCCATGGTCAAGCTCGATCGGGCAGAGCTCGTTGCTGGCACGGGCATCTTGGGCGATCGGTACGCGGTGGGAACTGGCCACTACTCGTCCCGCCCCCACATTGACCGCCAGGTCACATTGATCGAATCCGAAGTCCTGGAAGCACTCGCACGCGATCATGACGTGGACCTGCGACCCGAAGAACATCGCCGCAATATCACGACTGCTGGTGTTCCGGTCAATCATCTCGTCGGCCAGTACTTTGCCGTTGGTTCGTGTGTGCTCTACGGCGGACGCCTCAACGTCCCATGCGCCTACCTCCAGGACCTGCTCGACAAACAAGTGTTCCGCCCCCTCGTTCACCGCTCTGGCCTCAACTCCCGAATCATCGTCGGGGGCTTGGTGTCACCCGGCGACGCGATCACACCCGTGAATCGAGCCGACCTCGACCCCGGACTCGTCCAGGACAACGAGAAGACGCCCATCGAACCGGCTCCCGAGGTCATCTGACTGTGTGACCAGCTGAACTGTGTGACCAGCTGACCCACTTTGATATCCTGGTCAGATCAGTCTCGAAACGGTCCATGATCTGAAGCAGCGTTTGGAGGTACTGTTGGAGCCCCCTGACGCCATCTCGGCGGCCCAGCGACGAACTCGCGACCGCGTCTTGAGCGCCGCCGCCGACCACTTCGCCCGCCTCGGCTACCGTCGGACCAACATCTCCGATATCGCCGACGAAGCGGGAATCGGCAAGGGAACCGTCTACCAGTACTTCGACAGCAAGATCGAGCTGCTGGTCGCCTGCGTCGCCCTCGAAAAATTCGATTTGATCCCCCGTTTGGAGGAGGTGATGGAGCGAGAGCCAGCCAAGCAGCTCGAGGCCTATCTCCAGATCGCCATCCGCTTCGCCATCACTGCCCCCCTATCCAGTGCCCTCATCAAGGGGGACCGGGAGCTCTCGGCGGCCCTGGCCGACGCGACAGAGGAAGGCCTTCTCGCCGACCCGGCCCAGAGCGTCGCCTTCCTCGGTGGGCTGGTATCTGGCGCCGCGCCCGGGGTGTCCGAAGAACAGCGCGACCGCCTGGCCCAAACCTTGCTGATCGCGAGCACCTTCCCCGCCCACCTATCGACAATGCAGCAGCTCATGGACCTCACGAACGAGGATTTCATCACGACCTACGCCCGGGTTCTAGCTCGAGGCGTTGCCAGCCAAAGCCCAGCGGAAGCGGAGCCAGTATGACCACAGCCATCCACGTCGAGAATCTTTCGAAGGCGTTTGGATCGACCCAAGCACTCGACGGTCTAGATCTGACTGTCGAGGCCGGCCAGGTCATGGGCTTCCTCGGGCCCAACGGGTCTGGCAAGTCGACGACAATCCGTGTGCTCATGGGGCTGTTGCGCCACGACTCTGGCGAGGTCCAGGTACTTGGTCAGGATCCATGGCACGACGCCGTCGAGCTCCACAAGCGGATCGCCTATGTTCCGGGTGATGTGAACCTCTGGCCGGGCCTGACTGGGGGCGAGACCATCGACCTCTTCGGACGCCTCGGCGCTGGCCTCGACCCTAAACGGCGAAGCGAGATGATCGAACGGTTCGATCTAGACCCGACGAAGAAGGGTCGGACCTACTCGAAGGGAAACCGCCAGAAGGTCGCTCTGGTCGCAGCACTGGCGGGAGACGCTGAGCTGTTCGTCTTCGATGAGCCGACAGCCGGCCTCGACCCATTGATGGAGACGGTGTTCCAGAACACGATCAGTGAGATGCTGACCGACGGCAAGACCGTGCTCCTATCGAGCCACATCCTGGCCGAGGTCGAGTCATTGTGCGACCAGGTCACGATCATTCGCGAAGGCCGAACGGTCGAAGCCGGCACCCTGGCCGAGCTCCGGTACCTGACCAGGACGTCGGTGGAGGCCACCACCACCGAACCGATCGGGCCGATGGCCACCGCCGATGGAGTGTCTGGCTTCGAGGCCCATGGTGACCATCATGCCTCCTTCGCCGTTGCCAACTCCAAGCTGGCCGAGGTCATGAGCCGGCTGGCCGAACTGGGCATCGAAGCGATCGAGAGCCAGCCACCAACCCTCGAAGAGCTCTTCATGCGACACTACGCCGTTGAGCAGAACCATACAGTGGCGAGCCAATGAGCAGGAACGGATTCGCCGGTACGACGAAGCTGCTTCGGCTGATCCTGCGTCTAGACAGGATCAAGCTGACGCTCTGGCTCCTTGGGCTCATCACCCTGATCGGGATCACCCCGTACTCGATGCGGGCCATCCTGGACGCCGAGGCTGAACTACAGGGCACTACGGCTGAGGAGGTGCTGGCCCAGCAGGCGGCCTTGCTGGAAACGAACGGGGCTTCGATCGCCTTGCAAGGACCACCCGACGCCCTCGACACCTTCGGCGGCCGCTACGCCTTCGAAATAGGAGCCTTCACCCTGGCCATTGTCGCCCTCATGAACATCCTGTTGATCGCCCGCCACACCCGAGCCGAAGAGGAGTCAGGCCGGGCCGAGCTGGTCCGGGCCGCCGCTGTTGGACCATGGAGTGCGTTGACTGCGGTCAGCATCGTGGCTGTGGCTACCAACCTCATCTTGGGCCTTGGTACGAGCATCGTCTTCATCGCCGATGGCCGTGATGTCGGTCGATCGATCCTCTACGGCGCCAGCATGGCGTTGAGCGGCCTACTCTTCGCCGCCATCGCCCTGATCTGGGTTCAGGTGTTCGAGTACGGTCGGGCGGCGACCGGGATGTCGCTCGCCGGCCTGGCCGTTGCCTTCGCCCTGCGAGCAGTGGGTGATGTCAGGGACAACTGGCTTTCTCTACTGTCGCCCCTTGGTTGGGTGCAAGCAGTCAACCCGTTCGGCGATCCGGTCCTATTGCCTTTCATTGTCTCATTGGTCGCCATTTCTGCCGCCGTGGCCACTGCCATCGCCCTGGTAGTTCGGCGCGACGTCGGAGCCGGGCTGATCCAGCAACGACCAGGCCCAGCCCAAGCCAGCGCCTCCCTGACCACGCCGATCGGCTTTGCCTGGCGCCTACAGCGCTCGACATTGCTCTGGTGGACGATCGGGGCCGCCTTCATGGGTGCCATCTACGGTTCGGTAATCAGCGCCATTGACGACTTCATCGAAGAAAACGAGGCGATGAGAGACATGCTCGAAGCGCTGGGGATGAGCGGAGACGCCCTACGGGAGGGGTTCATCACCGTCATCTTGTCGATGATCGCTCTGATTGCGACGGCTGGGGTCATCCAGTCGCTGCTGCGCCCCCGAGGCGAAGAGATAGCGGGCCGGGCCGAACCCATCCTGGCTTGCGCCGTGTCTCGACGGGCTTGGCTTTCGTCCCACATCGTCCTGACGACCCTCGCTGCTCCAGTGTTCATGGTGGCGGCTGGGCTCGGCCTCTCGGTCACTGACGCCCTCGTCGTGGGGCACTTCACCGACTTCGGTGGCACGCTCGCCGCCGCCCTCGTCCGGGTACCTGCACTCTGGGCCGTGGCCGGCATCGGCCTACTGCTCTACGGATGGGTGAGACGCTTCACCTTCGGTGTGTGGGGGGTGTTCACCGCCATATCAGTCATCTTCTTGTTCGGAGAGCTTCTGCGGCTCCCGAATCAGGCGATGAACCTGTCCCCCTTCCGCCATGTCACCCATCTTCCCGGCAGTGACCAGAGCTGGCTGCCTGTTGTCATCCTTTGCGCCATGGCGTTGGTGACAGGGGCGATGGGACTCGCCCTGTTCGACCGTCGCGACGTCGGCACCGCCTAGGGGTCGGAACCACAGGTTGTGCGATCCCCCAGTAGCTGTTTGCATGGGATTGATGCCTGAACGAAGCGATATCACCGATGCCACCAAGGTCGCGACATTGTTGACCGATTATCCGGAGCTCGAGGAGCTCCTGATCTCAATGTCTCCAGCCTTTGTGAAGCTACGCAATCCGGTACTGCGCCGAAGCGTCGCCCGAGTGGCGACCTTGAAACAAGCAGCAAGTGTTGGCGGCATCGAGGTTGGCGATTTTGTCAACGAACTGAGGGTGGCGGCGGGCTTGGCCGCTTTGGTGGACATGGCGGTTGAAGAGACCGAGTACTTCGGACCGCAGCCAGACTGGTTCAGCCCCGAATCGATTGTGGTCGTCATGCGGGAAGAGGACCTCGATCCAGATGTGATGCCAATCAACCCGCTACTGCGTACTGTGCGGGACCTGAGCGGTGACGAGATCGCCGAGCTCGTCACATCCCATCTCCCAGCACCGGGAATCGACATCCTGAAGCGCAAGGGCTACCGCACCTGGGTCGAAGACCGTGACGGATCCATCCATACCTTCGTCAATCGACCCACAACCATCTGAACCCCTCCCCCGGTTCTGGCAGGCCGGACAAACACGATCCATAGCAACGGTTGTCGAAGACGGGACCGCGACCTGGGCTCTGCCAGCGACCGGAGATCGGCCTGACAGCAGCGAACTCCATCATCTCCTCGTCACACAAGAAGGAGTGAGGCTCGATGGATTCGGAAATCGCAACGATGTTTGGGTTGGCGCTGCTCAGCGTCAGCATATGGACTCTGAGAATCGCGATCACGGCGCGCGGTCTGAAGCTGGCTAGTTGTGTACGTACTGGCCTTCTCCCAACTGGTGACCGATCTTGGTTCCCCAACTCGCATCCTGAGCTATGCGGCAGGGGTGGGAGTGGGTACCGCGGTCGGACTCATCCTCGACGACAAGACGGCGAGGGGCCACACAGAGCTCCACCTCATGGCGCTCGGGGATCGGATTGATCCAGGCGAACGCTTCACGGTGCAGCCATGAAGAGCTCGACAACGCACCCGAACTCGATCCGGGAGACCCGGTCGAGTTGGGGGTTGAAATCGCAGCCCCTCGGAACCAGCTCCCGGGGTTGGCCGTCGTCGGCGGTTGCTGCGGAACGAGCCACGCCCACATCGACCAGATGGCTCAGGCCTGCGACCGGGTACCGGTAGAAGGGTGACCGAGCCTCACCATGGTTGCGGACTCCAGGTCCGTTCAGGCTGTTGGATCTCAGCCGACCGGATCGAGGCCGAGGGCCACTCGTCCTGAGAACCGGGCCTGCTTGGCCCGAGGCAGGGGGTGGAACATGCAGCCATGGACATCGCGGTAGAGGCGCTCGATCTCGGAGCTCTTGGTGTAGCCAAAGCCGCCGGTGACCTCGATGGCCAGTCGAACTGATTGGATCAGCGAGTCGGCCGCGATGTTCTTGCGGGCCAGGGTGAGGCTCGAGTGCTCATCGGTGTTGTCGAAGCTCAGATTGTCGGACGAGGCCAGCATGGCTTTGACCGAGTCGGCACCCATTGTGTGAGCGGTGATCATCTCCCCGACAAGCTGCAACACATGGGGGTCCTCGCGACC
>JAAETV010000633.1 GCA_024227975.1 Actinomycetes bacterium
GATGAACGATCGATGGGCGGCCGGGCATATCGAAGCCAGGCTTGGCTCTCGCAGGGTTGCGGCTCTGACCGTTCACGAGTGCGATCAGTTCCTCAAGTCGGCTGGCGCTGGTCGGTTCGGTGGTCCTCTCGGACGGGATCAGCTGAAGCGTCTGAGAGGGCGACTCATCAAGGTCCTGGAGAACGACCGCCGCCGGGGGCTCGTTGCTCGGAACGTCGCCAAGCTATCGGTCATCCCTGAGGTTTCGCCGATCCTGGTACCTCGTCGCCCCCGTCGTGCTCTCAGTGGGGACGAACTCGCCCGGTTGATCGACGCAAGCAGCGGCATCGGACGGGTACTGATCGACCTTTCGAGTCGGCACGGCCTGCGCCCCGCTGAGGCTAGGGCGCTGCGTTGGTCAAGAGTCGACTTCGACCGGCTCACCGTGAGAATCGATGCTCAGATCAATCGAGCGAACCAGCTGGTGAAGGTCAAGACGAAACGGTCGTTCCGCACCATCCGGGTCGATGCGGTCACGATGAAGCGCTTGGCCAACTGGCGCTGCCAGCAATCAGAGGCCGAGGAGGTGGCAGGTTTCGCCTGGGCGGGCAACGAGCTTGAGCTTGTTGCCACGACTGCCGTCGGCACACCTGTCAATCAGCGGAACGTGCATCGTACCCTCGCACTAGCAAGCCGGAAGGCTGGCATCGATCCCGCCGTATCCGGATACGAGCTGCGCCACACAGCTATCACGCTCCAGATCGAGAAAGAGATTCCGGTCCACCGGGTCGCTGACTGGGCCGGCACTTCGGAACGCATGATCTGGGACGTCTACCGTCATCTATTGAGCGAGGTGACCGACGTAGGTCCGAGTGACGGCTAGCGCCACGAGACCTGCTACGCGACTATCTCGCCTCCGGCAACCGAGTCCCTACAGCCCAAACGCAGTTCTGATCGCTGGCTTTGCTGCCAAGAGTCGTTCCAAATCGGACTGTCCCAGCAGCTCAACCGCAGGAAACTCGCCATCGGCGGCCCGCTTCTCCACCCATTCGACGGCCTGCTGAGTGAAGTTGCCCGAGGTGGCCATCACAATTACTCGAAAACCGGCATCGGGCCACAGCTTCGCTTGCTCAAGCGACTTCACACAGTCGTCCAGATCCACGCTCCGTGACTGATGGTGCTTGCATTGAATCATCACCGGAAGTCTCTGCGTCCCGCCGAGGGCTTCAGACACGATCCGATCGGCTGAGAGATCTCGACCCTTGTCAGGAGCGTTCACGCTCATGAGGCGCTTTGCGTTTTCGTAGCCATCGGAAGAAACGACAATCTCAAGGACTACTCGCTCGAATCCGTCCGGATCGAGAACGGACCAGTTCAGTTCAGTGGTGACCGGTCCCGTCGGTTCAGTCGCACTCAGTTCAGCAAGGTCAGCCGCCTCGACCGGCAACGGATCGTCGCGAAAGACGTGATCGAGTATGGACTGCCGGACGCTTGGCCAGTCAAACACCACGATGTCCCGAAGGTCGTGCGGTTCAGCGAAGTGCAGATGACGTCCCATGTCGGACCAGCGTCCGTTGCCGGGCACGTCCGTACTGAGCAGTCCCTGAATCTGCTGCCAATGATCGCCTAGTGCATCCCATCCGGCGTCGTCAACGGGCTCGAATTGGAGACCAGCGTCGATCTCAATCGTTGACGACAGCAGCTCGTCAATGTCGGCCATAACGGCGTCGAGTGCCCGTCTGACCAGTCGTCTTCGTCCGGTCCGAAGTCGGTGCCTGTAGTCGGCGAGCTGGCGCCCCGGACGTTCAGACACCTCGACAGCCCAGAGCGTGCTCTCGATTCCTCCGAGGTCGATTTCACGAGCCTCGTGTTTCATCATTGAGATCTCGTCATAGCTCATCAGCATCGAGTCCGGCTTGAAGCCATCTATCGCGGGGAGGGCTTCGATGAACCGGCTCCAATCGCGTCTCACTTCATCCGACTCTGGCGAATCGAGACCAAAGGCTATTTCGTGCGACACGCCAGCCAGATACCGGTCCCAAAGCTGTTGTAGCCGATCGGTGTTCACCTCGGTCCGTTCGAACTGTTCAAGAGCGGCTTCTAGATCAGAGGTTGACACGCTCACCAAGCCTATGGAGATCCGTACCGAGACGAGTCGCAGATCGGAGAGAGGTGGTTGCTGTCACGGTTGCTGTCACCGGGGCGATGGGCAGCCGCCCAGCTCGAGAATCTGAAACGCCCTAGCGCTGTGGCCAGGGCGTTTGTGTGTGGGGCTACCAAGAGTTGAACTTGGGACCTCACCCTTATCAGGCGAGCGCAAGAGGTTCGGCGTCGTTCGTGTTCGTGCAGGTGAGCTGCTCACGAGTGCGTGAGGGTTCGTGGCCAGTCGTGGACGATCGCTAGCTGTGGGTCACAGCGTGGCTCACACTGGTCTGCATCGCCCAGCGTCGGGAACGACGCCGAGCGAGTCGGGCAACAGGGCCCCCCTCTAGTAGCCGAGCAGTACGAGTCCTAGTGTCCTGTCAGGTTGTTTATGTGGGTAATTCTGGGTTTCGGGAATTTTGGGTGAGTGGAGGCGTTTCTGGTGTTGACCGACCAGCATTGGAGACGATATGGCACAGCGGGGAAGGCCTACAGCGACGATTGATCTGACCGGCAGTGAACGCACGACGTTGATGTCGTGGGCTCGCCGCCAGTCCACCTCGCAGGCATTGGCGTTGCGATCCAAGATCGTGTTGGAAGCCGCTGACAGTGCAACGAACAAAGAGATCGCAGCCAGACTTGGGTGCCACCCGGCCACAGCGGGGAAGTGGCGCAACAGGTTCGCTGCTGATCGACTGGATGGTCTGCTCGATGCTCCCCGGCTCGGGGCGGAACGCACGATCTCCGACGACACTGTCGAAGCGGTCGTCGTTGACACACTCGAGACCACGCCACCAGACGCCACGCACTGGTCTACCCGGGGTCTGGCTGCCAAGCACGGGATCTCCCATCAAACAGTGGCCGAGATCTGGAAAGCGTTCGGTCTCAGACCCTGGCGCCAGGACGAGTTCAAGATCTCACCCGACCCGCTGCTGGTGGACAAGATCCGCGACATTGTCGGTCTGTACATGTCACCGCCGGTGTCAGCCGCGTTGTTCTGTGTCGATGAGAAACCACAGATCCAGGCGTTGAACCGGACTGCACCAACGTTGCCGATGCTGCCCACCACCCCGCAGCGAGCCACCCATGACTACCAGCGCAACGGCACGATCGATCTGTTCGCTGCGCTGAACGTCGCCACCGGTGAAGTCATTACGGATCTCCGCAAGACCCACACATCAAAGGACTTCACCGCGTTCTTGAACAAGATCAACCGCGAGGTCCCCGAGGGTCTCGACGTCCACATCGTGCTCGACAACTTGTCGGCCCACAAAGCACCGCTTGTGCAGCGTTGGCTTCTCCGTCACCGCCGCTTCCATCTTCATTTCACCCCGACCTATGGGTCCTGGATGAACCTGGTCGAACGCTGGTTCTCGGCGTTGACCACCAAGCAACTCCAACGCGGGGCCCATGATTCAGTCGCTCAACTCGCCGCAGATATCGAAGCGTGGGTCGAGCACTGGAACGACGACCCGAACCCGTTCGTCTGGCACAAAACCGCTGACGAGATCCTCGATCGGCTTGCCGGCTACTGCACCCAGGTCACCACAACTAATTAACCACCGAATCAACCTGACAGGACACTAGGTGACCTCGCTTCTCGACAATGACACTCCGAGCGCCGGCGCGGAGGCTCCCGATGCCGGCCGCCAGTCCGGCGAACCCGGATCCGACGATGACGACGTCGTACTCGGCCAACTGACGTGCAGTCACCGCGATCCCTTCGACCTGGCTGTGCGCCGTCTACCCGCACAGACCGCTTGACGGTAAGGTGAGCCAATGGCAGTGACGGAGTGGCGACGGTGAGCCCCCGCGTGGGCATCGTCATCCCGCCCCGCTACTTCGACACCAGCACCCAGGAGCTCCAGGCCCTCTCGCCGGGTATCGAGGTGCTCCACACCCAGATGCGCTTCGACCGCTCGTTCGGCTACACCCTCGACGAGATGCCTGCCACCGCCGGCGAGATCGAGCAGTGCGCCATCGCCCTCGCCGACGCCGGCGCCGACGTCGTGGTCCAAGTGGGGATGCCGTTCTCGTGGATGCACGGCTGGCATCGGGCCACTCAAATCCAGCAATCGATCAGCGACCGCATCGGCGCGCCGTTCGAGATGATGGGCCTGGCGCCGACGACCGGCGTCATGGCGCTCGGCGCGACACGAGTCGCGGTGGCCAGCGCCTACTACCCGCTCGAGTGGACCGAGCGGTACTGCGCGTTCCTGATCGAGGCCGGGCTCGACATCGTTGGCACGCAGGACTTCTTCGACCAGGGCCTCGTCGCCGATCGCGAAGCGGCCTGGGCACAGTCATTCGTCGGGTTCGAGCCGGGGTTGGTGATCGACAGCGTCGTGAAGGTCGGCGAGAGCTTCCCTGAGGCCGAGGCGATCATCGTGCCCGGAAAACCCGGCACGTTCATCCACCTCCTCGCCGATGCGGAGGCCGCCATCGACAGGCCAATCGTGAGCTACCACGCGCTCTGGTGGCAGTGCCTGTCCCATCTCGGTCTCACACCCGCCCGCCCGAGCGGGAGGCTCCTCGCGCTCTGACCTGATGCTGCGTCACTGTTCCGTCCGCAGCAACCGACGTGAGGAGGCCGTCGAGCACGCGTGTATCTCCGGTTGTGTCTGTCTCGTCTGTAGTGGGTATAGGAGGTAGTTATGAGTGACAAAGATACCGCAACGAGGGACACGGGTCCGACGACGGGGGAGTCCGGCGACGAGGCTGTGGACGTTGGTGAGATGTGTCGGGGATTCGCCGAGATGTGTCGGGGATTCCCTGAGATGCGTGGGATGATGATGGGCGAGATGCCGGATTGCTGTCGACCGGAAGCGTCAGAGGAATCCGGGGGGAGCCAGGCGGACGAGGCGTCGAGCCGGAAGGCCACTACATGATCTTGGTAGGAACCGAGGGTCCCTTGAGCGGACACTGAGGATCGTTGGCGGCCTGGGCTTGTTGTGGCTGCTGATCGCCGGGCTAGTCCCGGGTTGGGGCCTGGAGGGGCTGATTCTGGTTGTCACCGGTATCACCGGCAGCTGCTGGACCTACCGGTCGTTCAACATCGGCACCGTTAGGGCCCGCCAGGGCTCACATGCTGACACCCACTAGTGGCCCTATTGTCATAACGCAGGAGGACGTGATGACCACTGACGCGGCCGAAACTGATTTCGATCTTGCATACCGCACCCACTACGCCGGGGTGCACCGTTTCGTGTTTCGTCTGGTGGACGACGCTGCGTTGGCCGACGAACTCGCCCAGGATACGTTTCTGAAGGCTTACCGGGCCTGGGAGGGTTTTCGGGGTGAGGCCTCGGTGAGGACCTGGCTGTTCCGGATCGCTCGCAACACGAGCCTCGACCATCTGCGAAGTCCCCGTAGCCGAACACACGCGATCGAGGGAACGACAGGACACGAAGGCGCCGAACCGGCGGACAGGTGGACCTCGCTCGCCGGAGCGGACCCAGAACTGGGTGTCGCCGCCTCGGTGCGAAGGATCGAGATGACCGCTTGTGTCCGAGACTTTGTCGACGACCTGCCCGAGACGCTACGAACGCCACTCATTCTCCACGACCTCGAGGGTTTCTCCAACGCTGAGATAGCCGATCTCCTCGAGTGTTCGCTCGCGGCGGCAAAGATGCGTCTCCACCGGGCCCGGCGCGAGTTGCGCCAACTCGTCGATAACAACTGCGACCTGTTCTATGACGAGCGCAATGTGCTCTCGTGTCTTCCCGGACCACCCGAAACGTCCGCACCGGCCTTCAAGGTGTGACCTGCGATGACCTATCTCCACCACACCGCCACGGTATTGGCGGATGCAGATCACGACGGCTTGGGGGCTTGATCACATGGAGGATCTCGCCAGCTGGTGGGTGATCGTTCCGCCCGCAATGATCATCATCATGTTCGTGATGATGTCACGCATCTTCTTCTCCCGGTGTTGGTGGTCGGGGATAGGCCCTATGTGTATGGGCCCCATGAGAGACACGGTCGGCCAGGGCGACGAGAACCGCACAAGCGATGACCGTGCCCTAGACGTCTTGCCTCGGCGCTACGCCTCCCGGCGAACTCACCGACGACGAATTTGATGCAGCGCCTCAGACTCGAGGGTCGCAAGTGGCCGTATGTATCTCTTGGCAGTCACGACTCGTCTATCAAGAGGTGCGATCGGGAAACGCCCAGTCGCCCGATATTGGAGGAATCGAATGTCAACTACCAGACATGACCAAGCGAGGAACGACCTGAGTCACAGCCAACGTGAACTGGTGGCGCTAGGCGCTGCGCTGGGCAGTAACTGTGTGCCGTGCATCGAGTACCACATCCCGGAATCGAGAAAGGCCGGCCTGAGCGACGCTCAGATCTCGGTCGCCATCGAATTGGCGGACAAGGTCCGCCAAGTTCCCGCACGAAAAGTTCTTGACGCGGCCATGCACGTTCTGGGCACCACCCCTGCCGGCGGCCAGCCCGACAGCACAGGCGCTGGTTGTAGCGACGCTGGTGCTGATGCCAGCACCGAACAACCCTGTTGCACCTAATGCACAAGCCGGAACCGGCGATGGCTGATGCTAGCCAGTTCGTCGACATCGCCAGTGCGGCCTCGTACCGCCGGGAAGGAGCGGGGCGTGTCGAATCAGAAGGTTGTCATGGGGATGCTCATTATTCCGGCCACCCGATCAAGGTCTTCGTCAGCGGCCAACAGGCTGGCGCCATTGCGTAACGCAACCGCGGCGATCATGCAGTCCACCATTCCCCTCGGGGTGACCCCAGACCGGCGACACATCCGATAGATCCGCGCCGCGGCATCGAAATCGACCCCAGCATCGAACCGCAACAGCTCGAACCGTCCCATGAGCCGACGCAGCTCTTGTTCTCGCTGATCACTTCGTGCGCCGGCGAGGACCTCCATGGTCACTGGCTCAGTCACCGCTATCTCGTCGGTGTGGGCGATCAGATCCGTCAATCGGGCATCCACAAGGCTTCCGGTTGCTCGATCGAACTCGACCCACGCCGACGTGTCGACCAGGATCACGCCGCGCTCGCGGGGCCGGTGTCGGCCGGGATCTCGTCGAGTGCATGGGCGCCACGCATGGCCAAAGCCTCCTCGCGGGTCATGGGCTGCCCGGCGAGGTGGCGTAGCGCGAGGTCGACGGCCTCGGTCTTGGTGTGAACACCAAAACGATCCATGATCGCCTCGATGTACCGGTCCTCTATCTCGATATTGGTCCGAGTCCTGCTCATACACCTACTATACACGCAGCGTGTACTGTTCGTGTATCACTGAGCTGACGCATCCCCAACCAACAGGGCAGCTGGCCGCAACCTAGGCGCGTCTCCCCTGTTCAGAGGTGTCCTACCGGTGTCGACACGTTCACCGTGTTTGCTGCATGCGCCCGGTTTCGTGGGCCCTGAGCCTCCCCCCGTCTGGCACAAACGCATTCTCGGCACCCACAGGTTCGGGCGCATCATCGTGACCGGTGTCACCTACTATGACGCAACTAGTCAAGAAGGTGCAGCGTGATCGTCGCTGAGCCGCACTCGCGCCATGTCCCATCGGTCCGTTGGACCCGCACCGCCGCGTCGAGAACCATCTCATCTCCGTCTCGGCCACGCAGCTGCGCCGACGCGGACACTCGTGACCCTTCGGTCGACGCCGTGATAGTCGTCTCGACGGTGCCGGTGAATGCCATCTGTTCTCGTGGGATCACCGAGAATGCGGCTGCACCTGCAGCGACATCAGCGACCGCCGCGACTGCGATGCCGGCGAAGGCGCGGCCGTTGAAGGAGACGCTGTCGGCGAGGGGCATCGCGACAACGCCGACACCGTTGGCCGCCTGCTCGATGTCGAGCTGCATGGCCGCAGCAAAGGGCATCGCCAGAATCGTCTCGCGGATCTCGTCAAGCGTGCGTGGTTCACCCATTGCCCAGCAAGCGTAGCGGTGGAGCCCGCGGTGCCTTTTGAGGAACGCCGGCTCCACCAGGTCGAGGGCCTCCCGGTCCCACAACTCCATCCACGTGATGCGCCAACCAGCGCCCTCTGGCGGCATCCAACGTTGTCCCGCGACCAAGAGTGTCGGAGGGGGGACTTGAAAAACCTCCCCCAACGCGCATCCAGCGTCGTCCTGCGGTAACCAGTGTCCCTGAGCGGTATCTGGCGACCGGCCAATCCGCTCCCTACCGCCTCCTACCGCTCTAGGACGCTGGATGCCATTTGCAAACCATTAGCAGCGCGACACCCCTGCGTCGGTTTAGGCGACCTCTAGGAATCGGCGGAGTGCCTCCCGAATGATCTCACTGGTCGTGGTGTGATTGGCCTCCGCCCGTTCTTCGATCGCAGCCTTGAGCTCGGGATCGATCCGCACCGGCACCACCTCCGCAGGACCCGAACCCATCGCTGGCCGCCCCCGACGACGGGCCTTGAGAACTTCGACGTCGTAGCTGTCCGACTCGACATCATCGGCAATCGCATCCAGATCACCGTCGGTCAGGGTCCGTCCCGTCTTGGTCTTGTGGGTAGTCATGGTGTCGGGTCCTTCCCCGTCGGCAACAAGTCGTAGAACACGGGCCGCAATGCCATCGCGTGAATCACCATCTCAACGCCGCCGGCCAAGTCGACCCAGATGACTTCGAGCAGATTGCCAGCAGCGTCCGGACCGATCGTGAGCACCTTGGGAGGGTCGGAGTCGGGATCGAGATCAACAACGGTGAGCGCATGATCGACGGCGTGGCGGATGGTCGCCGCTTCGTATCCGTGCTTGAACGCCGATCGGTGGAACTCCGCATCCGTTTATCGTAATACGAAAACCATCGGATGGGAAGCACCAGCGGCCACTACTCAAGACCGACGCACCGACTCGGACGGGCCGATACGACCTTCACCCGGTGAAATCGATCCGATGCAACGGACTCATCAACGAACCCCAAATGCCCCCTGACCAGGCACGACACGATATTCGGCCCCCACAGGCGAGATTTTCGAGCGTCTCGCCCGACGGACCACTAGCCTGGCCGCGAATGTCCGAGAAGCGGGAAGGCCAACTGCTGCGCCAGGCGGCGATTTGGGCCTTCGTCGGCCTGGTGTTGTCATTCGTGGGTGCAATCCTGGCTGTTGCTCTGGGTGCACCGCCCGATATTGGTGTAACCGACGATGGAACGGCCACGGCTATTGATATTGCAGACGCTGGCTCGCAATTCAGGCTGGCTGTCGTCGGTTGGATTCTGGCGATCATCGGCGACGTAGTGAGGGCCTGGGCCATCTATGTCTTCCTGCGGGGCGTCAACCAGGCGGTCGCGTTGCTGGCCGCGTGGTGGATGCTGCTCCACGACGCCGTGTTCGGGTTCGCTCTCTCTGCATTGCTGCTGGCCTCAGAGGTGGTCGGTGGCACCGGCGCGTTTAGCGACGTGCCTGCCGATCAGGTCGAGCCACTCATGTTGGTACTCCTAAAGCTGCACTACTACGGGTTCAATATCGGTCTGTTGTTGTTCGCGCTTCACCTCCTGTTGAACGGCTACCTGGTCCTGAGGTCGGAGTTCATCCCCAAGGTCTTCGGCATCTTGCTAATCATCGCCTCGGGCAGTTATGTGCTCGATGTCGGGTCGCTTCTCGTCGTGACAGATCCGCCTACCTGGATCAACGCAGTCATCTCCGTTCCCGCGTTTGTCGGCGAGGCGGCGTTCGTTGTATGGATGCTCCTCAAGGGATCCAGGACAGCGCCGCCGACACTGGATTCGCCGAGTGAGACCGGCCTGACTCGACGATTCTAGCCCAGGCGCTAGAGGCCGTCATTGAGCAGCAGATCACGAGTGCGTTCCACAACACCGAGCAGTTCGCCACGGATGTAACTGTCAACTGGATGGGGTCGATTTCTTTGATTGCCGGTGGGCGACCGTGGCCTCGTAGGCGTGTTCTTGTTGTTCGACGAACGCTCGTTCGCGGCGCCGGAACCTGAGGTCGTTGTAGTTGTAGGCGGCACCCCGTTTCGCGATCTGGGTTGGGTGCCTGGCTGCGAGTTCGGGGTTGCGTCGTCCGGGCACTCAGCCCAAGCCGAGCGAACGCGTAGTCCTGGTCTTTGGTGACCAGATGCCAACACAGCACCGTCATCTTCCCGAGCCGTCGCCACGATCGCCACTTGGAGCCCGCGACGGTTCGTGATCCGTTTGTAGAACGCCCGGAGTGGGCCTGGTGAACGCAACGCGGCGAACGCCGCCTCGACCAGCATCCCCGGGCCTGGGACCGGCCAGCTCTTGGTGATCCTGCCGTGGCTGGCCGTCCGATCACCCGATTGACGGACCCTCGGGTTCAACCCGAGATACGAGACGAGTTTGTTGGGATCCTCGAACCGGGAGAAGTCACCGACCGCAGCCAGTATCGATACCGCGACAGCGACGTCGATGCCTGGGACCGTCATCAGTCGTGCCACGACCGGATCATCGATCGCCTCGATCTCGATGTCGCGTTCCACCTCCCCGAGTTCGGTTCCGTGGAACTCAAGTTGCCGCAGCAACGCTTCGACACTGCGTTGCTCGTCAACGGGCAGAACCTGTTGGGCCAGCCACCGGCGACCCTGTGCGTGCCCGACACTCGGTCGCACCCGTTGGCCAGGCACGACGCGGGCCGATCAGAGAAGCCACAGCCTTCGCATCTTGTACCGCTCTGTCGCCTCGATGACTCGTCTGACCGAGTTCAGGGCGGGTCAGCAGACTTGATCGATCGGTCGAGATTTAGCGGCGGGGGCCAGCCTCTGCGACCAGTAGCGCGCTGATGCTGCCAGCAACGCTCTTCATCAGCCGCTGGTGGCCGCCGTTGAAGAACAACCAGCGACGAAGGCTCAGCGCCGATCCGTGCAGTGGTCGATTCACGATGTTGAGCGCGGCGGGAGCATTGATCTCTTCGTGGAGTACGGCGGCGTCGGGTTCGTCTTCGAGCAGCCACACGAACTGGCCAGCGAGGTATGGGCGACATCGTTGAGGCTGGGTGAACTCCAGCAAGACAAACGCGTTACATGAGCGCACCAAGCGGGACAAAGACAAACCATCGAACCCGCCATGACACGACGTCATGTGGCAGGTCAGGTAACGCCGCGACGAAGTGGTGCCGCGGAGTCCAGGTGGTGGTCTCGGACGGCTCTCTGGGACGCGCTCACTCTGTGGGTGATGGTCGTGGCCGGCGTCCTGCTGACCGCTGACGGGTCCGGCCGGCCGTACTTCGGTCTGGTGGGCGGAAGGCATGTACCTCTACTTCGCAGGCCGCGGCATCGCAGCCCGCGTTGCCATGACCCGACGGGGGCTCCGAGTCGGCACACCGGATAGCGTGAGAATCGGCCTAGCTCTCCTCACCATATGGGCGCTCATGGCCCTGATCACCATCGTCGCCGCGATTGTCGCCTTGGAGACCTGAAGTGGCTCTGCCTCGGCGCTTACGGGCGTCGCTGTACCGGGCCCTTCGGCCCTACCAACCACCAACCCCACCGCACACGATGGACCTGAGAAGCCACAACATCGTCCAGGAAGGGAAGGCCATGGCGACGTCATCGCAGACACCACTCGCTGGCGCCTCGTCGAGCAAGGCCCGACTGCCTCCCCGATGGTTCATGCGCCTGTTCTGGCACCTGCACCGCGGCGTGTACCGACTGACCGGTGGACGGCTGGGGCTCTGGCGGCCCAAGCCCAACGGCTGGGGCACGTTGCGCCTCACGACGATAGGGCGCCGAACCGGCGAAGAACGCAACGTGATGGTCGGCTACTTCGAGGATGGCTCGAACCTGGTCACAATGGCCATGAACGGTTGGGGCGAGGGGGAACCGGCATGGTGGTTGAACCTCCAAGCCAACCCCGACGCCCGCGTCGACCTCGTCGGCGGTTCCCGCCTGGTCACCGGCCGAGCCGCCGAGGGCGACGAGCGCACGTCCCTGTGGGCTCGATGGCAGCAAATCGACAAGAACCTCGATGCCTACGCCGCTCGGCGCTCTTGTGAGACCGCCGTCGTGATCCTCGAGCCAAGGGTCGATTCTGGACCAGCGGATTGTGTATAGCCCTCACAACTGGTCATGACTGCTAACGAGACCCGCCGCCGGGCGCTCGACTCACCGTCAAACGGCAAGGCTCGTGCAACAGGCAACGATGAGCCCAAAGCCGCGATCGTTCGTGAGCTTGTGCTGGTCACGTTGCCGCTGACGGCAGCGATCGTGATCGACGCGGCCAAAGGGAGCGATCGAACTGACCTACCCGGGGTGTAGCTATTGTTCAAGGTCCACTGCCGTTGCTTGTGGGGGCCGAATATCCGGCCGCGTGTGTTGACCAGGGGAAACGCGACCGATGCTGGTCAGCTGTGTCTCGAGTTCTCTACCGTCTCA
>JAAETV010000634.1 GCA_024227975.1 Actinomycetes bacterium
CCGTGGCGCTCGGCCTCGCTCCACCACAACTCGATCAATTCCGCCAGCTTCTCGGGGTGGCCTTCAGCCAGGTTGTTGCACTCGGAGAAGTCATCATCCAGGTGGTACAGCTCCCAGGTGTCCTCGTCGAACGGCTTGCCCCGCCGGTGCCAGGTCACCGCCTTCCACCCATCGGCCCAGATACCACGATGACCGAACATCTCGAAGTATTGGGCCTGCTTGGCCGACGGGGCGTCAGCCGAATCGAAGCTATAGGTCATCGATGTCCCCGCCACCGGAAGCTGTTGTCGACCACGGAACACCTCTGGCTGATCGACGCCGGCGGCTTCCAGGATCGTTGGTGTCAGATCGACGACATGGTGGAACTGGCGGCGTATCTCACCCTGGTTGGAGATCTGATCCGGCCAATGGATCACGAGAGGGTCACGCACACCTCCACCATGGGTGTTCTGCTTGTACCACTTCAGCGGGGTGTTTCCAGCCTGTGCCCGACCCCACGGATAGTTGGTGTGCGAGCGGGGTCCACCGATGTCATCGAGGCGAGAGTAGGCATCATCGAGGTCCTCGGGGAAACCGTTGAAGAAGCGAACCTCGTCGACGAGTCCGGTGGCGAACCCTTCCTGGCTGGCCCCATTGTCGGAGGTGACGATGAACAGGGTGTTGTCGAGCTCCCCGACCGATTCGAGATAGTCGACAATACGGCCGATCTGGACATCGGTGTGATCGAGGAAGGCGGCGAAGGCCTCCTGTAGTCGGGCAGCAACCGCCTGCTCCTGATCACCCAGCTCATCCCAAGGTCGAACTCCGCGATTGAGGGGGGCGAGATCGGTGCCTTCGGGGATGACCCCGAGCTCCTGTTGGCGCTCGAACCATTGGTGGCGGATCACATCCCAGCCGGCATCGAAGCGGCCCCGGTACTTGTCAAGGTACTCGGGTGGGGCCTGATGGGGAGAGTGAGTAGCGCCCCAGGCCACATAAGTGAAGAAGGGACGATCGGGGCGAACCGACTTCGATTCCCGCATGAACTGGATGGCCCGATCGGTCAGATCCTCCGACAGGTGGTAGCCATCGTCTCCCGATGGGGGTTCGAGATGGTGGTTGTCATAGGTCAACTCGGGATGGAATTGGTCGGTCTCACCCTGCATGAAGCCGTAGAACCGATCGAAGCCGCGTTGTAGGGGCCAATCATCGAAGGGGCCGGCGGCCGAGGTCTCGACCATGGGACACAGGTGCCATTTTCCGACGGCGAAGGTGGCGTAGCCGGCCTCGTTCAACAGCTCGGCGACCGTGGCCGCGTCATGGCTGATCCGGCCTCGCATGTGGGGGTAGCCAGTGTCGTAGTTCGAGATGGCCCGCATCCCAACGGTGTGATGGTTCCGGCCCGTGAGCAGGGCAGCCCTGGTCGGTGAGCACAAAGCGGTCGTGTGAAAATCGGTGTAGCGAAGACCAGCGGTGGCCAAGCGATCGATGTTCGGAGTATCGATCGTCGAGCCGTAGCAGCCGAAGTGGGAGAAGCCGGTGTCGTCGAACAGGATGAGCACCACATTCGGCTTGCCTTCTAGGTCCGGAGGCGCCGGCCACCAGGGTGTCGACTCGGCCGCCGTTCGTCCGATGACGCCCCCGAATGCATCGTCTCTGCTCATAGGGCCGAACCTACTTCAGTGGCACGGCTCAGTCCGGTTGAGGCATGTGGTTGGTTGCCGACTCCGTCTCTGGCTCACCGGCGATTCGGGTGTGCCACATGATCCGGGGCTCGGTCATATCGAATGGGGTGGCCTGATGCATCAGCCAGCGGTTGTCCCAAACAATGGCATCGCCGACCGTCCACTGATGGTGGTACATGCGCTCCGGGGTGCAGGCGTGGTCGGCCAGCCAATCGAGGAGAGTCTCTGACTCCTGGGAATCCATACCGACGATGTTGTGGGCGTGGCGCCCGGTCAACAGGTTTGGGAGGCCGTTGACGGGATCGATCCTGACCAGGGGTCGCAGGGACGTCTCGAAGTCGTGGTAGCCATACTGGCCGTAGGTGCCGTCATCCTTCTTCGTCGGCAGGTACCCGACCCGGCCCTGGCTGTAGTAAAGGGAGTGATAGGCCGACAGGTCCTGGATCTTCTCCTTGGTCTCGTCATCGAGCGCCTGGTACGCCACTCGCATATCCACGAAACCGGTTGCCGCCCCCGAGCTGGGCACCACTTCGGCACTGAACACGGCACCCTTGGCCTGAATAGGCATATAAGTGCTGTCGAAGTGCCAGCCTTCGTTCCCCCTCAACGACTTGACCAGATCCTCGTCGGGATCGCTATGAACGACCCCGTCGGTGGTCACGTTGGAGATGGGAGCGGCTGGGAACTCCAGGTCGCCGAAACGACGAGCAAAGTCGTTCTGCTCGTCCTTGGTCAGGAACTGCCCCGGAAAGACCAGGAGGCCGTATTGGAGCCACGCTTCATGGATCGCGGTGAAGGTCTCGTCGTCGATCGAGCGAAGCTCGACCCCGTTGACGATGGCCCCGAAGGTGCTGTTGAGGGGTTCCAGGTCGAGGGTGTTGGCGCTCATGAGCCAAGCCTACGACTGGCCAATAGCTCGGTTCAAAGCGATGCTCAGCTCTCAGTCGGCGCCGCTGGTGGTGGTGTCACCGTTCACGATGCCGCCTTCGATCAGCTCGGCCACTTCAGCCGTTGAGAGCCCTAGCAATCTGGTCAGCACCTCGGCGGTGTGCTGACCCGCTTCGGGAGCGGGCCCCCGGACCCCTACCTCGTCGTTGAGAGGCATGCGGAAGGGGGCGGCAACGGTCTCGAACATGCCGGCGGTCGGATGGTCTATGGCCTCGAAGGCGCCAGTAGCCCGGACCTGTGGATCGGCCACCGCGGAGGCAGCATCGTTGATCGGAGCCCAGATGCAGCGCTGCTGGTCGAGCCTTGGAGTCCAGTGGTCATAGGGCATGGACCCGATGGACTCATCGAGAGTAGCCATGAGTCTGCCGATGTTCCGGTAGCGACCTCGTCCGGTGGCAAGGTCTTCGTCGGCCATCAGATCATGGCGTTCGAGGGCGACGCAGAATCGCTGCCAGGCGTCGCCGATGTCGGGCATCATGAACTGGATCCAATGACCGTCGGAGCACTGGAACGCTTCGAACATGGCCGAAACCGAGCCTTCACGGAGTCTGTCGATGTGAGGCTCCCCGTCAACCAGGGCGGTGCACAGGTCAAGGGCGATGGTGAACGTTGCCGTCCTCAGCAAGGAGGTCTCGATGATCTGCCCCTCCCCGGTCTGATCCCGACTGCGCAGTGCCGCCATCAGGCCCCCGAACAGGGCAATGGCTGTGGTGTGATCGCCCTGCCCGGGGCGGGCATGGGGAGGCACTCCGCCCGGTGGGGTCATACCGCCATGGAGACCCGATCGGGAGAAGAAGGCGGTCACGTCGTAGCCGGGGCGGTTGATCTCGTCACCCTGCTCGCCGTAGCCGGACAACAGGCCGATGACCAGATCCGGCTTGATGCCATGGAGGGTCTCGACGTCGAGCCTGAAGCGCTGTCGCCGCTCGGGCAAGAGGTTGGTTATCACAATGTCTGCGGTGGCAACGAGGCGGTGGGCGACGTCGATACCGGCCGGATCATCGAGGTTGAGCTCGATCGACTGCTTTCCCCGATTGATGAACTGGAAGGGGTGATCAGGGTTGGCCTCGCCCTCTGGCACCTTGGCCTGTTTCATCAGGCCCCGGACCGGGTCGCCCCCGATGGCCTCGACCTTGATGACCTCGCCTCCGAGGTCGGCCATGATGGCGGCCGCGGTCGGAGCAGCGGCAAAGTTGGCGAACTCAACGATTCGGACGCCATCAAGGGGTGAGCTCATCTGGCACCTCCTGCGATGGTCAGCCAACACGCCGATCCATTCGCTCCGGGACTATGCATCACGCCATGGTCCTGGAGCGAACCCGTGGGCGCAAGGCCACAGCGGAATCAGTAGCCACTGTTTTGCCAACGACCGCCCAGCGCTAGCACCTTGGTGACGGTGAGCCCGATGAATCACCTCCGAGAGATGGGGTGAACCTGATGACCAGGTCGTCGTTCAAGGTTCCCGGCTACCGGTACCTGTGGTTGACAGCATGGTTGTGGCACGTGGCCCGCTGGATGGTCGTCTTCGCCACCACCTATCGGGTCAACGAGCAGACGGGTGACCCCCTCCTGGTCCAACTGGTCGGGACGGCATTCATGGCTCCCATGTTCCTCGGGGGGGCCATCGCCGGCACCATTACCGATCGGCTCGACCGCCATCGGACGGTGGCCCGCTCCTTGGGCATCCTGGCTCCCCTGTCAGCAATGATGGGTCTTGCCGTTCTGGGGGACCAGGCCCCAATTGGGGTCTCCTACCTCTTCGTGTTCTGCATCGGGGCCGGCAACGTCATCGACTTGACGAGCCGGCGTTCGATCGCCTTCGGGCTCGTTGGTACGGGCCTCATCACCAACGCCGCCGCACTCGAGACCCTGGCCCTGCACGGGGGAAACATGATCGGCACCATTAGCGGAGGTGCCATCATCGCCGCCCTCGGAGTGGCGTCGGTCTACCTCGGAGTCGGCTTCGTCTACCTGGTGGCCATGACTAGCTTCATCATCGCCTCCAGGGTGGCCAGAGCAGCCAACCGAGACCCAGGCGCCAACCAACGGCCAGGCTCAGGATCTGTCGGCTCAGTATCCACCACCCCCGTTTCTGGCGACCCGCCAGCCGAGACACCAACCCCGGCCGATGTTGCAGCCAGTGGTCAGCCACCATCGACGGTGGCCGTCTCGACACCGGCTCCCTCGATGGGCCAAGACCTGCGAGCAGGGATTGGCCTGCTCCGATCCAACACCGTCTTGCGCCAGTTCCTCATGACGACGGTCCTGATGAACTTCTTCTACCACGCCTTCATGCCCCTCATACCCGTCTTCGCCAAGGGCCTGGGGGTTGGCCCCTTCCCCACCGGCCTGCTCGCCTCGGCCGCCGGGATGGGGACCATGATCGGCGCCTCGATCATTGCCAAGTTACAGCCAGCCCGACGCGGCCTCATCCACATCGGTGGCTCACTCGGGGCCATGACCATGCTCATAGTGTTCGCCAACATGACCTGGTATCCGGCTGCCTTCGGCGCCCTCTTCCTTGCTGGACTGTCGAGCTCAGGCTTCGGGGCCACCCAGTCGGCCCTGGTCGTGTCGCTGGTCGACGAGTCGCTACGAGGGCGCGCCCTCGGCGCGTTGAGTATGGCCATCGGGGCCATGCCATTCGGTATGTTCAGCCTCGGACTGATCGCCCAGCGGACGAACCCTCGCCTGGCTCTTACCGTGAGCGTCAGCACCGGGTTCGCCTTCCTTGTCATCTGGCAGGCCACCCGGCCACATCTCAGGACCTTGCCCTAGAGATCGAAGGGACGAGGTCAGCGTGTGGCCACGGGGGCGATCTTCTCCGCCAGCTGCTCCATGGCATCGGGTAACTTCTCCAGATCTCCTGTCGGGGGCGCAATGATCAACCGATCAACCCCGAGCTCTTCGAATTCCTTCACCTTGTCGACACTGTCGCGCCGGGGGCTCCAGCTACCAATGGTGATAGCGATGGCGTCACCGTCACGCCCATGTTCGGTCGCGGTCGCCTTCATCAGCTCCAACAAGCCCAGCAGATCATCCTCGGTGGCGCTGATGGGGAAGAACCCGTCGCCGAGTCGACCCGCTCGACGAGCGGCGGCCTTGGAGTGACCACCAACCACGATCGGCACCCCACCTTCCTGCACGGGTTGAGGACGCTGGATCGCCCCCTCGAAGCTGGCAAACGATCCGTCGTAGGAGGCACGATCCTGGGTCCACAGCGCTCGCATGGCGGCCACATAGTCGTCGGTCCGACGTCCCCGGTCCTCGAACGGCAGGCCCAAGGCCGTGAACTCCTCTTCGAGCCAGCCGACCCCGATTCCGAGATCGAATCGACCGTTCGAGAGCCTGTCGAGGGTGGCACACTCCTTGGCCAAGATCACGGGATTGCGCTGGGGCACGATCAGGATCCCGGTGGCCAAGCGGACCTCGGTGGTGAGACCGGCCGCGTAGGCCAGCCAGATCAGCGGGTCGGGAATGTCAGCCTCCTCCGAGCCCGGAATCTTGCCAGAGGCACTGTAGGGATACTGCGATTGGTACCCATCAGGAATGACGGCGTGCTCGATCGCCCAGATCGACTCGATGCCACACCGGTCGGCGTTGGTGGCAATGGCGGCCGCACCCTCCGCACTGGCGAAGGGCCCGGTGCTGGCGAACATGATCCCGAACTTCATGGTTGACCTCGTCTCTGCTGATGCTCTCTGCTGTCAATCTGGTCGAACGCCAAGGCACCCGAACTGTCAATCTGGTCGAACGCCAAGGCACCCGAACTGTCAGTCTGCACATGCGGTGGCGATGGAGGCCAACTAGCGTTCGGTCCATGAGCGAAACCAGAACAGTCCGCTACGACACGAATGCGGGGGTGGCGACCATCACCCTCGACCGTCCCCAAACGCTCAACGCCATGAACAACCCTCTCATGAACGACCTGAAATGGGCCCTCGAGAATGTAGTAGCCGACGAGTCGGTGCGAGCGGCGGTGCTGACAGGGTCCGGTCGGGGCTTCTGTTCAGGAGCCGATCTAGCCCCTACGGCTGACCGAGCAGGGACGGATGGTGATGTTGACCAGCTGGGTGAGACCGTGACCCAGGGTATGGACGACATCTTCCATCCTCCAATCCGGCTCCTGTCTCAGCTTCCGGTCCCCACCATCGCCAAGGTCAACGGGGTGGCTGCCGGTGGTGGTATGGGCCTGGCCCTCGGGTGCGACCTCGTCGTTGCCGCCCGCTCGGCCCGGTTCGTCTGCACCTTTGGGCCGCGCTTGGGGATCGTGCCGGACCTTGGTACCACCTTCCACCTTCCCCATCTCGTCGGACGAGCCAGGGCCAGAGGCATTGCCATGCTCGGAGAGTCGATCAGTGCCGACCAGGCGGCCGAGTGGGGTCTGATCTGGGCTGCCGTCGACGACGACCAACTCGATGCCACTGTCGAGGACGTCGCAGCTCGCCTGGCCCGCAATAGCCCCGAGGCCATGACCAGGATCCGAAGCTCGTTCGAGTCCGCTGACACCAACACCTTGAGCCAGCAGCTAGACGTCGAGCGCGATCATCAGCGGGTGTTGATTCCACGCAATATGGAAGAGGGAGCCACCGCCTTCATGGAGAAGCGCGAGCCCAAGTTCGATCAACAGCGGTCGGCGGACTGATCCCCCATTGCGGCCATAATCGACGGCACCAGCTGAAACGAACCCGATTCCGAACAGGAGACAACTGATGGCTTTTCGCTTCGCCAACGTGGCTGGACGGTCAGCCCTGGTCGACGCTGATGATCAGTGGTACGACCTCGAACGATTGACCGGCGGTGCGGTCTCATCTGACCCCATGACTGCCCTCGGCCGTGAGGCCAGGCTGCACGAGGCCGCGACCGGGCTGGGCGCAGCCACCGCGGAGGGGGTACTGGATGAAGCCGATCTGGGGTCACCGGTTCCCACCCCTCGCAACGCCTTCGGTATCGGTCTCAACTATCGCCCCCACGCCGAAGAGTCAGGGATGGATCTGCCCAAGACGCCGTTGGTGTTCGGCAAGTTCACCAGCTGCATCGTTGGCCCGACGGCGGAGGTCGAGCTGCGATCGAAGACGACGGACTGGGAGGTCGAGCTCGTTGTGGTCATCGGCAAACCCGGGCGCGACATCCCAGCCGCTTCGGCTTGGGATCATGTCCTTGGCCTTACGGTTGGGCAGGACGTCAGCGATCGGGCTCTTCAGTTTGCGGCCAAGCCACCCCATTTCGACCTCGGCAAATCACGCGACACCTACGGCCCGATGGGTCCGGTTCTGGTTTCGACCGACTCCTTCGACGACCCGACCGACCTGGCCATCACTTGTGACATCAATGATGCCCGCAAGCAAGACGACCGAACGACGAGCCTGATCTTCTCGGTGGCTGAGCTGATCGAGTACTTGTCGGGGATCATCACCCTCGACACCGGTGATGTGATCTTCACTGGGACCCCAGCCGGGGTTGGCGCTGCAACCCAGACATTCCTCGAACCAGGCGATGTCATCACCTCCACCATCGAGGGGATCGGCACCATGACGAACCCTTGCCGCTGAGCGAACGCGGCGGCTCGTACTGGTCGTTCCCCCGGGTCAGGTCGTCTCTACGATGTCGGCCCGAAACTCCAAGAGGAGGGCAGCCGTCACCCCGTCGATGATGCCGGTACTGACCAGATCCTGGGACTGTTGGAAGTTCCGGATCCAAGTCTCGGTCTCACTGCCATAGTCCCCGTCAGCCCCGAACTGGGGGAGGGCCTGGGCATTCCAGTTGAGCAGAGCGCTCTGGAACTTCCTGACGGCCTCGCCGACATCACCGGGTTTCACACTCATAGGGTCCTCCGTATCAACGAGGATGGCGAGACGATTGATCTCGCTGATCTGGGCGTACAGGTTGTGTCCTGGGCAGGCGGTCGCTCGGACGTCGCGATGACCACCGCTGAGTTGGGACGGCCACCAGCCTCGACCATGACCGTGTCGAACCAGCTGGGCCACCGTGACCACGAGACCTGCTGGCAGGGCGCTCACCTCGAAGTTGCCCAGTACGCAGATTCCATGGGAGCTCGAGTTGTGGCCGAAGGTGTGTCCACCGCGGATACCAGCGCCCCGTCCCTCGTACACCGTCCCGTCCGCAGGATCGATCAGGAACGAATAGGCAATGTCGGACCAACCCTTGTTGTCCATGTGGAAGTCCTGGATCGAGCGGACACCGGCTGCCCCGACCTCGGGCCCAGCGCTGTGATGGAGCCAGAGCTCGATGCTGGGGGTGGAGATGGTCGCCACCTCGCGTGGCGGTCGCGCTCCCCAGTCGGCTCTTGCCACGATCTGCAACACCAGCATTCCCCCTTGGCCAAGCAGTACTCGTTCGCTACGAGACTAGCGGCTCCGGTCAGGACCGGATACAGCACCCAAAGGCCGACGACCAACCGGACCCAATGTGATCTCGTCGGCCAACGGGGTCAGACTGGGGTATGACCAGCATCATCTATGAGGTGACCGACCCGGTCGCCACCATCACCTTGAACCGACCTGAGCGGCTCAACGCCTTCACCAACGAGATGTTGGCCGATCTTCGGTCTGCATTCGACGCGGCGGCCGTCGACCCAGATGTGGTGGGGATTGTCGTGACCGGTGCCGGGCGTGGTTTCTGTGCCGGGCTAGACGCTGAGGCGCTGAAGGCAATTGCGGGGTCGGGTCGGGTAGCTGACCCACCAGCCGGCCAGCGCAAGGGCTTGTTCTCCTATCTGCCATCAATCCCCAAGCCCATCATCGCCGCCGTCAATGGGGTGGCCGCAGGTGGTGGCTATGTGTTGGCAACGATGGCCGATATCAGATTCGGCAACGCCGAGACTCGCTTCACCACGGTGTTCTCCAAGCGTGGGCTCATCGGTGAGCATGGGGTGACTTGGACCACACCGCGTCTGGTCGGCACCGGACGGGCCCTCGACCTGCTGTGGACCTCGCGCATGGTCGAAGCCGAAGAAGCTCACCGGATCGGTCTGCTGGAGTATCTCGTCGACGGTGATCCCGTTGCCGCCGCCCAGGACTATGTGCGGACCCTGGCCGGAACGGTTTCCCCCCTGACCATGGCCGACAACAAGCGCATGGTCTGGGAGCACGCCGGCATGCACCTCGACCAGTCGCTCGACAACATGTGGGAGACACTACGGGTCCAATTCGGCCGACCAGATGTGGCTGAAGGTGCAAGCGCCTTCCTCGAGCGGCGTCCACCCGAGTTCCCCCGATTGGACCAGGCCGACTAGCACCACCCAAGGGGTCTAGTGGATAAGGACCGATCGGTTTGCTCATTCGCCTTCTGACCAGGCCCACTAGCACCACCCAAGGGGTCATAGCGGATGGGACCGCTCGGGTTGCGGCAACCCTCGAGGGTTGCCGGCATCGGTCTACCGGGTCGGTGTCCGGCATCCCTTCGGGTTGCCTATCGGCACACCTCCAAACTCCCTACCAAGCGGGTTGAACTAGCATCCTGAGATGACGAGTGAATACCAACGCCTACGAATCCCAGTGGCCGGAGGGTCGATCAGTTGCGGCCGGTGGGGTAGCGGCGAGCAGATCATCATTGCTTCCCACGGCATCACGGCGAATCACCTGTCGTGGCAACGGGTGGGCCAGTTCGTCGATAAGCGGAGCGGGGGAGGGGTGAGCCTGGTCGCCGTGGACCATCGGGGGCGAGGTGGGAGTGCAGACACCCCGGGGCCATACGGTCTGGCCACTCACGCTGATGACCTGATGGGGGTCGTCGATCACTTCGGGCTCAAATCGACCGTGCTGACCGGCCATTCGATGGGAGCGTTCGTGGTCGCGGTTGCTGCCGAGCGCCATCCCCACCGGGTCGACCGTCTCGTCCTGGTCGACGGTGGTCTACCGATACCTTTCGATCTCCCCCCAGACGCAGACGTCGAGGCCATCATCCAGTCCGTCATCGGGCCCGCCCTCGACCGGCTTGATCAGCGTTGGCCAGACGAGGAGGCCTATGTCGACTTCTTCCGGGGCCACCCTGCCTTCCAACCACCGAACACCTGGACCGAGACCGTCGAGGCCTATGTCCGCTATGACGCCATTCCCACCGCCGAGGGGGAGATCCGCTCCAGCGCCGTCAAGGAGGCGGTGTTGGTGGATGGCGGGGCCGCCATTGTCGACCCAGAGTCAGCCTCCGCCCTCGAGCGATTGACCACGTCGTCCACCCTCTTGTGGGCCCCGAGGGGCATTCTCGATCAAGTACCTGGCTTGTACACCAAGGCTCTGATCGACAACGCCGTCGATCGCCTGGCCCACCTCGATGCCCGCCTGATCGCCGACACGAACCACTACACCATCGCCATCGGTGAAGAAGGCGCAGGGGCAATAGCCGACGCCCTACTCAACTAGGGTGCGGAGCCAGATCGACGGCGTCGATCGAGACGGGCCGCGCCCTCCGTCTCGCCGCAGCCAACCTCGAGGGAGCAGACTGGGCCGGTGAAGGATCTTCTCGAACGGCATCGACAAGTGATGGGGCTCAACGCCCCCCTCTTCTACGACGAACCGATCAAACTGGTTCGGGGAGAGGGGGTGTGGCTGTTCGATGATGAGGGCAATCGGTACCTCGACCTCTACAACAATGTGCCATGTGTCGGCCATGCCAACCCGAGAGTCGTCGAGGCCATGGGCCGCCAAGCGTCCAAGCTGAACGTCCACAGTCGCTATCTCAGCGAGGGAGTCATCGCCTACGCCGAACGGCTCACGGGCCTCCTCCACGACGACCTCACCTCTGTGGTGTTCACCTGCACCGGCACGGAGGCCAACGAGGTCGCCATCATGATGGCCCGGGCCGCTACCGGCCGGCGCGGCATCATCGGCACCGATGCCGGCTACCACGGCAACAGTGCCGAGGTCTCCAAGCTGACCCGACTCCCAGCGGGAACCCGTCGTTCCAACATGCGCTCGATCCCGACCCCTCAGACCTTCCGACCTCTCCAATCGGGCCTGAGCGACGATGAGCTGTGTGAACGCTACCTCGACGAGCTGCGCCGCCAGATCAACGCCTTTGACGAAGACGGTGTCGGCTTCGCTGGTCTTCTCATGTGTTCCATCCTGGCCAACGAGGGGCTGCCTTCGGTCCCGGGACCCTTCTTCGCTCGGGCTGCTGAGATCGTCCGAGATGCCGGCGGTTTGCTGATCGCCGACGAGGTACAGGCCGGCTTCGCCCGCAGCGGCTCCTGGTGGGGCTATGAAACCAGTGGCTTCAGGCCGGACATCGTCTCGCTCGGCAAGCCGATGGGCAACGGGCTGCCCCTGGCCGGGGTGGTGGCCAGCCACGACATCGTGTCCGGGTTCCGAGCCAACCGTTTCTATTTCAACACCTTCGCCGCCAGCCCACTCCAAGCTGCTGTCGGTGATGCCGTCATCACCGAAATCGAGACCCGGGGCCTGGTCGATCAGGTGGGGAGGGTCGGCGAAACGTTGCGTCAAGGGTTGGGCCAGCTCCAGTCAGATCATCCGGCCATGGGCGAGGTGCGGGGTCATGGCCTGTTCATCGGGATCGACTGGGTCACCCCCGGGACAACGGATCCTGACGCGGTCGGGGCGGCTGCCGTCGTCGAAGCCATGAAGAGTCGCCACATGTTGATGGGAAGGGCTGGCCAACACGGGAATGTGTTGAAGGTCCGACCCCCGATCGTGTTCGACGATGAACACGCCAACCTCTTCCTGGCCACACTGGCTGACGCCGTCGGTTCAGGCGAACGTCCCTAGAGCAGAAATGAGCCCATGAGCACCCATGAGGAATTGATGGCAGGGGCGGTAGCGGCCGCCGGGCTGTGGGATCTCGACGTCGAGGAGGTAGACCTCCTGTCCTTTTCAGAGAACGCCGTGTTCGCTGTGGACACCACCGACCAGGGCCGGGTGATCCTGCGTCTCCATCGCCCCGGCTACAACACGATGGCCCAGATGGAATCGGAGCTGGTCTGGGTCGACTCGCTCCGCGACGCCGGCATCGACACGCCGACTTCTCTTCGTAGCGCGAGGGGCAACGGCTATGAGATGGTTCCGGTCGGTGAGGAGACACGAGTAGCCGGGGTGATCGAGTGGATCGATGGGGTACGGCTGGAGGAGATCCTCGGTCAGGACCCCTCATCGGTTGGGCGCCACTTCCACAAGCTCGGAACCATCATGGCCGCAATACGATCCCACGGCGAGGTCTGGGACACACCCCCTGGCTTCGATCGACGGCGCTGGGATGCCGACGGCCTCGTCGGCCTCGACCCCTTATGGGGAAGGTTCTGGGAGGTGGCGGAGCTGGAACCTTCGGAGCGGAGGCTCTTCACCCAAGCCCGTCATGTCCTCCATCGTCGTCTCAGTACCTTGCCTGCGGACCGGTCCATGTTCGGGCTGATCCACGCCGACCTTCATCTCAACAATGTTCTGGCCAGCGAGGATCGCCTGGTGGTCATCGACTTCGACGATGCAGGGTTCTCCTGGTACCTCTATGAGCTCGCCGTTGCCCTTGCACCCGGTCTCGGTGAGCCCTGGTTCGACGAAGCGGCTGATGCCCTCGTCGACGGGTACCGGTCCGTCCATCCCCTGAGCGACGAGGAACTAGCCTTCTTGCCCGCCTTCATCACCATCCGGGAGCTGATCACTGTCAGCTGGCTTGCTGCCCGACCCGAGCTAGGCAAGCAACACTTCCTCCGATGGGTCATCGACCGCGCAGTGGAACAGACGAAGCGCCACCTAGCCTGAGCCGACCAATGGGGCTGTGACGCCGAGGGTCCGGCCCAGGTCGGAGCCCCCTATTGGGCATTCCGGCTCAGGCCGCCAGGGCCATCCCGTCGCCTCCAGGGTCGGCCGCGCCGACCAGGCCACTGGAGGTAGCCGCGATTCCGTGCACCAGGGCGAAGGCGTAGCTCTGAGGCCAACGAATCACCTCATATCCATCAGCAGCGAGGGTGTCGGAAACCGACCGGGGGATGCGGTTGCAGACATCGATGGCGTTGCTGGTCGATGAGAAGCGGGGGGCAATGATGGCGTCCAGCATCGGCATCGCGAAGTCGATCGAGTTCAACAACACCTGGGTCACGCCCATTGCGATCTGGGTTCCGCCGGGAGCACCGACTACCAGCTCGATCTCGCCATCTCGGAAGACCATCGTCGGACACAAGGAACTGAAGCGACGCTTGCCCGCAGCCAACGAACCAGCCCGACCGGGGCGAGGGTCGAACACACCCATACAGCCGTTGTACATGAATCCCAAGCCGTCGGTAATGACACCCGAAGGCATCCCGAGGGAGTGGGTCATGGTCACCGCATTGCCATCACCATCGACCGCACAAACATGGGTGGTATCTGGTGGCTCACCTTGCATGCGGGCCACTTCAGCCCGCTGGCCGCGGCGAACCTGGTCGGCCAAGCTCGCTCCATAGTCGGCTGAGAGGAGGCGATCGATGGGAACATCGACGAAGGCGGGGTCACCGACGTAGGCGTCCTTGTCGGCCGTGGTCCGCTTCATGACCTCGGAAACGGTGCGGACATATTCGACACTGTTGTGGCCCATGGCTGCGAGGTCGAAGTGCTGCAAGGTGTTGAGCATCTCGACCACCATGATCCCGCCCCCCGGGGGCTGGTTGGTTGCCACGTCGAGCCCCCGGTAGGTGGTGCGCAGCGGCTCACCCCAAACAGTGCTGTAGTTGGCCAGGTCATCGCTCGACAGCAGACCACCATTGGCGGCCATGTCGGCCGCGATCTGTTCGGCCATGTCGCCCCGATAGAACACATCGGCTCCTCCGGCTGCGATTCGGCGAAGGCTCTCGGCCATATCCGGATTGCGGAGAGTCTCTCCTATCGAGTGGAGAGTGCCATCAGGATGGAAGTAGATACGACGGCCGGCGGGAGTATGTCCGAGACGTTCAACGGCATCGACTCGGCCCATGGTTGCCCCCTCCTGCCACCAGTGATAGGTCGCTGGCCGGATGGCAAACCCCTCCTCGGCCCAACGGATCGCCGGCGCCACCACATCGGCCCAGGGCAAGGTTCCGTAGCGGGTTTGGGCCTCGTAGTAGGCCAGCAGGGAGCCCGGGGTCGTGATCGACTGGTAGCCAACATCATTGACGTTGCCCTCGACCAGGAAACCGAAACCGTCACGGGTTTCGCCAACGATCAGGTGCTCCCACATGTCGGGCCGGGTGGCGGCCGGCGATGTTCCGTGGAAGTCGACACAGGTATGGACCCCAGCACCGGGGAGGTAGAGCTGGGCGTTGCCAAAGCCTGCGATCCCGCACATCTGGGGATCGACGACGCCGGCGACCAGGGCACAGGCAATTGCCGCATCGACGGCGTTCCCACCAGCGTGTAGCGCACCGACACCAGCCTCGACCGCCTCCGGCTGGGCCGCCGCCACCATTCCCGATCCATATCTGCCATTCGCGCTGCTCATAGACCTCATCCTTGCCCAGTCCGCTCAGAAGCACCGCACGGAGTGCCGAGGGTTCAACCGCCGATGAAAGAGAAGCCTCCGTCGACGACCAAGCCATGGCCGGTAATGAGCAACGCCCGCACGAGGAACTCGTCACCAACGGTGCGAGCCGACGACAGCACTCGAGTGGCCCGAGGACGTTCATCCCGAACGTGGCTCGTACTGCAGAGTCCGTTTCTGCCGCCAGCCCGCCCACGGCCCGGATCTGCCCGACATTGTCGACGAGCACGGTTGCCACTGCCACCAACTGGTGGTCCTGATGTGCGGCCACTGGAACCGTGAGCCGACGATGATCTCCAGGCTGTCACGGACCCAGTGACCGCCCTCGGCCATACGGGGACCAGGCTGATCAGACCGGATACGCGAGCTCAATCACGTCCCTTCGTGGTCTCGATACTTGGCAGAACGTCCGGCAGTCCTGTTGGCGCCAGTCGAGATGGTCCTCAGGGTTCTAACTCGCAGGCATCCCACGGGGCTGTCGGCCTTGGCCAACGGCCCCGGCGCGGTGTCTGGTTGACCGGCGATTCCGAGCACCTGGAGTACGCAGAAGTCAGCAGACGTCCGCAGACGTCCGCAGTGCATGATGTGCACTGGCTCAGTCGTCGTCGGAAACGTCTAGGACGAGGTGCAGTCGGTGGGCGAGTCGCCGGGCGAGATCGGCGACCGGGATACCAGCCTTGGCGGCGCTTGCCCGGATCAGAGCAATGCTGGCCCACAGGCCGTAACGCCAGTAGTCATCATTCCAGTAGATGACTTCGTCCAGCACGTCGGGATCGAGGCCGCCCCGAAGGCTGGCCACACCCATGACCGCGAACCGGATCTTGCGGTTCTCCTTCCCCCGGAAGTTGATCTCCGGGAGGTGGTCGATCAACAAGGTCTCGTAGGCGATCGGACCGTGGTGATCGACCTTGGCCATCTCCAGGGCCTGGAGAGCGACTCGGGTGAACTCATCGCCGGGGAACGTGCTGTGCTCGACATGCAGCTCAAACGCTGTGCGCTGGAGCGAGTGGATGTCGTCGCCTCCATTGGCCAGCCATGCCAGCAGCAGCCGCTTCGCCTCGATCCGAGCAACATCAGAGACAGACCCTCGACCCACCCCCTCACCCTAGGTCACCGACCCGCCCAACGGCCGAGCACTTGAGGATGGCATCGCATCGGCAAGGGGCCGTTCTGGTTGACCTTGGCATCAGCCCTCCCAGGTCGTAAATACCGGTTCCCTGATCGGGGCTTCGTTGTAGCCTTCCCCGATGATCATCCCAATCGAGGAGCGCCGAGCCGGCCTCGAATACCTCGAAGCGGTTACGACGCTACTCAACCGGATTCGGACCACTCACCCGACGGCGGGATTGTACGAAGCAGCCGAGCTCCAGTGGTGGTGGGCGCAGAACCCCCGCACGACCGACGACCTCGAACAGCTCTTCTGGTTCGATGACCTGGGCCGCCCTGAGGCGGCGGTGATCGCCACCGAATGGGGTGACTCGAAACAACTGGATCCACTCGTACTACCCGACGCAACTCCGGATTGGACAGCACGCGTGATGCAGCGTGGCCTCGATCGCGCTCACGAAGCAGGTTTCGAGGCAGTCAACCTCGAGGTCGACCGAGCGGATGATGTTCTGCGGGCGGTGTTGGAGGAGCGCGGCTTCGCCATCGAGGAAGAGGGATTGGTCGAATCCTGGCTGGCCGCAGACGCTCGACCACCAATCAGCCCACTCCACATGGGGTACCAGTTGTACGACCGGCGTGGCGCCATGGACCGCCCCCATCACATGATCAATGAGCATCGCGGCCACATGGACCCGGAGCCACGGCTGAACCAGATGTCGCTGTACCGCCCCGACCTCGACCTGGTCGTATACGACGACGGCGGTAATGTCGCGGCATACGGGCTCTTCTGGTACGACCCGACGACCTCAGTAGGTGTGGTCGAGCCAATGCGTACCGAGGCCAAGCACCAGCAACGCGGCTTCGCCCGTCACATCCTGACATACGGCATCGACCGCTTGGCCCGCGCCGGCGCCAAGCGCTTCAAGATCTGCTTCGAACCGGACAACGCGGCCGCCAAGCACCTCTACCTGAGCGTTGGCTTCGAACCCGATAGGGAGAACGACATCTTCGCAGGTCCAACGAGCGCCTGACGTATGCGAGCACTTCCGGCACTGCGGGCACCGCAGGCACTGCTGGAGCTGCGGGCACCGCAGGCACTGGCGGCATCGCGGGCGCTAGCGGCGCAAGACCGTGGATGCTCGAGATCACGCCAAGTCGCGCTGCCGTACCTACCGACCCACCGATGAACGACCAGGCTCGGGAGCGACCGTCGCCGGGTCAACCAACAAGTCCGAAGAACGCCCGATCGCCGACCGATTCGGAGGAGGTCCTCGTCCATTGAGTCTGCCAATGTGGGCGGCATCCGAATCTGCTCGCTGGTGGCGAGCAACGATTATCCGGACGTGGCCACGGCCACACACTCTGTGTGAAGAACAGCAACTACGCTCCGTCACTCGCCAACCCGCTCGCAGGTGCCGCTCAGTGGCTCGCGGGAGGCGATCGATCCGCTGCGTGCATGAGGATTTGCCGACGCCGCACCCGGTCGGAATCGCAGGTCTCCTTGTGCACGCGTTTGGAACAAGCTCAGAGGGCTCTACGCCGGAACTCGCCGAGTAGCTAGAAGGAGGGCCCTGAGTGCTGCCAGCCTGCTATTCCGTGCTGTTCAGCGGCCATGGCATCCGGATTTCGCACCATCGCCTCAGCCTTGAAAGATTCAACTTGGCTCCCGCTCGGTCCTGGTGCGGCGAACATCCGGCGCAGGAACATGGCCACTCGTCTCATGGCTACAGGTTAGCTCATCAATCGCTCACGGTCTGCCCGGCATAGCTACCCCGGCCCGACCAGGTGGGGGTGCGACGAGCTCGGCAATGGCCTTGGCATCGATCCAGGGCCGCAACCGAAAGGTGCGGGAAGCAACAACACCCCTGAGAACACCGGCTACGGACAATCCATAGGTTTGGGCTACTGATGTTGGTTGCGGGCGTTGTGGATAGCGGCGGTGGTGATCCAGGAGAGGTCGGTGATCCGGCCTCCGTCTATGGGTTCGAGTCTGGTGAACTCGCCGACTCGTTGACGGGTGAACCAGTAGAGGTCGATCAGACTCCCGCGGGAGTCTTCGACGGTGGCGGGTTCACCAGCTGGGGTGCGGAACAAGAATCCGCCTTCGTGAGCCTGGACGGTCCATCGGCCAGGGGAGCCGGTACCTCCGTCATGGATCACATGATGGTGAAACGAGCACACAAGGACCAGGTTGTCCAGCTCTGTCAGCCCACCCCGAAGCCAGTGGACAACGTGATGGGCGTGGAGCCCCCGGGTAGTGGCGCAGCCTGGGAACTGGCACATACCGTGGTCTCTCAGTTCGAGAGCGGTGCGTATCCGCTTGGGGACAGTTCTCGAGTCTCTCCCGACAGAGAGGGGCCTGCCTGCATCGTCGGCGAGGGTGAGATTGACCCGACAATCGCAGGCCAATCGCTCGACTACCGACCACCGCTCAGAGCCCAGAGGACTCCTGGATTCGACATCCGAATCAGTGTCGCGGTCTGCTTCGGCGCTGGACTCGGGATCGATGTGGGGGATCGGCACGCAATCGATTGGGACGGTCATCATGACTGTCGTCTCGGCGTCACCATCAGTGATGATCTCGGTGAGAGCTTGAGCTCGTAGGGCCGGAAGACCTCCGCGGTGATCGATCAGTTCTGAGCGCGACAGGCCTTCCTCACTCGAGCCGTCGTTGATGATCTCGGACACCTTGGCATCGATGGCGCCAACTAGGAGGGCCATAGTGTCGTCAGTCAAGCACGCCATCAAGATCGAGGTGCCGTCGTCGTTCGGATGAGATGACACGAACAGCTTCGTCCAGGCCGGACTCCTATCGGAGTCCAGGTCGGTATCAGGCTTGTTGGTATCGGGGCCCCTGGTGATGGGGGAGTCGCCGTCGCCCAGATCATCATCACCTGGGCCACCATTAGCTGGGCCAGCGTCATCGGCAGACTTCGATTGGCGGCCCGCCCGTACGATCCCGCTACAGATCCGGTCGAGTTGGGCTGCGGTCGAGGAACGAGCCATGGATAGGAGATCGGTCTCCAGCCCGATGGGGGCAGCTCGGGTGATGGCTCGAGCTTTCGAGTACGAAAGAGCCCCCTGAGCAAACTCCTTCCGGGTCAGGGGCAAGTGCTCCAGTGCCCGGGCTACCCGGACCCTTTCTCTGGCCGCCACCAATGACATACCGCACTTCCAGTTCAGCCAGTGGGCCGCCGACCGACACTCCCAGATGCGCCACCCTTCCCGCCGATCGTAGGCTGCAAGCCACTCCAGCCAGCGAGCCTCAGCGGCAGCCAGATGGGGAGCCAGCGAGACCAGCTCCTCCTCCAACCGCTCGAGTGGGACCTCGTCCATTGGCACCGCATCAGGGGCGATGTCATCAGTGTCAGCACTGCCATCAGTGTCGACACCGCCACCAACATCAACCTCAGGCTCAACACCTCCATATCCAGATCCTGCATCCATGTGGCGCTCCCTTGGCTTCGTCGACCAGGGGGCCAGTCTTTCAGTGACCTGTGACAGTCAGCCTCTGAACCAGGAGTCTTCCTCCTTGAAGCGGGCGGCATTCCAGGCCAGGGCGGCGTTGAGGCCTTCGCTATTGCGCAGCTCCTCGAACTTCTCGATCTCGGGTGAGGAGCCCGTGCTCGTCAGGGCTACTGCTTCCAGTTCCATCGATCGGTCGATGACCTGTCTGACCCCCATCAGCTCATAGGCCATGTTGATCAGCTTCTTGTTGTACTCAACGGTCGTCTTCGGCAACTTGGCGATGGTCAAGGCCTGACGCCGCACGGCCTCGTCGAGGTCTTCCTGGGCGACGACCTCGTTGACGATGTCGAGCCGCTTGGCTTCAGCCGCATCAATCAGGTTGCCGGTGTAAAGCATCTCGCGTGCCTTGGTCATCCCTACCACCCACGGCCAGATGGCAGGAATATATGGGCCCCCGGTTCGGATCTCGGGCGCCCCGAACTTGGCATCGTCGGAGCAGATGCGCAGATCGCAGAAGGTGGCTGTCGCCATCCCACCGGCGATGCAGTAGCCGTGGATCTGGGCAATGATCGGCTTGGGATTGTTCCAGAAAACATCCCACCAGGTCGAAGCGCTGAAAGTCTTGCCGGTGAGGAAATGCTGACGCATCTGCACCCCATCCGGCCGGTCGTCACCCCCGCTGATGTCGAAACCGGCGCTGAAGGACCGTCCTGCTCCCTTCAGGACGATCACCCTGATGTCATCATCGGCCCATCCGGCATCTTCCAGAGCATCACGCACCTCGAGTTGGAGATCCTCGGACAGGGCATTGAGCTTCTCAGGCCGATTCAGGGTCACATAGGCGATAGGTGGATCCTTCTCGTAGGTGATGTTCTCGAAAGCAAGACTCTCTGACGTCATGACCTGTCTCCTCATCTTCGTTGCTACATGATCCTCCTTTGTACTCCAACCCCGACGAAGGGCCGAACTGAGATCCCAGCACCGCGGCCCTCTGACCTATAGTCGGCTCGCGACCGCCGGTCGCACGAACGGCAGCGAGGCGGCCATCGAACCATGGCAGACACCCAACTCGATCCCACACCCGACTACGACCGCTCGAGCCAGGACGTCGGCAATGTCTTGAGCATGGAACATGTCAACCTCGCCGTTACTGATCGCGACGTCGCCGACCGGTTCTATATCTCAGGCCTCGGGTTCACCCATGATCCGTATATCGATCTCGGCATTTTCGGTACCACCTGGGCCAACCTCGGCAGCCAGCAGATGCACCTGATGCTCACCGATCGAGCACAACGGTTCCGGGGGCGCATCGGCCTGGTCGTGCCCGACCCCCAGGCAGTGATCAAACGGCTCGACCAACTCCTCAACCGGGTCCCAACCGTGGCTGAGACCCAGCTCGCCCACACCCTCGTCGACGACGACCTCATGGTCACCGGCCCGTGGGGGAATCAGTTCCGCATCCACGGCCCCAACGAGATCGCCGGGTTCACCATCGGTATGCCGTACGTCGAGGTCGACGTAGAAGTTGGCCGAGCCCCCGCCATCGCCACCTTCTATCAGACCATCCTGGGCTGCCCGACGAGGCTCGAGGATGACTCCACGGCGGTGGTCGCCGTCGGCCTCCATCAGGAGCTTCGCTTCTGCGAGACCGACGCCCCCATCATCGACTTCGACGGTCATCACATCGCCGTGTACCTCAACAACTTCTCTGGCCCTTATGACCAGCTCAAGTCCAGAGACCTGATCACGATCGAGACCGACGAAAACGAGTACCGTTTCACCGACATCATCGATCTCGATAGTGGTGAGGTGTGCACCAAGCTGGAACATGAGGTCCGATCCATGTACCACCCGATGTTCGGCCGGGCCCTCGTCAACCGCGACGTCCGCCAAGGACTAGGTCGACGCTACCGCAAGGGTCTTGATACCGAACCGGGCCTCCACCAGGGTGGTGTCGGTTGACTTCCAGCGACCACGATCCTGAATCGCTCCACCACTACCCCCATCCGTCGAGTCGATCAGCGGTCCTGGCGACCGAAGGGGTGGTGGCAACGAGCCAGCCCCTGGCGGCACAAGCCGGCCTTGGTGTTCTGGCCGATGGTGGGTCCGCCGTCGACGCTGCCATCGCAACCGCGGCCGCCCTGACTGTGGTCGAGCCATGCTCAAACGGGCTGGGCAGCGACGCCTTCGCCATCGTCTGGGACGGGACGAAGCTCCATGGCTTGAACGGATCGGGCCGCTGGCCCTCAGCCAACCGGGCCGACGAGCTACGAGCCAGCGGCGGCGGTGGATCCAGCACCGCCCCCGGTGCCGGCACCGGCACGATGCCGGAGCGAGGCTGGGGGCCGGTCACGGTACCGGGGGCCGTTGACAGTTGGGGGGTACTCCACCAACGTTTCGGTCGGCTCCCCATCGAGCGACTCCTCCAACCTGCTATTCGCTACGCAGAGCGTGGCTACCCCGTCTCACCCGTCGTCGCTCGCCAGTGGGAAGCAGCGGCCCGCTTCTTCCCCTCTCTCGGGCTCGAGGAGGTAGCCGATTGGGCAACCGTGTTCACTCCCGGTGGCCGGGCACCCCGAGCCGGGGAGCAGTGGGCCAGTGGGGGTCACGCCCGGTGCCTCCGCCGCCTTGTCGACGGGGGCTGGCGCGACTTCTACGAGGGTGAGGTGGCCGAAGCCATCGCGGCCTACGCCACCACCACCGGGGGACGGCTGTCGCTCGACGATCTGGCCGCTCACCAGGCCGAGTGGGTCGATCCCATCTCGGTGGCCTACAACGGCTGCGAGGTGTGGGAGATCCCGCCCAATGGTCAGGGTATAGCCGCCCTGATGGCTCTCGGTGTGGCAGCCAATACCCCGGCCGCGACTCACCCCAGACTCAGCGCCGGAGGCTGGCACTATCAGATCGAGGCGATGAAGCTGGCCTTTGCTGACACCGACTCCTATGTCGCCGACCAGCAACACCAAGAGGTCCCGGTAGCCGGCATGCTGGCCCCCGACTACCTGAAGACAAGGGCTGAGCTGATAACGGAGCAAGCCGGCGATCCGGCCCGAGGCGAACCAAGGCGAGGGGGCACCGTCTACTTGTGCGCCGCCGATCGTGACGGGATGATGGTGAGCTTCATCCAATCGAACTACATGGGCTTCGGCAGTGGGATCGTTGTCCCCTCCCACGGGGTCTCGCTCCAGAATCGGGGGGCGGGTTTCGTGCTCCATCCTGATCATCCCAATGTGGCGGCCCCCGACAAGCGCCCCCGTCACACCATCATCCCCGGCTTCCTCACCAGAGGGGGTCGGGCCGTCGGCCCGTTTGGCGTCATGGGTGGGGAGATGCAACCCCAGGGTCATCTCCAGGTCATCAGCGGCATGGTCGACCATGGTTTGAATCCGCAGGCCGTACTCGATGCTCCCCGCTGGCAAGTGGAGCGGGACTGGACGGTCAAGGTCGAGGCCGAGACGCCCAACAGTGTTGTCTCTGGACTACGGGCCAGGGGCCACCGGGTCGATGTGGAGCGGAGCCGGATGAGCTTCGGACGGGGTCAGATCATCGTCCGCTCCGAAGACGGTGTCTACGCCGCCGGCTCCGAACCCAGAGCCGATGGGTGCGCCGTCGGCATCTGAGCCAGCCGATGGGTGCGCCGTCGGCATCTGAGCCAGCCGATGGGTGCGCCGTCGGCATCTGAGAGCCACCCAAACATGGCGTTGGGCACGGGTCCGGTGAGGTGGCTACGGTTGGGGTCATGGGGACTATGCAATGTGTCGAAGACCTTCGTTCGGTGTACCGCCAACCGGGACGGGGCCCTATCGACAAGGTCATCCATCAGCTCGATCAGCACTGTGAAGCCTTCCTGGCCCAGTCACCATTGTTCGTCCTATCGACGGCTAGCGCCGAGGGGGTCTGCGACGGCTCCCCCAAGGGAGGCCCACCCGGATTTGTCCAGGTCCTCGACACCCAACATGTGGCGTGGGCCGACTTCTCAGGCAACAACCGGCTCGACTCATTTCAGAATGTGGTCGACAATCCCAGTGCCGCCCTGTTGTTCATGATCCCAGGGCTCGACGAGACCCTGCGGCTCAACGGGACAGTCGAGCTCACGACCGACCCGGCCCTCTGCCAGCGCATGGCCATCAATGACAAACCGGCACGGGTCGTGGCTGTATTCACCGTCATCGAGGCCTACATCCACTGCCCCAAGGCCCTACACCGCTCCCAGCTGTGGTCACCAGCCAGCTGGCCGGCCGAGGACGACCTCCCCTCGGCCACCCGCATGATCCGCGACCATGTGGGCCTCGACGTGGACCTGGCCACCATCGAACAGGGCCGGCAACGGGATCTGGAGAAGACGCTGTGGGAACCGGGCGGCTCGAACGAGACGGCGGCCTCATGATCAAGGTGAGAGGGATCGACCACATCGTGTTCAACGTCGCCGACGGGGAGCGGGCCCTCCGCTGGTA
>JAAETV010000635.1 GCA_024227975.1 Actinomycetes bacterium
CAGGTCACGGTGCTCGACGCCCACGGGCATGCCGGCGGGCGCGTAATCACCGATCGCTGGCCCAATGGTCAGATTTCCGAAGCCGGGTTTGAGGAGTTCTTCGAACAGGACACATATCCCGACGTCTGGTGGCTGATCGACGAGTTGGGTCTGGGGGACCAGGTCACGCCCTATCGGGGATCGGTGGGTGCCTTCCTGCGAGACGAGTACGTCGGACCGCGTGGCTACAGCCAATGGATCAGCGACCTGCCGTGGCAGGGGGCAACCGATGCCGCCGACTTCAATCAGATGACCAGCCATGTGTCGAACAGTGTCGGCCTATTGAGCATGCCGGCCGATGCTGAGGAGTACGCCAGCCTGGACACCGAGTCGATGCGGGACTGGATATCGAGATCCTACGATCGGTCGGGGTCGGGTGACGTGGACTGGCTGACCAGTATCTTCCTCAAACCTGAGGTTGGCGTCCCCTCCGATCGCTCCAGCGCGGCCTACGCCATTCTCAACCTCTGGATCTGGTTCAACTCCGATCTCTACCACCTTCGCGATGGCAACGATCAGCTGATCAGCCAGCTGATCGACCGGCTCCCGCCCGACGCCATGACGCTCGAGGCCGAGGTCACGACGGTCCAGAATCTCCCCGGGAACGATGGGGTGGAAGTGCAGTACACGGATCGCTCCGGATCACACACGGTGCGAGCCGACGTGGCGATCGTGGCCGTACCCCACCCCGTTGTCTCCCGGATCGTGCCCGGCCTACCAGCCGAGCGTAAGCAGGCTCTGGCCAGGCTGGACTTCGCTCGAGTCATCCGCCATAGCAGCCAGTACTCCGAACGAGTGTGGGAGACCGAGCACGGATTCAGCGGCTCCGGCCTGTACACCGATCAGACAGCCACCTGGATCACCAACTCGCCTCCTGGCGACTTCGAATCGGGGGTGTTGGCGGCCTATGTCAACGAGCCGGCGGCATCCGATCTTTGGACGGGTCCCGTCGACGTCTTCACCCCCCACCACCTGGTGGATGAGGACCAGGGCCGGCCGATCACTGACAGGCTCCATGGAGAGCTCGCATCCTTCTGGCCCGGGCTGGACCCGGTGCTGAGCGAGGCTCGCATATGGCAGGTCCCCTACTACGGGCCCGTGTATCCGCCACGCTATGTCCTCGATGGGGACTACGCCTTGAACCAGGAGCCCCTCGGTCGCATCCACTTCGGCGGTGACTGGGTGTACGGGTTCGGGGCCAACGATGCTGTCCGGCGGGCCCGCGATCTGGTCAGTGCACTCACGACCTGAAGGGCCGGGGGCGCGGTCCGAGGGTTCAGGGTGCGACAACCCGTTCGCGTCGGAACCGCACATCGACGGGGACTTCGACGTCCAACTCCCGGGCGTACTGGTGTCCTGAGTAGACCGAAGTAGCGATCGTTCCCGGTGCCAGGCAATCACCGATTCGTTGGATCTCGATCCGATCGGCCAACGCGTAGTAGAGGGCGTCCTTGGGAATCCGCGAGGTTGTCATGACGACACTGGCGGCCTCGATTTCCCGGGTACGACCGGTGTAGACACATTCCAGTGTCACCACGCCGTCGCCGATGGCGGCCAGTGAGGTTCCGGTCTCGACCATGATGCCGAGCTCGAGAATCTGCCGCTGGATCCGATGCTGTTCCTCGGTGTGGGTCGTCCACGTTGACACCTGGTTGGCTGGAGTGGCCAGGGTGACGGTGAGACCGGCGGCCCGGAGCTGCTCGGCGATCACACCGCCCA
>JAAETV010000636.1 GCA_024227975.1 Actinomycetes bacterium
ATGTCGCCGTGTTCGTCATTGCGCTCGGTGTCCTATTGGCCACGGTAGGTGGGACCGTGACATTGGTCGGATTCGTGATTGCCCTGAGGGACCCGAGCCTACTCGTCGCAGTCGTGCTCCTGTTTCCTCTGGCTTGCATGGCGCTCTACTTCATGTTTGTTGGTGTCTAGCCGAGATGCCACCGTCTCAACCGCACGAGACGTTCCTCCTCGACCACCGGTCTCGCCGGGTGACCCAGTCGTACTAGCGTGCTGGGGTGGACGAACGAGAGAGGGTCGAGCGCTGGTTCTTGCGTCACGGGCTTCCCCATCTGATCCATGACTACCGAGCCTCGACCGATGTGTTCACCCGGGCCCTGCCTTTCCTGCTGCTGGTGTTCCTGTTCAACGTGATCGGGGCCTACAGCGACCGCTTCAGCGGTTGGGCCCAGGCCGGGATCACAGTCGCCAGCTTCGCCATCATCCTGGGGGCCGCCGTCACTATCAACGCCGTTCGGGGCCGGCGACCGTTCCAGCTGCCAGACCAGGTAGGCACGGTGGAGCTGATCGCCTTCGTGGTCGTGCCAGCGCTGCCACCCCTGATCTTCGGCGACCGACCAGTCGTCGCCGCGCTCGGGGTTGTAGCGGTAAACACGATGGCGCTGGCCGTGGTGTACGTCGTTGTCTCGTTCGGACTGGTGCCGACCACGATCTGGGCCGGTCGCCAGACGGCGCGCCACCTCAGCCAGCTCCTCACGCTGATGGGCCGAGCCCTGCCCTTCGTGTTGGTGTTCTCTGCTTTCCTGTTCCTCAACGCCGAGCTGTGGCAGGTGGCCCGCGACTTCACGCCACTGGCCTTCTGGGTGTCGGTCGGCTTGCTGGGCGGGGTGGCTTCCGGTTTCATCGCCCTGCGGATCCCCCGGGAGATCTCTGAGATCGCCCACTTCGGCTCCTGGGCGCGGGTATGCGAGCTGGCCGACGAAGCGGATGCACCGCTGGCCAGCTACCAGAGTGATGAGCTCCGAGGCGCCCACGAACCACCTCTGAGCCGGGCCGACCGGCTGAACGTGGCGCTCGTGGTGCTGTTCAATCTCGGCCTGCAGATCGTGCTCGTGTCGGTGGCCATCGGGCTCTTCTACACCGTCTTCGGCGTGTTCGCGGTGCGAGAAGACACCATCATCGCCTGGACGTCGCTCGACGCGCTGCCGGCCGGTGATGTGATCGGTCGCTGGACCTTCTTCGGCACCGACGTCGTCCTCACGGTGGAGCTGATCCGAGTCGTTGGGTTCCTCGTCGCCTTCTCAGCCCTCCAGTTCTCGGTGGCGGCAGTGACCGACTCGACCTACCGCGAGGAGTTCTTCGACGAAGTGACCAGCGAGGTCCGCCAGGCGTTGGCCGTCCGCTCCATCTATCTGGCCCGATTCATCGACCGCTGACAGGCCCGAGGCTGGCAGGCGACAATCGGTCCGGCTCGCCGGCCGACGGGAAGCGTCGAGCACCCGCTCCAGCCACTCCCGGGCCGAGGCATTCTCGAAAGCGTCCGAGCACGAGATCTGCCGAAGGCCGAGTACGGTGAGCAGCGCTTCGTCGATACCCCTCAGCTCTTTCGAGCTGAGGTGCCCGGTGAGATCGCCAAGCCGGGTGGTGTCCACTGCGCCGAGCTGTTCAACCAGCACCCGGGTCCGATCGCCAGCAACGTCGATCTCTGGTCGAAACGAAGCGGGTCGCGCCGAATGCGACGTGGGGGCAACGAATACGACCGATCATGGTAGAAACTCGTCGGCCTGAGCGATGACACCGAATCGATCTTCGTGCTGTTCGTGTTCAATGCCCCTGGGCACCTTGAAGCAGAAGACGTCACCCCGCAGCACGCAGTGACTCCATCAGCTGGGCTACTGCGGTCATTTCGACGCGATCGACGTCATCGGCCTCGAGTTCGGCAACCTCGGCTGCGAGCTCCGAGCCTGGCTGGAGCCGACGAGCTGAATCGACAAGAGCCGAGCGGATCGCTTCGGAACGGCTGAGTCCCGAAGCTTCCAGTGCTCGAAGGACTTGTTCGGCCTCGTCGTCGAGCCTGACCGAGATCGCTTGAGCCATGACCCCGGTGTATCACAATATGAGATACGTGGGTCCATGCCGCCAGTGCCACGGCGAGCAGGAGCATCGATTCCGAGTGGCCAACTACTTGCCCCTGAAATAGTCGGTTGGGGTGGGTGCTCGCGGTTTTCGGGTTGTTGGGTGATGATGGCTCCGATCACAGTTTTGAGCCTGAGGATCGGAGTCATCATCGTGTTGAGGACGGTATGTGATCGTCCGACGTTGTGGGATCAGTTGCTACCCGAGGAAGCCAGGGTGATGCCTGCGGAGCTGCTGGCGGTGGACGGGTTGTTGGACGACCCGAGGTTCTTCGAACCGTTCCGGTGTTCGACCCGGTGTGGGGTCGACCGTCGATTCCGATCGATACCTACCTCCGGTTGATGTTCTTGAAGTACCGGTACCGACTCGGTTTCGAGACGTTGTGCGCCGAGGTGTCGGACTCGATCAGCTGGCTGCGGTTCGCTCGGATCCCGATTGGTGAGCGGGCCCTTGATCCGTCGACGTTGATGAAGATCACGACCAAAATCGGGTCGTCAACGATCGAGACCTTGATCACACACATCGAACGAACCCGGACACAGGGTCACCAGCCCTGGCCGGTGGTGACCGTTGGCCTGGACGGCGGGGGTCCAGTCTTCTTCCTGCACCATCAGCAGGGCGTCACGGACCCGACTGTCGATGAAGTACCCGAGGCTGAACCCCAGGTTCCGGTCTCGGCACTCTTCAGCCAACCAGTGGGTGGTGCCACCAGCATCGGTACGAACCCACACGTCGACCTCAACGTCGTCGGGATCGTCACCGACATTGTGACCGGCCGTTTCACGCTCCGGGAGGGCGTCAATGGCTGCTCCCAGCACGGTGACGTGATCGGCTGCGGTGTTGGACCCGGCGTTGCCGGGTCGTAGGACTTGGGCCAGGATCTCGCCCCGTTCAGCGTCGATGGCGAACAACGGGCGATGCCCGTAGGTCCGTTTCCAGGTCGGGGCTGCGTCTTGCTTGTCGGCCTTGGTGGTGATGATCGAGGCGTCCAGATCGATGACCATCTCGGTGCGGTCAGCGTCAGGATCGGCCCGCCATACCACCTCCCGGGCGTCAGCGGTCGCGGTATCGATCCCGGCCAGATGCTCGGGTCCTGGCCGGTTGAACGAACGCCACGCCGTCGGATGTGAGGCCACCTCACCGAACAGGTTGACCTGACCCCGGATCGCGGACAGGTCCGACACACAGGTGGCACCATCGGCCAAGCCCAGCGTGATCAACTCCAGGCTGTGACCGGGCTGATGTTTATGCCATTCCAACCCGGTGGTCGCAGCCCGCAGACCGGCGCTCAGCCCGACCCGGTCAGCCACTGCTCCCAGCCATACCAGGCCGCCATGGGTGACCAGCCCCTCACCCCCACCCGTCACTTTCCGTGGCAACACCAGACCAG
>JAAETV010000637.1 GCA_024227975.1 Actinomycetes bacterium
AGAGGCTGTCGCGTTTGTTTGGGCTGGTCAGGTCGTGGGGGCTGTTTGGGTGAGGCGGCGTAGGAGGTGGCGGCTGTGGGCGGCCCATATGAAGCCTTCTGTGACGGCTGGGTCGCGTTCATAGTCGATTTGTAGGCGCCGGTTGTTCATCAGCCAGGACCATGTTCGTTCGATGAGCCACCGTTTGGGGAGAGCCACAAACTCGTGGGGATGAATCCGGTTGACGACCTCAGCGGAGATTCTCTGGCTGGCGCAGTACTTGGCGAACGCGACCTTGAAGCCTGCGTCACACCACACCTTGGTCAACCGTGTGGAGCGTTGCTTGGCGGCGTGGACGGCCATGATCCCCCCGGCGTTGTCCGACGCGGACGCCTGGACGACGAAGATCGCGATGAGCAGGCCCAGGGTGTCACAAACCCCGAACGTTTTGCGGCCCGAGATCTTCTTTCCTGCGTCATAGCCCCTGGTAGCAGACGTGACTGTTGAGGCGCCCTTGACGGTGCGCGCATCGATCGCTCCTGCTGATGGGTGCGGTTCGCGGCCCTCAAGTTCTCGTACTGCGGTGGTGAGCCGCGCCGCGATCTTGTCCCAGGTGCCGTCGCGTGACCAGCGCAGGTGGTAGCGGTGCACGGTGTTCCAGTTCGGGTAGCACTCGGGTAGGGCTCGCCACTGGCAGCCTGTCGCGGTGACGTAGAAGATCGCGTCGATGATGCGTCGTTTGTCGATCTTTGGTGGGCGGCCTACCAGGCCTGGTTTCCAGCCTGAATCGACAAGGTCAGCTATCAGTTCCCACTCGATATCGTTCATGTCGCCGTGGGTTGTGCGCCATGTTTGAGTCTTTGAGGTGTCGGATTCGCCCATGAATTG
>JAAETV010000638.1 GCA_024227975.1 Actinomycetes bacterium
AGCAGGTGTACAGCTTCTAATAGAATTTCCGCCAGATCCGAAAGATATAGACTGACCTCGGTGGTGCCGATTTCCTCGGCAAGTTCGGCAGTTGCTATCGCAATAGTCTGCTCGCGTTTAAATAGCCGCAAAACATCGAGTTCCAGCTCTTCGTCACCTATGACATTGTCGAGTTGTAACTTGAGGGCGGCAGCAAGAGCTTCACGGTTAAACCGGTTTGTCAGATTACCCGTCTGGATCAACTGCTCGAGTAGCATTGGATATTGGCTTACTTCGTTGGCAATCCACTCGCTCTTGTCGAATAAACTGGTGAGTTTGACCAGCAGTAAATCATTCTGGTGTAACAGCTCGAAATAGACGCTGCGACCGGCGATGCTGGAAAATAGTTTGAGCAAGCGCTCAAACAGCGTAATCTGCTGTTTACTTTTTGAGACCTCGGCCAGCAACCCCGGTAATAATGTGCCAAACCGCTGTTTTGCTTTTGCCGACATAAAATGCCATGACCT
>JAAETV010000639.1 GCA_024227975.1 Actinomycetes bacterium
ACCTGAGCGCCCGATCGATGCTTCCGACATCGACGAGAGAATACACATCGCTGCCGATCGGTATCAGCTGACGCAGGCACTGACCACGATCATCAACAACACACTTCGTCACACGCCGACAACCGCAAGCCTCGCGCTCGCCTGTGGGAGCGACGAAACGACCGTGCGGATACGAATCTCGGATCAGGGTCCGGGCATTGAACCCGAACATCTCGGCCATCTGTTCGAACGTTTCTACCGAGCCGACGCCGGCAGGGAACGTTCCGCTGGAGGGTCAGGCCTCGGCCTGGCGATAGCGGAGGGCATCGTCACAGCCCACCAAGGTCAAATAGACGCGGTCTCCACGCTTGGAGAGGGCACGACGATCACCATCGCACTCCCCCTCGAGCAGTAGCGCGCAATCTTCAGGAACTCCGCAGGAAACGCTGACATCGCCCTCAGATCCACTTCGTACTGTCAGGTCGTTCCCAACCGACAGAGGAAGAAGCGACCGATGAAACAGGAATCATCATGAGTGCGATCACTGCGGAGGGTCTGACCCGTAGGTTCGGCGAGCTCACCGCCGTGGACAACCTCACGTTCGAGGTGCCGAGTGGGGGAGTCGTCGGATTTGTCGGTCCCAACGGGTCGGGCAAGTCCACGACGATCCGGGTATTGCTGGGTCTCATCAAGGCGAGCGACGGCGTCGGAACCGTACTTGGCGAGCCGATCACCCATCCCGAGCGGTTCGCCCATCGAGTGGGCGCGCTCATCGAAGGACCGACCTTCATCGGTTCGTTGTCGGCTTGGGACAACCTGCGGAGCATGGCAGCACTTCGGGGCATCTCCGAGCAACGAATCCACGACGTGCTCGAAATCGTTGGACTCGCCGGCCGTGAGAAAGATAAGGCTTCGACCTTCTCGTTGGGAATGAAGCAGCGCCTTGGCATCGCTGCTGCGCTGTTGCCAGATCCGGAGCTTCTCGTTCTCGATGAGCCGACGAACGGCCTCGACCCAGCCGGCATCGTCGAGATCCGGACGCTGCTGAAGTCGTTGGCGGACGGCCGCCGGACCGTTGTCGTGTCGTCTCATCTCATGAGCGAGATCCAA
>JAAETV010000640.1 GCA_024227975.1 Actinomycetes bacterium
CCCTAGCTGTCATGATGTTGGTTGCAGGTTGGTCCGACAGTATTGATTGAGGGCGGAGGGAGATGTATTCATGGTATCTGCGATGACTGATGAGACTGAGGTCCGCCGTGCGAAACGGTCGTGGCCAGGCGCATACAAACTCAAGATCTTGAACGAGATTGATGAGGTGAAAGCTGCTGGGGTGTCCGGTGGTGTTGGCGAGATCTGCCGGCGTGAAGGCTTGTACTCGTCGTTGATCGCGGAGTGGCGTTCCCAACGCGACGCTGGCGCTCTGAAAGGTCTGACCGATGACAAGCGTGGCCGACCGAAAAAGGACCGGACTCGCGAGGAACTGGCCCGGCTCCGCCAAGAGGTAGCGAAACTCGAGACCGATTTGGCGACGGCGAACGAACTGATCGAGGCTCAGGGAAAAGTGTCGGCGCTCTTGCAGGCCATGTCCCGCCAGAGCGCCAAGCCGAACACGAAACCGTGACCAATCAAGCGATCGATCAGTGGTTGGCGCGTGTCGGTGTTGACCGGGCGTGCCGTGCGTTCGGGCTCTCGCCCAGGACGTGGCGTCACCGCCGCCAGAAGGCGGCCGGGACACTCCCGCAGCGGCCGTCACGCAGAAAACCGGCGGAGCTACATTTGCCGGTGCCGTGGCGGATCCCCGACGCTGAACGTGATGAGATCCGGGCGGTGTTGTGCTCCGATGCGTTCTGTGATCTCGCCCCAGCCCAGATCTATGCGACCCTCCTCGACAACGGGATGTATCTGTGTTCGGAGCGCACCATGTACCGGATCTTGGCAGAGGACAATCTGGTTGGTGAACGCCGGCGCGGTCATCGCCGTAGCAGCTATGAACCACCTCGGGTGCAGGCGTCGGGCCCGAACCAGGCATGGACGTGGGACATCAGCTATTTGCGTGGCCCGGCGTCGCGGGTGTGGTTCTACCTGTACGTCCTGATCGACATCTACTCCCGCAAAATCGTGGGCTGGACCATCGACACCGTCGAGTCAGAAACTGTCGCCCACCGCCTGATCGGTGAGACCTGCAAACGCGAGGGAATCAACGAAGGCCAGCTACTCCTGCATTCGGATCGTGGCGCCCAAATGACGTCATCGACGATAGCTGAGCTCCTCGAGTCGTTGGGCGTGACACGAAGCCTGTCGCGGCCTCGGACATCGAACGACAACCCATACTCCGAGGCAGCGTTCAAGACAGTGAAGTACCGGCCCGACTATCCCGAACGGTTCGGCGACATCGCCCAAGCACGCACATGGATGCGCAAATTTGTGGTCTGGTACAACACCGAGCACTACCACTCAGGCATCGGCTACCTACACCCCGCAGATGTCCACGCTGGCACCCACCACGACACCATCAACGCACGACAGGCCGTCCTCGACGAGGCCTACCAGGCCAACCCCGAACGGTTTCGGAACAAACCGCCCCACGCCCTGACCCCACCAGCCGAGGCATGGATCAACAAACCCGACATCCAAACGAAACCCTGAAGAAACCGGCAACCAAGACTTGACAGGCTCCG
>JAAETV010000641.1 GCA_024227975.1 Actinomycetes bacterium
CATTGGATCGCTACGAGCCAAGATGGTGGTGACTTCGACTATGTCTATTCCCACGATGGACGCACCCTGGCCGGGCGGGCCAGAGACCGCGAGCGAGGCACGGTGACGACACGGGTTCCAAGCAGCCCCAAGCGCGTTCCAATCGGGTTCTTCGGCCCGCTCGAATCATTGGTGGTCGGACGCTTCGATAGGAGCGGTCCGAGCGAGCAGACCATCGCCGCGATTGGTGTCGAGGACGGACACCATGAGGCCTTGGACGTAAAGGTCGAGTGCTTGGGGCGCGAAACGATCACGGTCGCGGCGGGGACGTTCGAGACGACGCGCTACCGCTCGGAGCGATACGGCAACACGATGCACTGGCTCGACGACGACGCCGTCGTGGTGCGTTGGGAATCCGAGGGTGGAGCGCAGCGCTGGGATCTGGAACAGGCACCGGGCCCATTCACCGTGCTCGGCGACACCGAGAACCCGGCTGCATCGGGCCGCTACGACATCACGAAAGACGATGGCGAGCAGGTCGGGAGCGTGGATTGGCGCTTCAGACGACAAGACGACGGCACTCTGCTGCTCGAGTCCGAGGGCGGCGACGACCACCATGTTTCGACCTTTGTCGGAGAGCTGACCGTGGATGGTCGGCTTCGTCGAGCACTTGAATGGGTGAGACCACCGGAAGGTGATCTCGGAGGAGCCCTGTTTGCCACATTCTTCCACCGAGAGAACGCCTACCTGATGCGCATGACCGATGGCGCGCTCCCCTATCTGCAGCAGATCACGATCGACCGACCGTACGCGTACCAGCCCTTGTACATGCCGGCGGCTGCAACTTTGTGGCTGCGCAACGAAGCGCGCCAACCAGGAGAAGAGCGCACCGTGGCGCTGTCGACATTCGAACGATCACCAACAGGTTCGCTCTTCCAGCGCGACGCCCAACTGGTCTACCGGCCACTCGGGGGTGAACAGGAGCAACATCAGTTCGTGCTCGGGTATCCGGCCGGATGGTTCAAGGGGATGCTCGAGTTCAAAACTGACGATCTCTTCATTCCACAGTACGCCGGCCTCATGACGCGCCATGGACTTCGGCACTTCCGCCTCGTTGCACTCGAGGTCAACGACCCCGCTGCATTCAATCCGAACAGCTAGTAGCGCACCTACTGTGGCCGGTAGAGCTCCACCAGGACGAGGTGTTGGGTCGGGGTTTCGGCGATGATGAGTATCTCGTGCGTCTTGGGGGTACGGCTTGTCGGCATTGTTGGGAACTCGAGTTGTGGACCTCACAGCCCGGTGGGGGGATCTTGCCGGTCGGATCCTCGCTGAGCTTGGCGCAGAGGTCGTCAAGATCGAGCCGCCAGGTGGAGCGACTGGGCGTCGCATCGGTCCGTTCGTTGACGATCGGTGTGAGGGTGCCGAGTCGTCGCTGACGTGGATGGCGGTGGGCCGAGGCAAGAAGTCTGTTGTCATCGACCGGGGCGATGCCAACGATCGAGAGGCGCTTGCGGCTCTTGTCGCCGGTGCAGACGTACTGATCGACAACGGCGACGCCGTCGACCCTTGGGGACTCTCCCCCGATGTGTCTTCGGGGCTCATATGGGCATCGGTGACGCCGTACGGACTCGACGGCCCGAAGGCGCATTGGGCGGCCGACGAGCTGAGCATCGAGGCCGCCGGTGGGCTCTTGTCCTTGCAGGGTGATCGCGATAGGCCGCACGTTCCGGTCGGGTATCAGCAGGCGTCGTGCCATGCGGGTGGCCAAGCAGCCACTGACATCTGTATCGCCTTGTACGAGCGTGCCCGCTCCGGTCGGGGCCAGCGCATCGACACCTCGGCCCAAGCCGCCATCGTCTTGGCCACGATGCACGCGTCTCCGTGGGCAACCGTCTTCGGTGAGAATGTGCCGGGAACGTGCGACACGAGAGCAGAGCCACGGGAGTACGGGCCGGGAGTCCCCATCAAACTGATGTGGCAGGCGGTGGATGGTTGGGCCCAGATCAGCTTCCTGCTTCCCGGGATGGGCGAACGAACGAGCCATGAGCTGATGGCTTGGGCCGAACGTGAGGACATGGTGCCCGACGACCAGGTTGGCCGCGATTGGCACCACTGGAAGACGGAGCTGGCCGAGGGCACCACCTCGGCCGAGGAAGTGCTTCGGATGTTCGACACGATTGCGGATTTCGTTGCCACCCGCACCAAACGGGAGGTCTTTGACCTCGGCCTCGACACCCGTACCTTGTGTGCGCCGATCTACACCGCCCAGGACGTTCTCGAGGATCGCCAACTCGAGTCCCGAAACTACTTCCAGGATGTCGACGGGATCCGTCGGGCCGGTTCCTTCGCGAAAATGACGGCCACTCCCCTCGTGGAGCTTCCGGCTGCTCCCCCCTTGGACGCAGACGGGGCTCTGCGCGAACGACCTTGGGCACCTCGAGCGCCGGCGCCGAAGCCGACCGAGCCGGACCAGCGGACTGGTGTCTTCGACGGACTGAAGGTCGCCGACTTCGCTTGGGTCGGCGTCGGGCCTTTGATCGCCCGGGCCCTGGCCGATCAGGGGGCGACGACGGTGCACATCGAATCCGAGGCACGGCCGGACATGCTGCGCCAGGTCGGTCCGTTCGCCGAAGGTGTCCCTGGCCTGAACCGCTCCCAGTTCTTCTCCTTCCTCAACACCTCCAAAGTCGGCCTGGCCTGTGACCTCTCCCTCGACGCGGGGCGCAATCTGGCCCGGCGGATGATCGACTGGGCCGACGTCGTCATCGAGTCCTTCACCCCGGGCACGATGGCGAGGTTCGGCGTTGACTACGAGAGCCTGAAAGAGGACCACCCGGATCTGGTCATGCTCTCCACCTGTCTACGCGGCCAGGATGGCCCCGAGCGACGCTACGGGGGGTTCGGCAGCCAGGGGGTCGCCGTGACCCCGCTCTACTCTGCGACCGGCTGGCCCGACCGTCCCCCAGCCGGACCTTGGGGTGCCTACACCGACTTCTGCGCTCCCCGCTTCGGGATCTCCGCTCTGGCCGCCGCCCTATTGCACCGGCGCAGGACGGGGCTCGGCCAACACATCGATCTCTCCCAGGTCGAGGCGGCCATGCACTTCGCTGAGCCCCTACTACTCGACTGCCAGGTCAACGACCGTGACACAACACCCCAGGGCCACCATCGGTCTCATGCCTGCCCCCACACCCTGCTCCCCACAATCGCTGACGACCGCTTCGTCACGGTTGCGTGTGAGACGCCAGACCAGTGGCGAGACCTGGTCACCGCTGTGGCACCCCTCCTCGACGAGTGGTCCGGCCCCGGCTGGGACGATGTTGGCGTCCGGGGGGAACGCAAGGGTGCGATCGAGGAAGCGCTCTGCCGCTGGTCCGTTTCGCAGGAGCCGTTCGCCTTGGCTGAACGGCTCGCCACTGGCGGTGTTCCCTCCTCGGTCGTCAACTGGTCGACCGACCTGCTCGACGACCCCCAACTCCAGCATCGCGGGTACTACTCCGTGCTTGACCACGGCGAGGTCGGCCCGGTCCTGTACGACGGAACGGGCTCCATCCTGTCGGAGACACCATCGATCCAACGATCGGCGGCACCCTGCCTCGGCCAGCACACCGATCATGTCCTACGGAATCTGCTCGACCTGACCGATGCCGAGATCGCCACCTATCGAGATGCCGGAGCGCTGCGCTGAGCCGATCATCGCCCCGGGCCATTGGTGCGCCATTACCGGTCTGGCTGACGATCGGCGCCGCCGCGATCATGGCCGCTTGGCGTGGTGGTCGAGCGCCTTCGGGATCCCCTCCTCGCGGGTTGGCTGTGAAGTTCGAGCGCAATAGTCGGACTAGCCTGAACCACTGCGCCCGGCCAGGGATGGGGCCTCATGATCTACCGGTGGCGGGCCAACGTCGACGCCGACCGATGCCTCCGGCCCGGCCAGGCCAGTGGCAGCAACACCGCCCCCAGCTACCGCCCCCGACCTTCACCGCATCTCGACCGTCGTCGTCGGGCGGGACAAGGAGTTGGACCAACTCGACACCATCTTGAACGATGTCCAGGCCGGGCAGCGGCGCTCGGTTTTCGTCAGCGGTGGGATCGGCTCGGGCAAGTCAACACTGGTGGCCGAGTTCCTGGAACGTCAGGACAAGCTCGATTCCTATCTGGTGGCGCGGAGCCGGTGCATCCAGACCCGGGGCGGGGTGGAACCC
>JAAETV010000642.1 GCA_024227975.1 Actinomycetes bacterium
GACATCTTCGCCGGCTTCCAGTACTCGGTCATTCACAACTATCTCAACCGGGTGATGGGCCAGCGGACCCCGGGGGCCCGGATCTTCTTCCAGGGCAAACCGGCCAGCAATCCATCGCTGGCTTGGACCCTGGCTGCGGTGACCGGGCGTGAGATTGTCGTGCCCCCCAATCCCGGTGCCATGGGAGCGTGGGGCATCGGCCTGTGCGCCATCGACGAGATCGGCCGTGACGCCCTGCTGGCGGCACCGACCCTGGACCTGGCTGAGGTCCAGGTGGCAGAGATAACGGAGCGCTCGGAGTTCCGCTGTCAGGATGCAAAATGCCAGACCCTGTGCCCGATCGAACGTACGACGATCACGATCGGGGGCACGAGCCGGAAGGCTCTGTCGGGCGGGGCGTGTCCGAAATTCGAGATCTCGAGCGCGACCCAGCCAAAGTTGGCCAAGGATGCCCCCAATCCCTTTGAGCAACGCGAAGCGCTGATCGATAGCTTCATCGTCGAACGCGAGGGGGCACCGATACTGGCTGTGCCTGATCTCAGCGCCATTGCCGGGCACATCCCCTGGGTGGCGACGTTCGCGGCCGAGATGGGCTTCTCAGTGAAGTTGCTCCGCTCCACCGCCAAATCGCTTGCCGATGGTGAACAGCTCTGCAACAGCTTCGACTCGTGTGGCCCGGTCAAGATCGCCCACGCTGTGTGCGATCTTGACGAGGGAACGTTGCTGTTCCCGAAGCTCTTCCGCATCTCTGACACCCACGGCCTAGGCGGTCAGACCTGTATGACCGAACAGGCCATGCCCGACATGATCGAGCAGTCCTTGTTCGCCCGCGGCAAGAAGGGAAAGGTCGTCCGGCCCCGGATCTCATTTGGTGACGGCCTGGACACCCCTGAGCTGGTCGAGGAGATGTCTCGGGTCGCTCCCGAGCTGGGGGCCGACCCCGCCCTGGTTGCCTCCGCAGTAGCAGCCGCGGCTGCGGCCCAGGCGCGCTATGAGGACGCCCTGATGGAGATCGGGAACGAGGCCATCGACTACGCCAGGACCAATGATCTTCCTGCCGTACTCATTGTCGGGCATCTTCACGTGACCAACGATCGGGCGATCAACGCCAACATCCCCCACCTGGTGCGTCGCAACGGAGCGATGGCCATTCCCGTCGATTGCTTCGACGTTGACCCGGCGACGCCAGCGATGTGGAAGGCCTATTGGGGCGATGACAACCGGGCCATGCGAGCGGCGGCCAATGCTCGCGAGCTTGGCGACATCTTCCCCGTGTTCCTCGCATCATTCGGTTGTGGGCCGGCTTCGTTCACCGAACAGATCTTCCAGTCGGTGATGGAGGGCTATCCCCACACGATCCTGGAGAGTGACGGCCATGGTGGTGAGGCCGGTTTCGTCACCCGCATCCAGGCCTTCCTCCAGTCGGTACGACAGTTCATCGCCGAGGATGACCCGGCCGAGGTGCCCGACAACACGGTGGCGATCTCCCATGTGAGTCCGACGGGGCATAGGGGCAACCAGCTCGACCCCGAACGTCACTATGTGGTCTTGAGCGGGGGCGACTATTTCGGGCCTTCCTTCGCCTCCGCCTACCGCGCCTACGGTTTCGACGCTGTCGCCGCCCCGGTCATCTCGGAGCACACGACCCAGCTTGGCAAGCCGGACTGCTCGGGCAAGGAGTGCATGTCATACCAGCTGATCTGGGGGGCCTTCCGTGAGTACCTCGAACTGAATCCACCCCAAGGGCAGGTCGAGTTGCTTCAGCTCGCCGGCCGGATGTGCCGGGGCGGTGTCTACGACGTCAAGGACCGTATCTCGATCGAGAAGATGGGGTTGGACACCAATGTCTCGGTCGACAGTCTGAAGTTCGGATCGGAACCGACGTTGGCGGTGCTGATCTGGCTTGGTCTGGCTGCGATCGATGTCTTGCGTCAGCTCTACGTCTACCACCTCCCGGTGGAAGCCCGACCAGGCCAGGTCCGGACCCTGTTCGATCAGGCCGCCCAGGAGATGATGGACATCATCGAGACTCCGATGGACACCCTCGATCAGGCCGAAGACGAGCTCGAGCGCAAGACGACCGAGGTCTGCGCCGTGCTGAGGAAGGCGGCCGTTGAGCTCGCCGAGGTCGAAGCCGACTGGCAGGGGACCCAGCCAATGAGGCGGGTCTATGTCACTGGTGATGCCCTGACCAAAGGCAACGACGTCGCCAACGCCGGCCTGTTCTTGCGCATGAGTGAACAAGGCCTGCGGCTCGTCGTCGAGCCGATGACTGACTTCTTCGAATACCTCGGCCGGAGTCACCCCCACCTACTGTTCGGTCGAAAGGTGACGGCGGAGATGGTGGCACCGATGGTCAACCGGCAGGCGGCGTTGAGGGATCGGCTCCATGCCCAGGTGGCCGACCTGCACCCCTGGGCTCCCGCCCCGAATGTCGAAGCCTCGACCCTGAAGGCACACGAGCTGATCGACCCGGCGACCTATGGCCCGACCGCGTTCGAGATCGGCAGCGTTCTACACCATTGGGATACGGGCCAATACGACGGTGTCGTCATGGCCAGCTGTTGGGGCTGTGACAGCAGCCTGATCTCCGAGAGCCTGCTGCGCTACCGCAAGGACATCCCGTTCTTCTTCTTCTATGACGACGGCACACCACTCGATGAGCGCCGGGTACGAGGCTTCTCCTATCGACTCCAACGCAGTTCAGCGGCCGCGATGGCCTGAGGCCACGACAACGTGACCACTCCCGGCGGCAAGCCTTCCGAGATCAAGACCAACGCCATCAAGCAGGTTGGTCTCGACACCGGCGCCACAGTGATAGGGGTCGCCGCCGCCAGCGCGTTCAACGAGTACGTGCCTGAAGGCCACCGACCCACTGACTTCCTCCCCGAGGCCAAGAGTGTCGTGGTCGCAGGTTCGCTCGGCCCATCGAACGCGGCCTGGCAGAGTCCTAGCCGGCGTCTCATGGAAATCACCGGATACGACTTCCGCGAGAACGTTGCCTCGCTCGTGGTGGCCGAGCACATCGAAACCACCTACGGCTATCACGCCATCCAAGCTCCAGGCCTGCCAACCTCAGGTCAACATCCGCCCATGAGCATGATGTTGGCCGCAGTGCTGGCCGGCCTCGGCACCCGATCGATCGCGGCCAACGTCATCCTCAACCCGACATATGGGCTGCTGTACTACGCGGCCGCCGTCACGACGATGCCGCTCGTACCTGACCAACAGATACAGGACAACGTCTGCCCCGCCCGGTCATGTGTGAAGATGTACGAGATGGAAAACCGGACGCCCTGTATGGCGGTGTGCCCAGCCGATGA
>JAAETV010000643.1 GCA_024227975.1 Actinomycetes bacterium
CCGACGGCACCACGGACGACGTGGCGGCCCAGCGAGAGCGGTCGGAGATCACGCTGGCCGCGGTGTCGAGGACGGTCGAAGCCGAGGGTGAACTGGTCGCGATCGATCAGCGAACGGTTGGGGTCGCGGGGGCCACTGGGGTCGGTTCGGCACCCGGCACTGGGACCGTGACTTCGCTGATCGATCTCGGGTCGCCGGTAGCGGCGGGGACCGTGTTGTTCGAGATCGACGATGAGCCGACCGTCGCCCTCGTCGGCGAGGTACCAGCGTGGCGGTCAATGGGGGTCGACGATGTCGGCATCGACGTCGAGCAGCTTGAGACCAACCTGGTAGCTCTTGGCTATGACTCGACCGGTGATCTAGCCGTCGATGACACCTTCACCAGCTACACGGCCACCATCGTCGAGCGCTGGCAGAGTGATATCGGAGTGGAGGCGACGGGGACGGTGAGCTTCGGCTCGGTTGTCTTCGTCCCCGACGGTGTCTTCGTGTCGTCGTTGGTTGACGGATCCGGCAGTGTCGGCGGTGTCGGCGATGCCCAACAGCTTCGGGTCTCCGGGCTGGAACGAGAGGTGGTATTCACGGTCGCTGTTGAGTTGCTCGACACGATCGGACCCGGTACCGAAGTCTCGGCCCAGATGCCGGACCGTTCGACGGCGACAGCAAGCGTGACCGAGCTCGGCCCAGCGGGCGACGGAACCTGGTTGGCGACCGCAACACTGGTCGGGACCCCCGGTGAAGAGGTCACGCTTCCCGACGGTGAGGTCATCCCGGTGACGGTCTCGTGGACCGAGCTCCTGGCTGAGGAGACGACAACGGTTCGGGCCAACGCCATCACCAAGCTCGACCGAGGGATCCATGTCATAGAGGTGGTGAACGACGACGGTTCAACCAGCTTCGTCGAGGTCGGAATCGGGGTCCGATCCGGCTCAACCGTCGAGATCATCACCGAGCTCCAATCCGGAACCGTGATCATCGCCCCCTGATCATCGCTCCCTGGATTAGCACTACCTGCGCGGCCCGCTCTGTGGGGTCAATGAGGCCCAGCCTTCGGCCTGCCACTTGGCTGCTGCCACCGACGGACCTAGCGAGCCCAGAGGGCGAGGGCCCTGCTGGTGGGGCCGGCAGCGATGAAGGTGACAAATCCGACGAGGCTGGCTGCGGCGGCAACGATGAAGGCGGTGCGGTAGTCGAAGGCATCGTGGACGAGGCCGAGGACGAAAGGACCGCCACCGACGCCGATCGTGCCCATGAGCTGGTTCAGGGAGTAGATACGCCCATACTCGGCCACACCGAACGCTTCGGCTAGGAGGAGGGGTTGGAGCATCAGGAGGTTGCCGACGCTGATACCGAGCAGGACGGCACTGGCGATGATGGCTCTAGAGGAGAAGGCGTTGGCCAGGGCGAGGAGGGCAACGCCTTGGAAGAGGGTGAGAGCGACGCTCAGCACCTTGGTCGGTATTCGGAGGACGACGAAACCGCCGAGGAGGCGTCCGATCACGCTGGTGAAGGCGAGGAGGGAGAGGGCGGTCCCGGCCGTCGTCTTGTCGGCTCGTTCCGTGGCCAGGTTGAACAGGTGGGCCAGCCCACCGACCTGAGCGAAGAAGATGAGGGCGTAGGTGATGCTCATCATGATGAAGAACCGGGTCCGGATGGCCACCGCGAACGTCGCCCCCGGTGGTTTGGTGGCGACGCCGGCGCGAGCGGCGGTGATGGTGTCAGCGGCTGGCCGGGTGGGGGCGGTAGGTGGGGGCGTAGTGGTGATGGTGGCCGGTTGCGGTGTGGCGGGACGACCGTCGGGTTCGAGGCCCTTGTCTGAAGGGCGGGAACGGATGAGGAGGACGCCGATGGGGATGACGCCGACGATCCAGATCAGGGCCAGGATGGGGCCGGCGCCGCCGAGTCCTCGTCGATCGATGAGCCAGGCCGCGACGGGGGTGACGGCGATGCCGCCGAGGGAGAGCCCCGTCGAGGCGATGGAGAGAGCGATCGAGCGGCGCCGATCGAACCAACGGGTTACGAGGGTGGTACCGGGGACGAGGCCGGCCAGGGCGAAGCCGATCCCGAAAAGGGCGAAGAAGAGGTAGAGGAGGGCCACGGTGTCAACCCACCGGAGACCGGCCAGGGCAACAGCACCGAGGATTCCACCGGCGACATAGAACAGGCGGAGGTCGCGGGTCTCCATCTGGCGGGAGAGGGCGAAGCCAGTGAGGCCGCTGATGCCGAAGAAGAGGGCGGTGGCTCCTGAGACGGCCCCGACGGAGACGTCGAGCTCCTCGGTGGCGGCGCTGAGGATGACCGAGGCGTTGTAGAAGCCGAGGCCGGAGGTGACGGCGAGGATGAAGAAGACAGTGCCGACGATGGTCCACCCGTAGAACAGGCGTGGGGCCTTGGGGGTGGTGGTGACGTCGGTCAAGGGGATGAAACCTAGTGGTGGTGGTGGGCTGAGGCGAGCCCAACCCTTCGCTCGAGGTCGGTGGCGGCACTAGGTTGGGGCGCCATGGATCTTGGTCTGACTATTCGTACGCTCGATGGGATCAGTCGAGAGTTGACCGTGGTCGACGGTCACTTTCGGGAGGCGGGGGAACGGGTCGACCGCGAGGTCGATACGTCGGGCTGGTGGGCGGTAGCCGGGCTGGCCGATTGTCATGCCCACCTCGGAGGCGGAGCCGGCGACGATGAGATCGAGGGCGACAATGTGTTGGGGCGGACCAAGGCCAACGCCTGGGCTCAACTCGAAGGTGGGGTGTTCCTGGTTGCTGACAAGGGGGCAGGCGACAACATCACCCTGAAGGTGATGGACGAGCCGCCAACGAAACGACCCGAGCTACACATGGCGGGCAAGGTCATCACCAATCCGGGTGGGTACTATCCCGGGTTTGCCTCAGAGGTCGACGAGGGAGCGCTGATCGACACCGTCCGGGCCGCTACCGGGGGTGGCGCGACCTGGGTGAAGCTGATTGGTGATTGGCCACGCCGGGGGGTGGGAGCGGTTACGAACTTCAGCGAGGCGGCCATGCACCAGGCGGTGGAGGTGGCGCATGGGGCCGGATGCCGGGTGGCGATCCACGCTGCGGCCCCGTCGACCAGTTCGGTGGCGGTGGCGGCCGGGATCGACAGTATCGAGCACGGGTTGTTCCTCACGGCCGACGATCTGGTTGCCCTCGGGGCCCGGGGTGGGGCGTGGGTACCAACGATCGCGGCCATGGAGGGCATCCGGGACATGTTGGGGGCAGAGTCGAGCGGGGGCCGTCTATTCGCTGAAGGGTTGGTCAATGTTCGAGAACTGCTAGCGGGCGCACCTGAGACCGGGGTGTCAGTGTTGGCCGGGACCGACCTCGAGGTGCCCCACGGGGGGATCGCGACAGAGGCGCTGAAGATGGCCGAGTACGGGCTAGCAGCTGCTGATGTGGTCCATGCGACGACGGCAGCGGCCTACGCGTACCTCGGATCAAACCACGGATTCGAACCGGGCGGGCATGCCGATGTGCTGTTCTTCGACGCCGACCCTCGCGAAGACGTGTCGGTGTTGGAGCGCCCCGTGCTCGGCCTCCGCCACGGAGAGATCGTGGTTGGGTCGTTGTAGACCTGTTGCGCTGTCGGTGAGTGGCCGAGGGCGAGCTCGCCGGGTGGCGGGTGGCGTGGGCCCGAAGGTGACCGGCCTCAGGGACCGAGATCGACGAGCACAGGGCGGACGACCATGCCTTCAGCAAACCCGATCGGTTCGCGCCCCTGGTCGTCGTTCTAGTAGTGGGCTTCTTCCAGCATGTTGAGATGACCACTTGGAGTGACGAGGTCACCCCAGCTGCCGGTGACGCCGAGCGTCCGGGTTGTGAGGATGTCTCTCGGTCGTTTGTGAGGGCTCGTGGACTGTTATCGAGTGGCGACAGGTGAGGATGGTCGTGCAGTGTTCGGCGATGGTTGGCGTGAGGATGAGCGTTGGTTGACAATGAGACCGCCGACTACTGCTGCTGTGCCAAGTACTTGACCCAGGGCGATTTGCTCATCGAGGAGGATCCAGGCAGTAAGCCCGCTGGTTACTGGGACGGTGAACAGGAGTGGGGCGACCTGAACCGGTGAGAGGTGACGTAGGACCCAGTTCCAGAGAGACCAGGCCACGAACACAGGCCCGGTGATGACCCAGGTCATGGCCAGCCATCCGCCGAGGGTAACGGCTGTCCAGTCTTGCTGGGGGAGCGATGGCGCGGTCAATACCAGAACGGGGATGGCTGCTATTGATGCGGCGTAGGTGGTCAGTGTGAATGGGGCGTAACGGTTGACCAGTCGGCGGTTCAGGAGCAGGTAGGTCGCGTAGAGTGCGGCGACGGCGAGGGAGATGGCGTCACCCCAGCCGAGCGAGACCGACGTCCGGGTTCCGACGAAGAGGGCCGTGCCTCCGGCTGCGAGCCCGAGGGCGAGCAGTGAAGCCCTCGGAGGTGGTTTGCGGGCGAGTGCTGAGGTGAAGATGGCGACCCATAGGGGCACGAGTGCAAGTAGTAGCGAGGCGGAGAAGGCGCTGGTGTAGGCGAGGCCGACACTGAACCCGAATACGTAGCCGCAGAATCCGATGACAGCTACGAGCACGAGCCAGCGGCGATCCTCACGGGCTACTCGGGTTTGCCCGCCGGTGACGGCGATCGTGGCCCATCCAAGGGCGACCATGCCACCGAATCTGATGAAGTTGAATGCGCCGACGCTGAACTGATTGAGCGCGTGTTTTGCCAGTACGAAGTTGACACCCCATCCAAGCACGACGGCACAGGCAACAAGCCAAGCGAGACGGTTGGTGCCGGGGCTCTTGTCTGTGTCCATGTCAGCGAGCTTGGTCCTGCTCATCGTACTGCGCTGGCTGGAATCGGACAGGGCAGCGGAATGCTCTGGGCCACGACCAGTTGCTTGATATCACCGACTCCTATGTTGCTGTGTCCCCAGCGGACTTCTCCGGGAGGGGGGCGGGGTGTCGAAGAATGGACATATGACCTTGTGCCCTTCTCGCCTACCCCGAATCGGGCGACGGTAGTCGGAAGATCCGAGCGGATCAGTTGAGGAGTTATGGCTCATGGTTCGACTCGGGGCAGGGCACGGCGGGGGGCCGAGTTCCGGCACGTCGGATGGCGACGGCATGGCGGCCACAGCTGTTGGTCTGACGAAGGTCTACGGCGAAGGCAACACCAGGGTCACCGCCCTCGACAACGTTGATATTGGGTTCGCCGCCGGCAACTTGACCGCGATCATGGGGCCGTCGGGATCAGGGAAGTCGACGCTCCTGCACTGCATGGCCGGGCTCGACTCGATCACCGATGGTGAGGTCCGGATCGGCGGGACACTGATCTCCGACATGTCCGACCAGAACCTCACCCAACTGCGACGGCAGCGAATGGGATTCATCTTCCAGGCGTTCAACCTGGTGCCAACCCTGACTGCCAGGGAAAACATCGTGCTGCCGCTGCTGCTCGGCGGCGACAAGGCCGACCCGGTCTGGGAGAACACGGTCGTCGAATCTCTGGGTCTCGACGACCGGTTGCACCACCGACCGGACGAGTTGTCCGGGGGCCAGCAGCAACGGGTGGCGGTGGCCCGCGCCCTGGTCAGCCGACCGGCGATCATCTTTGCCGATGAGCCGACCGGCAACCTGGACTCAGCATCGGGCCAGGAGGTGCTCGGCTTCCTCCGTCGGGCCGTCGACGACTGGAACCAGACTGTGGTGATGGTCACCCACGATCCGGGAGCGGCGTCCTTCGCCGATCGGGTCGTTTTCCTTCGTGACGGGCGACTCACCGGCCATATTGACGACCCCACAACGGAGACCGTCTTCGCCCGGATCCAGGCTCTCGAGGTGTAGTCGCCATGCGTGCCATGATCCTCGTCAGTTTCCGCAATATCGCTGCCCATCGGCTCCGCTTCGCACTGACGACCTTCGCCGTGTTGCTCGGGGTGAGCTTCGTCGTCGGTTCGTTCGTGCTCACCGATGGGCTGCGGGCGACGTTTGACAACATCGTGGCCGACGCCAACGCCGACCTCGATGTCCAGATCCAGGCCAAGAGCGGTTTCGAAGAGGTCCAGTTCACTGACCGTCCCATCGACGAGGCCCTCGTGGACGTGGTCGCCGCGGTTGATGGCGTTGAGCTGGCCGTCGCTGGCACACAGAGCGCCAAGATCGTCCCGGTCACGGCTAGCGGTGATCCAATC
>JAAETV010000644.1 GCA_024227975.1 Actinomycetes bacterium
CCACTGGCGCTACACCGATCAGCTCCAGGCCGCCTACCCTCGCATCGACGTCCAACCCGATGTGCTCTATGTCGACAATGGCGCAGTCCTGACCTCCGCCGGCAGTGCCGCTGGCCTCGATCTGGGGCTCCACCTCATCCGTCGCGACCATGGCTCAGAGGTGGCGAATCAGGTGGCCCGGCGCCTCGTCGTCGCACCCCATCGAGATGGGGGCCAAGCCCAATTCATCGCCAACCCGGTGTCGGGCGAGAACCATCTCTCGCTCGCCCCGACCATGGACTGGGCCATCAACCACCTCAACCGGCCACTGACGGTGGCCGATCTCGCCGGCCACGCCAGCATGAGCCAACGGACTTTCGCCCGTCGCTTTCGCCGCGACACTGGCCGCTCACCTCATCGTTGGCTCACCCAACAACGGGTCTTGCGGGCCCAACACCTCTTGGAGACCACCAGCCACGGTATCGACGTCATTGCCACCGAGGCCGGGTTCGGGAGCGCTGCCAACCTCCGCCATCATTTCGAGCGGGAGACCCTGACGACACCTACCCGATACCGCAGCACCTTCAGCTCAGGTCGTGGTCCGAGCGAGAACTAGCAAGATCTAGAAGGCTCAGGGAGAGGTCTTGACTGAAATTCGGGTTGGGTGGGCGCTGGGATCATCCGAATACGTACCCGGAGCGCTGGCTCACGCCGACTATCACCAAACAATGTGGACACGTCCAGACATACCCTCTGCCGGCATTGGTCTCGATCGACCTACTCATCAGACCGTCTATCTCCTCCCGGCAATGAGGGCAGACGGGCGACTTGTCCTCCGGCATGTGGTAGTTGCTGAGCTTCAATTGTTGGCGCCATACCATTCCGATCTTCTAGCACGGCCCAAGTCGCATCGGTGATCAGCATGGGGCAACGCCTCGTGGTCCGAGCAAGGTCAACAGGATCTAGCGAGTTCCAGAGGCCGGGCGCTTGCGGCCCATGGCTGCGGCTCGACCGCCGTTGAGGATGCCAGCCAGGCATTGCAGTACCTCGACCATCGACCGCTCGTTCTAAAGCGTCCGTAGTGTCTCCCCGTTGCCATCCACGCTCAGGGCCTGGCCCGAAATCTTCTGGCCGGCTTCGGTGCATAGAAAGAGGGCCATATTGGCGATGTCGTAGCCACTGACAAAGGTGCGCATCGAAACCTGGCCCAGATACCCTTCTCGAATCTTTTCGATCGGTACACCA
>JAAETV010000645.1 GCA_024227975.1 Actinomycetes bacterium
CAACCGAAACCAGCGTATTGGCCTCGTTGGCAAAACCGATGGAACCGAGGGTCGAGAGCTCTGGGATGTTGAGCACCTGCACTTCGAGATACGAACGTCAAACCTCAACGCCAGCGCCTACCCGAATGATCTCGGGCTGGACACTAATGAAAAGGTCTCTGAGTTGTACACCCACCCAATCGAGTTCATTCGGCGGCGCCGGCCCACCTCCTCTAGCGACAGCTGATGCGGCATGAGGCTCGCTTCGTATCGTGCAGCCAGCACCGGGGACGCGACCCACCCTCTATCGGCACATGAGGGCGGGCGGCGACTCGCCGTCCGTTTGGATCTGACCCGCCCGGAAATGTCGGCGCCGTTCCCGATCGATAGCACTCGGTATCCTGCGAAGTCAGTCGGGTACACCCCGCCGAAACCCGCTCCATAATCACGGATCTCGCCCTCGTGGGAGGCGTCCGGCATCGGCACTCCTCGCTCGCTGCATAATCTCGCGCCGACCAGGCTGACCGTGTCCGGCCAGCGTACTGGTGGACCACACCCGGGCCAGATCGCCGGTTTGTCAGTGAGCCAAGTCGTTGCCCGGAATGGTGTTGCGGGGCGATC
>JAAETV010000646.1 GCA_024227975.1 Actinomycetes bacterium
GGCGACACGATCTCGTAGCCGGCGGCGGTTACCGCCCCTTCGATCGCTCGAGCATCGGGAGGGTTGAAGGTGATGATGTTGGACTCGAACATGCCCTGAAACAAGCCGATCTTGGCCCCACCGTTCGCCATCATGACCCACGTCTCCTCGTCTCCGTCGAAGACGGCAAATCCGAGCGTTTCGTAGAAGGACCGAGCCGTGGAGAGGTCCTTCACCGCAACACTGATCGAGAACGTTCCGACATCCATGCGCACTCCTTCGTATCGGCTGATCGAACCCGGCCTACTCGGCGGCGCCAGCCGTCTGGACCTGGCGGCCAATCTAGTCGCCAGTATTGCTGGCCTCACTCATCAACCAGTCGGTCCAGGCCTCGAGGCCGTCACCGGTCTGGGCGCTGAGCTCGATGAGGAGCGCCGTGGGGTTGATCTGGGCGAGGTTCCGTCGAAACAGATCCATATCGAACCGGAGATGGGGGAGCAGGTCGATCTTGTTGACAACCACGACGTCGACAGCCCGGAACATCACCGGGTACTTGAGCGGCTTCTCCTCGCCTTCCGTGACGGCATAGACCATGGCCCTGACATCCTGGCCAACGTCGAACTCAGCCGGGCACACGAGATTCCCGACATTCTCGATGATGAGCAGATCGAGCCCCGCCAGATCTAGGCTGTCGAGCCCTGAGCGGACCATCACGGCATCAAGGTGGCATTCACCACCGAACCCAGCACTGGTGTTGACGAGAGTGACTTGGGCTCCGAGCCCGGTGAGCTGATCTGCGTCGAGGCTGGTAGCGATGTCGCCCTCCAGAATGCCGATCCGAACCCGCCGACTCAAGGCCGCGATGGTCTTGGCCAGCAGGGTTGTCTTGCCCGCTCCCGGCGATGACATCAGGTTCACAGTCCGGACCCCATGACCTCGGAGGTCGGTCCGGTTGGCCTGGGCGATCCGGTCGTTCTCACTGAGTATCTTCGTCAGCACCATGACCCGCTCCGAGCCGACGTTGTAGCCACTGTGGTCGCCAACATCTCGACCCTCACCGCCCCCATCGTCGTGGTCATGGATTCTCCCGTCGGAGTGATGATGGAAACGCCCCATGTCAGCCTGTCTCCTTGATCGTGTCTTCGGCCACGACATCGATCGATTCAATGATGAACTCGTCGCCGCTAGTCATCACCACATCGGTACTGTCACATGAGCCGCATCGCAGCACGGGATGGTCGAGCCTGGTGGTCGCTCCACAAGGGATGCACTCGATGACGACCGGCACATGGTCGACGACCAGCTCGCAGCCCTCTAGAAGAGTTCCCCGGCTACGCATATCCCAGCAGTAGCGCAGAGTCTCAGGAACGACTTGACGCAGATGGCCGATGCGGAGCCTGATGTTCTCGACCGGGCGTCCGTTGGCATGCCCGATAGCTATATCGGCGATTGAGCCACATAGCGACAGCTCGTGCATCTGGCAGGCTCTCCCGAAGTCGGTATGGGCGGCACGGTAACAGCGCCCATCGCCATCGAGCAAAGCTCTGCCGCCTACCAGCCGAGTGTCTGGCGAACTGGTAGCACTGGAGGCTGGTCCGGCTGGCTTGGTAGTGTCACCCCTACCAGACGAGATGAGGTCACATGATCACCGCCCTTCCCCGCATCGCCATCGCCGTCAACGATTTCGAGCAGGCGGTATCCGTCTTTGGCCAGGACCTTGGAATGCCTGTGCTCGACATGTCCGATCAGACAGTCCCCGGCTTGGGGGCCCATGTCGGCATGTGTGTCCCCGAAGGCGGGAGCAATATCGAGCTGATGGCGCCAGCCAATCCTGATTACCCGCTGAGCCAGGCCCTGCAGAAGTTCCTCGACCGTCGGGGCGAAGGGGTCTACGCCCTGATGCTCGAGGCCCCCGATCCCAACGCTGAAGCCGACGAGCTACTAGGACGGGGACTCGGGGTCCTGCCCCTCATGAAAGGGGCCGGCGGGCGCGATATTCACCCCCGCTCCACCCATGGTGTCCTGATCCGGATCTACCCCGACAATTCGGTCGGCGACACCGGAGACCACGAGAGCGACAAGCCAAACCTCTCCGGTATCACGCGAGCCATCCTGGCTACAGCCGACGTGACCCAGGCCGCCGCGACGTACGGAGCCGGGCTCGGGCTCGAGGTCGGTGAGCCGGAGCACGACGACGATCGAGGAGTGGTTGCCATCATCTGCCGAGCCCCCAAAGGGGGAGTGATCGAGCTGGTCTCTGTCGTCGATCCTGAGCGGCCCTTCGCCCGAGCCATCGACCGCTCACTGGAGAACGGGGGCGAAGGACTGTACGGTCTCGTCCTTCGAGCTCCTGACCCGCAATCCGCAATGGCGACGCTGGAGGACAAGGGGGTGGTCGCCGACCAAGACGGTCTCGGTGCCCTCTCGGTCTTCGGCACCCGCATGTTGATCGAGTAGATGGGTCTCAGCCAACTAGGAAACGAGCCCTCCCCGTGACCGAACCAGCAGCCCTCTACGCCCAGACTCGAGACCGCTTCATTGGCCTCGCCCGCTCCCTGGATCCTGACCAGGCAACCCAGCAGGTGCCACTCACACCAGAGTGGAGGATCACTGATGTGGCCGCCCATCTCTGTGGCATCAATTCCGACATCATCACCGGTCGTCTCGACGATCTCGGGAGCGACGCCTGGACAGCCAGACAGGTGTCGGAACGAGCGGGGCACACGATCGACCAGATATGCGAGGAGTGGTCGGGGCATGCCTCAGCCATGGACACACTGTTCATCGATAACCCGTACCTGGCCACCAGGCTGATAGGAGATCTGATCGTCCATCTCCATGATGTCGAGCATGCGCTCGGTCGACCCATCGACGGCAGCGACGAAGCAACTCTGACCGCGGCCCACCGCCATATCCCCCAGCTGAAAGAGCGGGTCTTGGACAGGATCGGAGCTCGGATCAGAGTCGAGCTGATCGATGGACGGGACGCCCCACTGGGGGCCGACGAGGGAGCCGAACCTACCCTTGTGTTGCGAGCAAGTGCCTATGACTTCGTCCGCTCTGTGACCGGACGGCGTAGCCGGGGCCAGGTCGAGGCCCTCAACTGGACCGGCGACCCGACCTCGGTGCTGGACCAAGCCTGGAGTGCATATGGACCGATCCGCCAAGATGACGTCGGAGTCTGAGGTGGGCCCGAACCCAAGCCACGAACCGCGGTCAAGGTGCTCGTCGGACGCCCCCCGTCTCTCCTGACGACTTCATCTCCGGACCATGGCCGCTAGTTGGTTCAGTCGTGGACAGTCTCGAGGGCGGTCTGGCGGGAGTGAGGGTCGTATTCGCCAGGGGCGATGCCAGTGAGGTCGAGGAGGTGCTGGCGCTCCGCCCCGGTCCGGCTTCTGGTCACGACCAGCAGCACGCTGGGCAACACCACGAGTGATACGAGCAGGGAGAAGGCGATCATCACGGCGGTCAACACACCGAAGGTGACGAAGATCGGCATGGGGGCGAGGGCCATGACCGAGAAGCCGATGATGGAGGACAGGGCCGAGATGGCCAGCGCCCCGCCCGTTCCTTCGCCGGCCCGGCGTAGGGCAGGGAACCGGCTTGGTTCCCCTTCGAACTCTTCCCGGAATCGCATGGTGAAGTGGGTGGAGTAGTCGATGCCGACGCCGACGGCGATGGCGGCAATGGTGGCGGTGATGACGTTGATCTTGTAGTCGGCGAGGTACATGAAGCCGTACACCCAGCCCACTACGAGCAGGATCGGGGCTACTGCCGCCAATCCATACTTGGGTGAACGCATGAACCACGCCGCCAGCAGAGCGCACAGGGCTAGGGCGACGGGTAGGGCCAAGAGCATGGCATCGGTGAAGGCGGCGAGGCTGTCTTGCAAGGTGACCGTGTCCCCAGAGACACTGACGACGCTCAGCGCCTGTCCA
>JAAETV010000647.1 GCA_024227975.1 Actinomycetes bacterium
CGCGTCGGTGGTTCAGGTGGTTGTAGCGGCTCGACCTGGAGTGGCTCGGTTGGGAGCGGGTCCATGAGGAGTGGGGGCTCCGACGGGCTTGATGTGATCTGATCAGGGGGCAGGGGATGGGCTGGTGAGGTCGGCTCTCGATCGAGATCGAACATGCTGACGCCGCTCGTCTTCTCCTGTGACCCGAGCCGTGGCGGAAAGGGAGTACTGGTTGCTCCGGTCTGTTCTGCGTCGAGACTGTTGGTCGACGGCGATGAGCCTCTCTGGGTTCGTCGCCCTCGCCCAAACCGGCGCCGTGAGCGTTGCTCGGCCGGCTGATCTCGCAGGGTCAAACCGGGTTCGGGCTCGTCGGGATCTGGTGCGATCGAATACTCATCGGCAGCCGAGTAGTCAGCGGCGGCTGAATCTGCCGCCAACGGGGCGGAGACGGTCGGTCGACTCGTCGGGGTTGTGGGAGGCTCAGCCTTGGGGTCTTCGACCAATCTGGCTTCGACCATGTCGGCATCGGCCAGGTCCGCCTCGGGGTCTTGGATCGAGTCATCGTCGAGGATTTCGGCCTCGACGACTACCGCGTCCATGTCGATGTCGCCCTGGTCAGTCAGATCGTCTCCCCAGTCGAGGTCCGCGGTGCCATCGTCGGACGGAGCCTCAGATTCGGTGTCGGCTTGGGTTGTGTCGGGCACGTAGTGATGACGCTCTTCGTCCGCGTTGGAGTGTGAACCGTTTTCAGGCAGGCTGCGACCGTCGAGATGCCCGGTGGTGGCATCTCCATTTGGGGGGACATCCGGTGTCAGCGGAGTCTCCGTATGGCGACGACTCGATGCTGGATTGGTCATATGTCTACGTGTCCTTGGTCCCCAAGGCGGGACGGGAACGGTGCGGCGGATCATATTGTACTTGGTGGACGTTGAAGATTCTTCAGCAAGTAGGTTGATGGAGTCTATTCGGCTTGTCGGGTTGGCTGACCAGGGGATTCGCACACCGTCCTGGCCCAACACTGCTCGAGGTGGTCATTCACGACCCCCATGGCCTGCATGGCGGCATAGGCCGTGGTAGGCCCAACGAAGCGGAATCCTCGCCGTTTCAACTGTTTCGACAGTGCCTTCGAACCCTCGGTCTGGGCCGGTATGTCCCCGAACTCCCGGGGGGTGGAGACCCGTTCCGGCCGGTAGGACCAGAACAGATTGGCCAGAGAATCGCCAGACTCCCACAGCTCGAGCATGGCTCGGGCGTTGCTGATGGCGGCCTCGATCTTGCCTCGGTGGCGGACGATGTTGGCGTCGCCTAGTAGTCGATCGACATCGTCGGCCCCGAACGCAGCGACCTTCTCGGCCTCGAAGTTGGCAAACGCGGCCCGAAACGACTCCCGCTTGCGCAGGATTGTCAGCCATGACAGGCCCGACTGGAAGCCCTCGAGGCACATCTTCTCGTAGAGAATCCGCTCGTCCGTGACCGGTCGACCCCACTCGGTGTCGTGGTAGTAGGCGAGGTCAACGGTGCTGGCCCCCCAGGAACAGCGGGGCCGCTCATCGGCCTCTAGGTCGAGCAAACCTTCGGCCCAAGATCCGGCGGGGGCGGGTTTTGCATCGGCCAGGCCGACGATGACATCACTCATCGGCAGAGTGTCGACCTCGCTGGGCCGCCCGTCAAGCGACTAGTTCTGCGGCTACGGTTGTCGCTCGGCCAGTCTCGACAGGGAGCCAATCGTTGATAACATGGTCAGAACCGGTGTTCGGCCCAGGACAGCACCCCCCGCCGGTACGTCCCCATCGGACGTGGACCCAACGTTTGCTGTTGGCGTTTTCGATGGCATGCATCGTGGGCCTGGTTGTGTCGGCTCTCGGTTTGACCTGGGGCCTCCGACGGTTTCAGGACATCAGCTTCCTCGACGTGCCCGGGGTTGAAGGAGCCTCCGACGGCCAACCCGTGAACTGGTTGCTTGTCGGATCCGACAGCCGGGAGGGGATCGACCCGAACGATCCCAATGCTGCGGTATTCATCGGCGAAGAGGTGGCGGGCAAGCGCACCGACACGATCATGGTGGCTCGCGTCGATCGGTCCCGTCAGACAATCGATCTGCTGTCGGTACCGCGTGATCTTTGGGTGCCCATCGCTGGTACGGGAAACAACGGTCGCGTCAACTCCGCCTTCAACGGCGACGGGGGCGAGGCTCGCCTCGTCGCCACCGTCGAGAGCTTCCTTGGTATCGAGATCAACAACTACGCCGAGGTGAACTTCGTAGGCTTCCAGGCTGTGATTGACTCTCTGGGCGGTGTTCCCCTGTGGTTCGACACCCCGGTCCGAGACGTCAAGTCAGGGCTCGACATCTCAACCGCCGGTTGTCATTCGCTCGACGGGTTCTCCGCCCTGGCCTTTGCCCGTAGCCGCTCTTTGGAGTACTTCGACGGTGGAAGGTGGCGTACGGATCCCACCGGCGACCTCGGTCGTACCGCTCGCCAGCAATACCTCCTCACCCGGCTGGCCCAGACGGCCAGTGCCCGCCTCGATCCAACCGATCTCAGCACCATCGACAGGGTGGTCAAGGCTGGGGGTCAGAATCTGATCATTGACGATGGGGCCGGGGCGGGTGAGCTGCTCGGCCTGGCCAAGACATTCGCCAGCGTCGGCGGTGGGGGCATCACTCGCCACGCTCTTCCTGTTTCGGGCTTCCGCACCAGCGGGGGAGCAGCCGTGCTGGCTCTGGATGAAGCCGGGGCCCAGCCGACGCTCGACATCTTCCGAGGTCTGGTTGAGCCTCCCCCAGAGGTTCTGGCCGATGACGTTCCCGAGGTGGCTCGGAACAGCTTCATGGTCGACGTCCAGAATGGGGCCCGGGTAGCCGGGATCGCCCGATCGACGTCCGATGAGCTGGCCGTCGCCGGATTTGTCATCGGTGATATCGCCAATGCCGAGACCGTTGATCAGACCACGATCCTGTACCCATCGTCGCTGTCGGCGGCAGCCCAGACATTGGGGGCGAGTCTCGCGACGTCTCCCACCTACGAGATCGACGAGGGCCTGACCCGGGTCGTGCTGATCATCGGCCCGGATTACAGCGGGCTGGCTGGCACCGGCACCCAAGTAGCGGCACCTACCGCAGAGTCGGCACCAACGACAACGGGGGCCGCTCCCGTAGAAGCGGCCGCCGGACAAGAGCCTGCGGCCAATGAAGTTGGCCTCGTGCCGACCGGCCCTCCACCGGGCACGGTCTGCGAATAGCTGGGCAATTGCCTAGACGGCAACCGCCAGATCGAACTCATGCAGTCGGACGCCAGCGATGAAGGCGTCGACCTCAGCTTTGTTGTAGGTCAAGACAACATCACTGTCCCTGGTTGTCAGAAGCATCCCGCCGTCAGCGGTCGGGGTTGCCTGCAAAGCCATGTCGGTCGTTGTTGTGATTCCGTTGTGAATTGCACCGACGAATTGCATCCACTGTGCCTCGGTGACGGACAAGATCGGCTGTAGTTTTGGATCGTTAGACGGGTCAAGCGAGTACTTGGAGTCCCGAACTAATACTGTGCCATCGGTGAATTTGGTTTCGACACATGTGCATGAGCCGTTGCTCCGGCTGCTCTTGTGCCAGCCGCGATCCCCCGCTGTTCTCATAATGTTCCTCTCTCCAATACCCTGTTCAGGCCACTGGGAGGGACGATTCCAAATGAGTCACGCTGAAGACACGAGCTTGACCGTGGCCTCATGTTGGCTCGCTTCGCTCTATCCAGTGACGGACACGCCAGGGAGCGTAGCAGGCCCGCTGGCTCGATGCGCCCCCGTTTGTATTTCAAGTTGCGCATACTTCTATTAGACATGCGGCCGCTTTTCTTGGCGTTCAGTAGTAGTGGTGCCTATAGCCTTTGACCAGGAGTTACATGGGTCAACGCTGGATCAGCCCCTGGACTCTGCGTTCAACGAGATCAAGCGATGCCTCGCGGCTAAGAGATCGTTCAAGGGCCTGCTCGTAGCTGAGCCGCACTTGAAGGATCTTATGAGATTCATCGATGAACCCGACGGCGGTAATGGATTCCTGCCACAACATTGGTTGCAGTTGCTGGCTCTGGAAGTCCAGGATGCAGAGTGTTGATGCCCCAACAATGCCACCAGGGGTCACACTGAATGGCATGACTCGAAGATCGATGGAATTGGGGAGATCTGTAATCATTGTTACTAAATGGTGCAACTGGTTCCTGAGTGTCGCTGGTCCTCCAATTTCCTGGTGGAGTGCAGCTTCACTCATTACTGAGGTGAGTCGAAGGGGCGTATTCGATTGAAGGCGCTTCTGGCGGCGCATGCGTATCTCGACAAACTGTTCGACGTGGACCATACTTACGACAGGATCAGACGAAATGATCGCTCGTGCATATTCCTCTGTCTGGAGCAAGCCAGTGACTATGGCGCCTTCGAATGTTTGGAGGTGGTGAGCGCCGGCTTCCAGACCGTAGATCCGCCTTACCTCCTTCAGCTCCTCGCTCTCGAGGACGGGGTACTCCATCCACCAGCCTCGTTTGCGGGCTTCCTGGCGGAGATCCCTGAGTTCATCGCGTTCTGTCTCGTCGAACTCAAGAAGGTCGAACAGGATCTCGAGCTTGTCGACGGCGAGCAGCGATCGGTCGTTCTCAATGGCACTCCAGTAGTTCCTAGAGAAGCCAAGTCGATCGGTGATGGTCTTCACGTCCACATTGAGTTCGTGGCGTCGGTCCCGAAGCGTTTGCGCGAGCACACGACGTGCGACTGTTGGTGATGTTGGTCCCACCGCCCCCCCTTCTCCGGCATCGGTTGCGGCTCTCCAGTCGTGCACTGTAGTCAAGCTCATGGCTCTCCTCTAACCACTTCCGCTAATCATCGCTTTATCTAATCGTCTTGACAACTTACGGTAACCAATGTGACTCTTGGTTA
>JAAETV010000648.1 GCA_024227975.1 Actinomycetes bacterium
AAAAACAGCAGATCGCCGGGCCTGACCTCATCAATGGATCGAAAGGGCAACTCCTGGATCTGGTCAGGACCGGCGGTGGAGTGCTCCATAGGAGAAGTATGACAGCCAGGTTGTATCAAACATGCAACAGGTCGATGTGTTGCCACCGAAGGCCGGTTCTGCGATCCTCTATCACGATGAATGCTAGGGACGATGCCTTGACCGTCCGTGTTCTTGGGGCAATTACCGTCGCGGTATCAGGGCGAGAAGTGCAGCTCTCGCCAACAGAGCGGAACCTCGTCGCGCTCCTGGCCGTGGCGGGGGTTGACGGCTTGTCAAACGATCGGATCGCCGATGAGTTCTGGCCAGATGTCATGCCTCCGAGCTGGGCGGCGTCGCTCAGAAACGCCATCTCGCGCCTGAACAAGAAGGTGCGGGGCGACACAGATGATGGTGCAGCGCTGATCTCGGACCGGTCGGCCAGCCGCCGTCTCTTACTCGACCCGTCACAGGTCGACCTCTGGCGACTCCTCACCGGTGCCGAAGAGGGGGCGCTCGACGATGTGAGTCTGCTTTCGCAGGCTCCCTTTCCTGGGTGTGAGCTCTCGCCCTTGCTCCGTTTCGGCCTAGACAGGATCGCCGCCGTCCGCGCTGACATCCTCAACCACTGGGTCGCATCCGTGCGTTCTCTGGCAGAGGCGGAGTTGTCGGAGCTCCGACAACTCATCCGGACAGATCCGTTCAACCAGACACTCGTGAGCGCAGTCGTGCTGCTCCACCTGGTGAACAACCGCAAGAACCTCGCCAGCGAGCTGCTCGACGAGGTGCTGGCCGAGTTCGAGGCGCACCGCCTGACCGCCGACGATGATCTTCACGAGTTGCGGCTGGCCATAGAGGCAGGGGCCAGGGCGGGGCCAGCAAACCTGGGGCAACCTCGGGTCCGGCCACAGGTGAGAGCGGCGGCCGTAGCGAGGCTGACCGCCGAACCCATCGTCGGGCGCTCCGCACTGCTCGACGAGTTGTTCACCCAGGTTGGGAACAGATCGATCGGCTTCGTTCTAGACGGCCGAGACGGGGTGGGCAAGACCCGGCTTGGCGCTGAGATCGCCCTCAGGCTGGAACAGTCTGGCCATAGCACAGTTTATGTGGCTGGTGACCGCCGGCCTTCTGGCACGCTGCAGCCTCTTCTTGCCGGCTTCCAGGGGCTGAAAGAGATCGTACAGCCCTATCTTGGCTCCCTTCATCTCAATGATGTGAGAGCACGATGCCGGCTCGAGATCCTCGCCTATCTCGAGGAGAGCTTCTCCGGGCGACCGCTCTGTCTTCTCGTCGATGACGCCCCCTGGCTGGACGAGGAATCGCAGAGTCTCCTGCTCGCTCTTGGCCGGGCTGACCTGAGCTTGGCCATGACAATCGTCGTCACCGGTCGGACGTTCGCATCCGATCCTCGATGGTCGATGTGGATTAGTGATCTGACCCGGATCGGGCTCACGCGAGCCACGGTGCCCGGTCTCGATCAGGAGACGATCGCCGACATGGTGACTCGACGATTTCCTCACCGCAGCCGTGTCGAGGTGGTGGCCCTCGCGGCCCGAGGCCTGCGCCTCTCGGCTGGCGTTCCGGAGGTCGTCAACTGGTGGCTCGGTCGGCTCGATCAGGACCGGGGCGCAGACAGCGTCGTTGACGTTGCGGGTACGGGCTACGCCGCAATCGTGAGCACCACCGACCCGGAGACGAGACACTTTGGCGCAGTAGCATCGTTGCTCGGGCGACAGTTCAACCTCGCCGAAGCGCAACGGTTGGCCGGTGTCGACGCAGCCAACGCAGAACGGCTCGCTGACCAATTGATTGCGACCGGTCTAGTCGAAGGGCGGCCAGAACCCGACGAATTCCAATTCCTCCACATTCTCGCGGCCGAGGCCTTCGGGCGAGCCCTCCGATCGAGCGAAGCAGCCGACCTGCACGCTGAGGCATTCGAGATGGCGCTCGATGTGCGCCGGCGCGCGTTCCACGCAGGCCGGGCCGGTTCACGGCTCGCCAAGGACCGCGCCGCAGCGACGATGGTCGAGGCCGCTCATCTCCACTTTGCGGACGGCAACTATCTCGACGCAGAGGCGCGACTTTTGGAGGCAATCGACCACCATCGGGCCACGGTCGGCCTTACCGACGAACTCATGGGCTTGGAGGCGACCGAACGCCTAGGACGTCGAGCAACACAGTGGCGCCAACAGATGGTGAGTGAGGCCGTCCATGCCGAGGACATGTCGAGCGCCTTGCGGGCGGCGCTGACAGGTCTACCAGGAGCCGAGGCCTTCGAGGGCGATATCGAAAGGGTGGCCGTCCTGCAGCTGATCGACGCCGAAACGCTCACGGCTGACGAGCGCATCCAGCTCCATCTCCAGTTGGCCCGACAGCTCGTGCTCGTCGGAAACCTCGAGGAAGCCCGGACCACAACCGAGCTCGCGGTACGCGATGCGAACACACCAGATCAGAAGCTAGCCGTATGGCTCGGGCACCGATTCCTGAGAGGGATTGGCGTTGCCCACGACGAGAATGTCGATTGGCCCGAGCTCGGGGATGTCACCACTCCCGAGCTGCGGCATCGACTCGGCCAAGCCAGGGTGATCTCGGACATAGCGTCCGGGGGCAGCAGTGACTGCTACCCGTCGATCATCCACCATGTCGACCAGATGAGCCGGCACGGAACACCTCAGTTGGTGTGGTTCGCCAAGATGCTCCAGGCCACCGCTCTGACCGATCAGGGCCGAGCTCAGGATTCGTTCGAGCTCACCAACGACGCACTCCAACTCGGACTCCGGGCCGGATTGAAGATCGCCAGCGGAGCGTTCGAGACCCAGGGATTCGTGTGCAAGCTCCATGAACAGCGTCACGGAGACTTCCACCGTCGGATCGAGGACGGCATCGCGTCGGACCTGCAGGGCAATCTCATCTACGAAGCAAGCGCCATCTCAGCCAAGTTCGCTTTTGGCCAGGCCTTCGATGGTGCAATCGCCGATGAGGCGCGGCGTCAGTCACTCTTCGTCATCGAGATGGCCCGCACGTCCATCCTCGACATCTCGGCGATCGGTCTTCTCATCGATGTCCTCGCCACCCTCGACAATGTGGAGGTCAGGACCTGGGCCCTGGAGCGGCTGGCGACCAGAGCGGACTCCTATGTGCTTGTTGCCTCAGGGGCGGGAAACCTCGGGCCGAGCCGCGGCCTGATGGCAATGCTGGTCGAAACCGTGGACCAGCGGCTCGACTTGCTCCGCCAGGCAATCGAACAAGCTGACATGGATGACCTCCCGCTCTGGCAGGTCATAGGCAGACTCCGCATGGCAGCCCAACTGCCACCTGACGATCCGAAAGTTGACGAGTGGATCGAGCGAGCCGGCGGCTATGCAACTACCCCATGGCTGAAGAGGCTTCACGCACGTCGGGCAGAGAGGATGCGCTCACAATGAGCGTTCTCAGGGTTCAAACCCGAGGCAGGACCCGTGACTGAGACGACCGACATCGCACAACTCAGAGATGCGCTGGAGGGAGGGCGAGTCGAACAGACCAATCGTCTGGTCGACGTGCTCACGGAGCGAGCGTGGAACGAGCGGATCCCGTCCTCCGTCGTGGAGTCGACACTCAGATTGCTCCGACAGTACGAACGGTTCGATCTCATAGTCCGCCTCGGGGATGCTGCGATCACCGCCGACCGATCGAGCCCGTCACTCACTGTCCTATACTGCCAGGCGCTCATCGAGATAGGCGCGCTGCACGCGGCTCAGGGGGAGCTGGAGCGGCTCGCCGCTAGCGAACGCCTGTCGCCCATGGACGAGAGTGAGATCCACGGCCTGCTCGGCCGCACGTGGAAGCAGCGCTTCCTAGCGGGGCACGACCCCGGAGATTATCACCGGGCCCTCGAGCGATATCGGCAGGGGCTGGAGCTCGGGGCCGACGTTGTCTGGCATGGAGCCAACGTTGTTGCGCTGCAGTCCATCGGACGGAGGTCGAACGTGCTCGACCGAAGCGATCTCAGCGACGCGAGCGCCGGCGGTCGGGCCTTGGCAGAACGCATTCTCCACGAGGCGATGGATTCCAACATGGAGTGGTCACTCGCGGTCCAGGTCGAGATGAGTGTTGCTCTCGGCGATGTCGATGGGGCCACCAACGCTGTCGGTCGGCTCCTGAAGCGCGACACCGCCATGTTCAAGCTCCAGAGCCTGCGACGCCAACTGCGGGACGTCTGGGGTCTCGACATCGACCATCCGGTCCTCCTCCGCCTCGACGAGGGTGTACTCAGCGCCGGGTCGGCCGCCGCCCTAGATCTTCCGGAATCGGCCGATGCCTTTGAGAAGATCTTTGGGCAGGCTCATGCACTCTCCTACCGGAATCTCGCTGCCGGCCTCGTCGCCGCTGAGTCGGTTGGCAGGGTCGTCGATCGGAACCACAAATCGTTCGGCACCGCCTTTCTCTTGCCCGGGACCGAGCTGAACAAACGGCTCGGATCCGATCTCGTGCTGGTCACGAACGCTCACGTAGTCGCCGAGGATGGATCCGGTGTGCTCGAACCAGAGTGGGCCAAAGTGGTGTTCGACGTGACCATCGATGAGTCGGGAGAACCACTCGTGTGCGATCGGCTCGCCGAGATCTGGAGTTCGTCCAAGTACGAGTGTGACATCACAATCTTGCAGTTCAGTGAGGGTCAGCCCCGGTTGAGGCGCCCCCTCGAGACAGCCAAGGACCTACCCACGATCACCGAAGGCGTGTACGTGACGGTGATCGGTCATCCAGGGGGCAGTGACTTGAGCCTCTCGATTCGCGGCAACGATCTGCTCGAATATGACCCTCAGCGTCACAAGCTCCACTACCTCGCCCCTACGCTCGGTGGAAGCTCTGGTAGCCCAATCTTCGACAGCGACTGGAATCTCATAGGTGTCCATCACGCTGGCTGGAACTCGACACCTCGACTCGCGGACCCCACAACACAGCACGCGGCCAACGAGGGAATCGCCCTCGGCTATGTCCGGCAGGAACTCGACGCTGCACTCTCCTGACTCGGCCAGACCGTTGCGGTCAATCGTGGTCGCAGCACTAGCATCGATGGTCCACGGTCTTCTACGTCCACACCACATGGTTGGCCAGACGCGATCGTAAGGGAACGGTCAACAGTTGAACACAACGATCTCAAACTCGCTGGGCGAAGAAGCCATGCCGGTACTGTTCATCTCGGCCGACCATCACGCGCAATACTGGCAGACAAGGTTCTTCCAACTCCAGCGGCTGCAACTGGGGAGCTTGATGGTCGCCGCAGTCGGCGGCACCACGAGTTGGACGCTCAACGAAGTCCGGGTGTCGGCAGTGCTGGCCGCATTGGGATTCGCCACCGCGGCTATGGCGCGACTTGCGATGCTGCAGCAGCAGCCCCTACAGAAGTGGCAGGATGGGCGAGCCGCCGCTGAGTCAGCGAAGTCACTGGCCTGGCGTTTCGCCGTCGGTGGCACACCGTTCGAGCGCTCGTTGTCTCACGATGAAGCGGTGACCCGTTTCACGGAGCGGATCCTCGAGTTGACACGCGAACTGACTAGCCTTGCCCGGCCGGCAGGAGACGACCGGCAGATCACGGACGAGATGAGGCAACTTCGTGCCGCGAGCTTGACCGACCGGCGATCGGCCTACTTCAGTGGCCGACTCGACGATCAGCAACAGTGGTACTCCAAGCGGTCAAAGAGCTTCGACCGCCGGTCCAGGGCGTGGAACCAGATTCTGATCGTGCTCGACGTTGCGGCGATGACAGCGGCGATCGTACGCGTCGTCGGATGGATCGAGATCGACCTCATCGGCCTGCTGGCGACAGTGTCGGCGGTGAGCGTGGCATGGTATCGAGCCAAGCAATACGACGCATTAGCCCGCTCGTATGCGGTGGCGAGTCAGGAAATCGCCGCCGTGCGAGATCAGATCGCGGGCGTCCGGACCGAAGCCAATTGGGCGGAGGCGGTCGGACGAGCCGAGGAGCCGATCAGCCGCGAGCACACCCTCTGGCGAGCGTCGAGGGGTTCGGCTGTCTAGCCCGGCGATGTATCGCCGAATGATGACCCGGTTTGCCAGCAAGAACTCCCTGGTCAGGCCATCGTGCCACTCGATCACCAATCCGCAACCCACTATTGGCCCCGATTCCTGTGCGGCGTAGTTGGTGGGGCGTAGGAGACCCTCTGACCCAGATGGGAGAATCGGGAAAGAGGCCATCCGATACGGAGCTGACACGATGAGAGGGCTCGTTGATCGCGACCCGGTCCAGCCGTTACGGAGTTGTTGCACCGGTTCGACTGGAATGAGGCTCGTTCTCAATCTGCTGCGGGTGCACGCCTGCGGCAGGCGACCAAGAGTGACTTGTGAGCCACATCTTCATCTCCTACCGACGACAGGATGCGGCGGCGTGGGCCGCCCTTCTCGACAAAGCGCTGCGAAGTCGATTCGCCGGCGCCGGCCTGACGGTCTTCTTCGACACTGCATCGACTGACCTCGGAGAAGACTACGTCCACCGTGTCGCCGAAGAGGTCCGAAGCTGCGATGTGCTCCTCGCCCTGATCGGTCAGCACTGGCTCGGGCGTCAGGGAGGGCGCCGCAGGATCGACGCTTCGGACGACCTGCTCCGCCGCGAGCTTCTCTGGGCTCTGGACGCCGGGGTGGAGATAGTCCCAGTCTTCGTCGACGACGCTCAATGGTCCGACGTCGAGCCGCTCCCCGAGGAGCTGCGTTGGTTCCGCCGGCGGCACAGTGCCACCATTCGCCGCGACGAGCCGGGGCGAGATGTCGTGGTCCTGCTAGATCGACTCGGGATCGAGCTGGGGTTGGGCGCCGAGGCAGACGGCTCCGCCCGGCCCCATGAGGTGAACACCCACACCTATATCGAGACGTTCAACTCCCGTTGCGGGACGCACTACTTCGGAGGGGCCTAGCCGTGGTCGAGCATGCCACCACGACCGAGGAACCGACGGAGGGCCAGCAGCCAGCATCGGCGGCGACCGAGGACCGCTACGACAAGCCTAAGGACAGCCGGGTCAGCATCGGCACGCTGAACACCAGGGGGAGCAAGCTGATCTTCGCTGGTGGCGATGAGCCCGAGGAGCCCGAGCTAGTCTCGGGCAAAATCGGGGTCGAGGAGGTGCTGCGCAGCCTGCAGGGCCACGTCATCAGGTCGCTCAACGGGGACGTCGAAGCCCGCCTGGCGAGCAGTTTCTGTGTGATCCTGACCGCTGCCCCCGGATCGGGGCGGCGAACCGCGGCCCTGCATGCCCTGGTCGAGCGGGTCAGCGACCAGGGACTCGTCGAGATCGGCCTCTACGACGTCCATGACCTCGACAAGTTCCGGTTCGAACCGGCTCGGGGCTACCTGCTCGACGCGTCGCCGACCCCGGCTCCGACGGCCCACTTCACCAGTGCCACCTTGCGATCGGTCCAGAGCAAGCTCCGCCAGCAGGGCGCCTACCTCGTCGTCATCGGCCTGAACTCCACGGAATGGAGCCGCGTCGACGATGAGTTCGTGGTGCCGTGGACTCCTCCGTCCTTGGCCGAGTTGCTGGAGGCCCGGGAGTTCTCCCCCCCGATCGATGCCGAGGACGAGAACCTCTGGGCCGCCCTGGGTGAATCGCCATCGGTGGCCCAAATCACCGACGTGCTCGACCGGCTGGAGGAAGGGCGGGCCCGGGGTGCGACCGACGACGAGGTGCTCAGCGAACTACCGGAGCGAGAGCGAGAGGCGATTCGCCAGTGGTTCATCGAACCGCAGTCGTTGACGTCGTGGGCTCTGATGTCCGGTCTGGTGTTCCTCTCGTCGACTGCCAAAGCAGAGTTCGACCATCATCACGAGCACCTCGTGACGATGCTCGAGCAGAAGATCCCCTCGAGCGACGAAGACGCCGAGCTGCTGCGAGACGATCTAACGAGGTCGGCGCCGGTCGAGCTCGAGAACTGCCAGGCCGAAGTCAGGCACCGATCACATGACATCGAGGAGGACGTGACCGTCGGCCGCCAACTCGTCTGTTTCAAGAAAGAGCACGCCACCACCATCTTCCTCGAGGAGTACTGGAGGGCTGTGCCCCGTCGCCTACAGAAGGTGGTGATCAGCTGGCTGGCCGACATCTGGGACGAGCTCGGCGACGAGGCGGCCACACTCCTCGCCCACCGGGTGGGGAGCCTGATCGCCACCGACGCCGACCTCGGGCTCAGCATCCTCGATCACTGGGCCAGCACCTACGATGCCAAGGCCAACCGGCTGGCGGCGCTGACGGTGGACGGCATGGCCACCGACGCCACTACCCGAGCGCTGGCCTTCGCCATCGCCCGTGAATGGTCGAAGCTCATCAACCAGATCCCCAAGCAATACTGCGCCCTCTATGCCTACACGGGAAAGGTCGGGGTCTTCCAAGTCCGACAGGCGATCCGTATCTACCGGTTTCAGTGGCGGCGGCGCCCGTTCTGGGCCACCGGCACCTGGGCCGGATTCACCGAGGCGTGCGCCGACAACCCGAGCACGGCCGACGAGCTCGCCTCGGCCATGGCCCGGGTTGGCGTGGTCCGCAAGGGCGAGATAGACGATCCTGCGTTCCACCTGGTCGATCGATGGTTCGTCGACAGCCCCAGCGAAGTGCCCCTGGCGCTTCGGCTCGCCGAATCCCCTACCGCCAGAACCAAGATCGCCTTGATCGCCGCCTGTACCCTTCAGCGGTCCTACCGGCACGAGCGATGGCTCGAAAGCATCATCCCCTGGGCCGACGCCGAAGATCCTGCCGTGGCTCATACCGCCGTACTCCTGCTGCGGGCCTGCCTGCGGGCCATCACCGTGCCCCAACAGACACCGCCGCGGCGCGACCCCATCGACCTACCCGATCGGGTCAGGTCGGTGGCGGATGGGCTCGAGCGCTACATGCGGCGGGCACGCCGGCGGTCGGACGGCCCGTCACCGCTGGCCGTCGAGCGCTGCACCGCTGTCATCGTCGACGTACTCGGCCAACTCGAAAGGAGACCGGAACTCGATGAGTGAGATCCCCTACCCCGTGGCGCACCGCCACCGCGTCCCACCAAAGAGAAACATCCTGCAATCGATGAGAAGCCGGTTGCGAGACATCCCCGATGACAGACAAGACTTCGCTGTCGTGCTCGATTTCGACGGGATCTACGAACTGGTCCCCAGCGGCACAGCCGTCGCCAAAGCCGACGGCTTGAAACAGGCGGCCGCCATGATCTTCGTCGATGTCCGTCCCGTCTTCATCGACGTCAACCTCGATTTGCCTTGTCAGGGGCACGTGGAGCGGCGCACTGTCACGGTTCGGTTCCAGTCGCAGGTGGTGGCACCCGAGCTGGTACTTCAGGACCGGATCGAGCGGCTGCAGAACAAGCTCGAGTATTGGACTCGTTCGCTCGTAGCTCGAGAGAGCGCCCAGTACACCGTCGACGATCACGACCGCTTCGAGAACGCAGCTAGGCAGACGATCGTCCACCGGCTGCTCGAGCATCCGCCGGCGTCGGCGGCCGCCATCGCTCTGCAACTGGTCGAGGTCAGTGCCGAGCTCCCGGAGGGGACGAAGAGCCACAAACAGCACCTGATCGACGGGACCCGGGACACGGAGCGTCGGATCCACGACGCCCAGGAAGACGAGAAGGTGGCCCGCCTCGACCGGGAGCGGGTCCATGCCACTCGCCTCGAGGAGACCAGGAACGAGGAGGACGTCTGGCGGGCTCGTCAGCCGCTCGAGGATGAGAAACGAGAGAAGGAGAAGTGGCAGCTCGGGGAGGACGCTCAACAGCTTGAAGAGGCCTACCGCCGCGGTCCAGAGGCGGTACTCGCCGTGATGGCGGCCCGGGACCCTGAGTTCATGCAGCAGTTGGTCGCGCACGGGGTGGAGGACCGCAACTTCCTCGCCAACCTCCTCCTGCGCGCGGCCGACTCAGGGGTCGTGAATCGCGGTGTCGTCGAGGACTTGCTCACCGACGCCGCCAATCAACTGCTGCAGGGATCCGGTGCCCAGATCGGGACCGGCGATGTCCTGAAGGAGATTGACAATGGATCCCAGCGTGGTCCCAACGCGGAGGCTGACGCCGACCGCGACGATGAAGGTTTCGATCCCGAGGACGACGACTTCGATGACCGGCTCATCGAGGTGATCGAGGGCGAGGACGACGTCATTGCCGCAATGTTCGGTACCGAGACCACCAATGGCGACCAGCCGCCTGAAGGAGGACCGCTGGGGGCAAGCTCCGGAGAGGCTGATGCCGAGGCGAGCCGCCCAGCGTCGACAAGGGCCAGGAAGACCGCAGATCCGGGCACCGACGATGGGGGAGGGGCAGGGCAGGTGCGAGCCGACATCGACGGCGATCGACCCGAACAGCCGCCCGCCGAGGATGCCGACGATGACTGATCGCGGTGACACCGCGGAGTCCCGCCTACCCAACGACGAAGGCCGCACTCGACCCGACTTCGACGACACCCTCGACCCCACCGGGCCACTGGCCGACGGTGACCTCGCTGACGACATCGAGCTGATCGACTCCGTCGTGGTCATCGCCGAAGAGGGGGCCGGGCCCCGTATCGGTCAGATGCTGCGATCCTGTGCAGGCGTCGACGAGACGCTCCTCCGGCAGGTGTGGCCCGTTCGTCATCGCTACACGGGTCTCGGCGGGATAGTGCTCGGCACCGCCGTAGCGGCCGCCGTCTCCATGACACTGGCCATCTCCCTCACCTCCGATGGGCTGAGCTGGTATTTCCTGTGGGCGCCCCTGTTGTGGGGACTCTTGGTGTTCAACCTCGACCGGTGGCTGGTGAGTAGCACCCATGGCGCCGGCCGGCCGTGGCGGCTCTTCCCGAGGCTCGTGATCGCCGTGCTGTTCGGCATCATCATCGCCGAACCCGTGGTCTTGTGGGTCTTTCGCGACGCCATCGAGGAGCGGATCCTGGACGAACGGGCCGATGAGATCGCCCTCTCGGTAAGCCGCCTGACCGAGTGCAACCCGGAGGACGACCTGCGGGCGGCGGCCGAGCTCGCGGCAAATCCCGATTGCGAGGGGTTCATCGTCGACCGGCTCATCCCCGCTCCCCTCGACAGTGCGGTCGGCTCTCGCCAGGTGGCCCGGCTCGAGGCCGAGCTGACCACTCTGGACGCACGCCTCGAGCCGATCGAGGCTGCGCTGACCGACGCCCGGGACCGCTACCAGCGGGAGATACGGGGGGAGGACAGCGGCGACACATCGGGCCTGCGAGGCGAGGGACCGATCGCCCAGGCAATCTCCGGGGAGATCGCGTCCCTTGAGGGCGATCAGCGCGAGATCCTCGAGGATCGGGACGAGGTCTTGACTCAGCTCACGACGTTGCACGCCTCACTAGACGGTGAACAGACGATTCTGAGAGAGGCGCAGAGGGAGCTGGAGCAGGAGTACCGGGAGGCCACCAGCGAGGCTGTCACCACCCGTATCGCCGGGGTACAGGCTCGCAACGGCGACTCGATCGGCTTGCTGCAGCGATTCGATGCTCTCGCCGGGCTGGCGGCCGACCACGCCCACATCTTCCTCGCTCGGTGGCTGCTGACCCTCTTCCTCGTCGCGGTCGACAGCATGCCCGTCATCGCCAAGGGGATCGGGGGCAAGACGGCGTACGACAACATCTACAGTCGGTCGCTGGCCGTGGCTGAGCGCCGCTCCCGTCACTCGGATCAGTTCGCTGAGCAGGAATACGCAAAGCGAATCGAGCTGGCCCACTTCCGACGGAGCCTCCGGCGAACCGTTGCCCGCAAGCGAGCTGTCGTGAGAGCAACCAGGTCGATCTTTGGTCTCGACGACGAGCTCGAGGTGATCCACGTGGATCGCGACTTGCCCTGGGAGCGCCGCGTTTGGGATTTCGCTGACGGTGAGACCCCGTTCCGGCCAGTCGCACCCCGACCATCTCCCCCGGCCTCTGCTCCCCCCTTCCCGCCGCCACCTTCACCTGCGACCCCGGCTACGACGCAACAGACAGGTCCGATGCCCGGCTCGCCGGAGGAGGAGCCGACGCAGCCGATCGACTTGCGCGATACTCCCGCCCCTGCTGAGGCCAGTTTCGACCGCTCCCCCGCCGCGCCGGTGCCCGACCAGGCCGACCAGACATCAACTGCCACGGCAACGCTGGATGGCAGTCGCCCTACGTCGTCGACCACCATCATCCGCCCGCCTACGGATGGGAGCAACTGGCTATCGAAACTCCAGCATCGCGAACAGGACTGACAACTCAGCGATTCGCCGTGCCGAAGAAAGGACAGTGAGGAGACCAGCAGGGAGACGGACACTTTCGACGAGTTGGCCACCGGTTCAACCGACGACAGGCGGACCGCCGCCCAGTGGACCGGTCTGGGGCTGGAAGCCTCCTGGGGTTCACCGACAGTTACACACATTCAACGGTTTCGGGGACGGCGCTGTACTCGTGGTTCCGAGTCTGGTATCAACTGCCAGCAACGTTCACACATCGCCGGGTTCGTTCCCGGCCCGCCCCCTGATCGGTGGACCCGCATACCGGGGCCACGGTACCGCAGGGGTTGATCTCTCCGGGCATCAACGCCCTCGGACTCCCTAGAGCACCATGTGGCCTACACGGTTCCTCATACCTGTCCGCCGATCAGACCCGTACTATCAATCTGTCGACCCTGGTCTGGCGACCAGCCAGCGATGACCTTGGCCTTGGCTTGGTCGTATTCACGATCGTTGATGGCACCAGTGTGATGAAGCGCAGCTAGATCGGCTAGTTCATCGCTCGGACTCCTACCCTGCCCTGCCCTGCAGCGCTCCGTATCTAGTTCTGCACCCCTTCCTCATACGCTTTGGCCTCGTTTGCCGACCGCTGGTTCATTTCGCCGCCATTGATGATCAGGTAGAGGAAGATCCCCAGGTATGGGAGAACGATGATTCCAACCCGTGTCACCGCTCAGTTCTTGGCCGCTTCGGGTGAGCGAGCCCACATGAGCTCGGAGTCAAAGCCGAGTCTGTAGTCAGGGGTGAACTCGAGAATGACCCGGTCTGGCGAGTCCAGGAACTTCTGAAAGACCTTCGCCGCCTCCGTGTCGCCTTGAAGATGCCGTGAGAATTCGGGGTAGAACCAGTCTTTGGTCTCGCGATCATCGCGGACAACACAATCGCCCTTGTAGGTGATCGTCTTTCCAGTACCCATCTTTGTACCGGTACTCGTCACACAGATCGATGCTCGTGGGAACCGCCGCAACGCCGGCACACGCTTGCGTGCGGCCGCACACGTCAGCCAGATCTTGCCGTCCTTTGGCAGCATCGACATGATGACCCCGAAGGCCTCACCCTTCGAGTTCGTCCACATGAATACGCACTCGCGCTGTATCCGCAACAGCTGCTCTTCGAGCTCGACACTCAAACCACACTCGGTAAGGTCTTCGTAGTTGTCGTCACGGCTCGTCATGACCGCGACCCTACTGGAGCAAGGCTCGGGTCGGCCTGCCGCCGCAACCATGAACATCAGGGCCACAACTCCGTAGGGCCGGGACCCCATTGGCTGCTCAGCCACCATCTCCTACGATTGCCAACGACGCCGAAAGGGATCAGATGATCCCGAGCCGGTGAGCCGCATACCAGTGCCCAGCAGGGAGGCGGCCGTTCGAGCGGGCTGGAAGCGGCCGACGACTCATGACGTGAGCCGGCACGCGTTTGGAGGAGGAGAAGTCATGACAGCATGGCGCGCATTGGCAGGGTATGGGGCAATCATCGCCCTGGCGGCGGCAACCGTGGCCTCTGGTGAGACGAACGAGGCGGTACTCGTCACCGAGACGGACCAGGCAACGACCGAGCCCCTGACGTCCCCCGACAGTACCGGCCCGTCCAGTACCGCCCCGTCGCCAGCCGCCGATGAGCAGGTCAATGAGACATTCACTGTCGGTGATCGCGTCGCCATCGGCGATTGGCAAATTGAGGTGCACGAGTTCACCGATCCCTACGACGATGGCAACCAGTTTCTCGGCCCCGACACTGGCAGTCGATGGGTCGCCCTCGACGTAGAGGTCTTCAACGCCGGGGACCAACCACGCGAGGTGACCTCGATCTTCTGCTTCGATCTCCAAGACGAGCTCAACCGGAACTTCGACCAGGAGCTCTTTGCCGATACCAAGATCGACGCACCAAACGGTGAGGTGCAGCCGGGGGCGTCACGGCGGGGAACGATCGTGTTCGAGATACCGGACGATGCATCAGGGCTTCGCTTGAACTTCAAATGTCAGTTCCTCTCGACCGGTAGTGTCACGATCCGACTATGAGCCGCACAGCCGAGCAGCACCCCCCGGGTGACCTGCTCCTCCACCCTGTTGTGGTGTTCGCAGTTGGCCTGCTGGTCCTGAACGACCATGTCTTCAAGGACCTCTGGGCCAACACCACAACTGGGAAGCTGTCGGATATCGCTGGGGTGTTCCTGCTCCCCTTGCTGATCCTCAGCGTCGCCCGCCTCCTCGCTCCCCTCAGGCCAGGGATCGGCCAGGGGCCAACCGCGGTAGCCAGTGCAGTAGCTCTCACAGGAGTCGGATTCGCCGCGGTCAAGCTCATCGGGCCGGTTGGCGACTCCTACGCCATGACAATCGGTGCCATCCGCTGGTTGGTCTTGTTGGGGACGGTCGAGCTGAGGCCGATAGAAGTCGTTCGAGACCCGACCGATCTACTCGTACTGCCGGTCTTGATCGCCTCCTATGTCGTTGGTCGACGGCCTGGCCGAGATGCCCTCGGTGAGGGCAACACCGATGTTCTCGTCTCACCGGCATCGCCGCGACCGCCCCTGGTCTCGCGACTCCGCCAATAGTGGTCCGGTGACGACCGGGCCTTGGCCCAGGCCTCCAGACACCAGCCTCTTCGGCTACCTGGAGGCTGTATGAATGGCTATGTTGTTCCCATGACTGCGGCTCGTGTGACCATGATCGGTGTAGGGAACTTGATGGAGATGATCTGGCCCGCGATCAGCCATTCGGTTGGTGGCGACGATGTCTCGTCGAGGCTGATCGGGGTGACGGCCGACGCCGCCGACATCGAACGTAAGCAGACCGTGTTCGGGTTCGAGATGGTGCTCAACGACAATCTTGGTGCCTTGCGCAAGAATCACCCGGACTTGATCATGTTCGCTCCGCCACCGTCGATAGCACCTGAGCTCATCCGCTCGGTTCTCCAGCCGTACTACGCCGAACGACGCCAGAGCGGCGGAACCCTCCCGGAGCTGTTGGCCTTCCCCCCGATCCCACTCGGCGCCACCTACCAAGAAGCGCTCGGTTCAGACGTCCTCGTCGCCAACATGATCCCCAACAATGTGACGACGATCGCCGGAACACCGATCGAGGACGAGGGCCACTATGTGTGCACATACCCTGCGCCCTGGCCCGAGAGCCGAAAGGACGCCCTTCAATCCATGTTCGCTGGCCAGGGGGCCTATATCGAGATGGAGCCACACCAACTCGTTCCCATGCTCGGGGGAGGATGTTTGATCTCGGCGCTCTGGTTCGCTGTACCTGCGGTGGCCGACCTCGTCGGAACCGATCACAACCTGCTAGCTCGCTACCTCCGAGCCGAGTTGAACACACGTGACCTCGACGAGGGTGTACTCGACCTTGGGCACCAAGGCCTCCCCGCTCCTCCCAACCTCGACACCCTCGTATCGATGATTCGCAGCTGGCACGGCGGTGTCGAACAGTATTTCCGGGAAACCGACCTGGCCCCATCAGCGGTCGCCACCCTGGTCGCCCGTGGATTCGACCTCACACTACACACGGCCCAAGCCGAGCCTCGCAGTGTCCTCTCCGATCTGGCTGTGGGAGCAGCCACGAAAGGTGGGGTGCTCGAATGCGGCATTCGCCAGACGAGATCCAACCTCCTCCCTTCGATCCAAGCGGGCCTCGACGAGGGGGCCGGACCCGCATGGGAGAGCCAGTTCAGTTCGCTGGTCACCGCAGCTGCCCACACCGTTCGCGAACACGGGGCGACGCTGGCCGATTGAGCCCTCGTCAGGCTGTCTGCCGGCCCCGAACGAGACCTACTGGCCGGCGACGGCATCTTGGGGTGGACTGAAGGCCAATGACCCAGTTCGCCGAATCGCTCCGGCCAAGGGTGCCGCGCTTCAACCACCCCCTGGCGACGACGCGCAAGGATCTGGTACGTGACCTCGGTGCCGGCATCCTGCTCAGCGTCTTTCTCGTTCCCGTGGGGATGGCCTACGCCCAGGCGTCGGGCTTGCCCCCGATCAGCGGCCTCTACGCCACGGTGGTTCCGATGGTGGTGTACGGATTGGTCGGACCGTCGAGGTTGCTCGTCCTTGGGCCCGACTCCTCTCTGGCTCCGCTCATCGCCGCGACCGTGTTGCCATTGGCGGCATCAAGCCCTCAGTCGGCGACAACGATGGCAGCGGCGCTGGCCATTGGAACAGGCCTCATCTCTTTGGCCGCTGGGCTGGGCGGGCTTGGTCTGCTCACCGAATTGCTGTCGCTGCCAATCCGTCGGGGTTACTTGATCGGCGTGGCAGTGGTGGTAGGAGCTGGACAACTGCCCCTACTCCTCGGGATCGAGGCAGAAGGCGGCACCCTCAACACCGTCTGGGATGTCATCGTGACCATCGTCCAGGGCGGACTCGGCCTCGGTACCGCTGCAGTCGGCCTGGCCTCCTTGATCGGTCTCATCGTCGTCGGCCGATTGAAATCGAACCTCTACGCAGTCGCCATCACCGTCGCCGTAGCGATCATGGCGACCCGGCTGTTCGGATTACCTGACGACCTCGCCGTCGTTGGCTCACTTCCCAGGGGTGCTCCCAGCCTGACCGTCCCCTCGATCGCTCGAAGTGACCTGGGGCCACTGGCGATCGGAGCCATCAGTGTTGCCCTCGTGTCGTTCGCCGATACGAGTGTTCTCTCCCAGTCGTACGCATCACGAGAGGCCCGCCACGTCGACCCCAATCGGGAACTGGCCACCCTCGGATTGGCCAACCTTGCGTGCGGGTTCTTCCAGGGCTTCCCCGTCAGCGGCAGTTCCTCGCGTACCCCCGTCCTGGAGTCGGCGGGCGCCCGCTCCCAGACCGCTGGCCTGGTTGCTGCCGCCACCGTTCTGGCCCTGATCGGTACCGCTCCCGACGCCTTGTCCACCCTGCCACTGGCCACCCTGGCGGCCGTTCTCATCGTGTCGGTGAGCAGGCTCATTGGCTGGGATGACGCTCGCCGCCTGCGTCAGGCCCGGCCCAGCGAGTTCGCCTTGAGCATGATCTGCGCCGCCGGTGTCGTGGTTGCGGGGCCGTTGTGGGGGATCGGGTTGGCCGTCGCCATGTCGATCTTGGTCTTCCTCCTTCGATCATGGCGTCCGCACACGACGGTGCTCGTCAGGGTCGACGGTCTGAAGGGCTACCACGATTTCGACCGACATCCAGAGGGCCGTCAGGTCCCTGGTCTGCTGCTGTACCGCTTCGATGCTCCTCTGTTCTTCGCCAATGCCGAGGTGTTCCGCAAGGATCTCAGTGACCGAGTCAACCAGGCGGGCCCCGGTCTCAAGAGGGTGATCATCACCGCCGAACCGATCACCGATATCGACGCCACCGCCGACCACACCCTCCTCGCTATCTGCGACGAGTTGCAGAGCCAGGGAATCGAACTGGGATTCGCTGAGCTGAAGGGTGTGGTCCGCGACCAGCTCCAGCGGTCCGGAACCGTCAAGACCATCGGCCCTGACAACTTCCATCCCACCGTGGGGCGTGCGGTCCAGGACTACGTCGAAGCCCATGACATCGACTGGGTCGATTGGGAAGACACCGAATAACGTCGTCTTCGCCCATGATGCGACCATCGGCGACAGTCCGAGCGGTGACGCCTGGACAGCGACCACTGACGCTGTGATCTACTTCGTCCATGAGCCGCCTCCTTGTCGTCAGCGATAGCCACCTCTCACCTCATGCCCCGGAAGCCGACACCAACTGGGCTGCCGTTGTCGACTACGCCAACACCACCGATGTCGATCTGGTCGTCCACACGGGCGACATCAGCCTCGACGGAGCCAGCCGGTCAGCTGACCTCGAACACGCCAGAGCACAGTTCGATCGGCTGAGCGTCCCCTGGCTAGCCATCCCCGGCAACCATGATCTGGGCGACATCGCCGGCCTCCGTCATCCCACCGACGATCAGCGTCGGCATCGCTACGAGGCCTGTTTCGGCCACCGGTTCTGGTCAACCGAGCTTGGCCCCTGGCGTCTGGTTGGCATCGACATCCAAGACCTGCTGTCCGACGGTCCCGACACCAAGCAGTGGTGGCAATGGCTCACCGACCAGCTAGCCACCGACTACCGGGTGGCCATCTTCCAGCACCGTCCGATGACCCCCGTCGACGTCGACGAGTTCGACGAGCCCCGCCGCTATGTAACCGAGCCTGCCCGCTCCCGGCTCCAGGCGATGTACGCCAACGGCCGGGTCGAGGTGGTGGTGAGCGGACACGTCCACCAATGGCGGTCACTCACCCTCGACAGTGCTCACCATGTCTGGGCCCCCTCCACCTGGGCCACCCTGCCTGACAGCTTCCAGCCCATCATTGGTACCAAAACCGTCGGACTGGTCGAGCTTGATCTCGACCAACCAGACCAAGCCTCACTTGTGGTCCCCGCCGGTATGCAACAAGCCATCGTCGGCGAGACGATCCCCGTGCCCTACGACACCTGATCGCCAATCCTCGCACCATCGACCGAGTTCTCCGTTCCAAGGAGCAATCGCCAAGGCGACCGCCGCTGGCGCTACCTCTCGACGACCTCACTAGGATCGCTGGAGCGGAGCAACAGAGCCAGGGGTAGGGCCACTATGAGGGCGATGGCGGCACCGGTGAATGTCTCGGTCAGTGCCGAGGTGGACAGTCCGATCGTGGCCTCGGTCACGGCATCGGCGAAGCCCGGGTCGGTGATGGATGGCAGCTCCACCTGGTGGCGCAAGACGTCATAGCGATGGAGACCCCAAGCGGTCAGGGCGGCCAGGCCGATGCTGAACCCGATCAGCCTGGCCATGATGACGAGGCCGGCCGCCGTCCCCCGCTGGCTATCGGCCGAGGCGTCGACCACCACTGCGCTGGCAGGGGCCAGGATCAGCCCGATCCCGGCTCCGACCAGTCCGAGCTGGACCGCCATGGTGACGCCACCCGTATCAGGGGCCCAGGTGGCTCCGACCATCAGCAGGCCGGCGGCGCCAAGCCCGAGGCCGACCAGGGTCGGCCCCCGGTATCCGAATCGTCCGCTGGCCAGCCCACCGACATAGGAGGTGACAGCCATCGTCGCCGTCAACGCCGTCAGCAGCCAGCCAGCCCGCACCGCGCTCTCCTGAAGCCCGCCTTCGACGATATTCACGAACAGGGGCACATTGATGAGAGCGATAACCAACCCGACCCCGATCAAGGCGTTCACCCCCAAGGCGGCACCGACCGAGCGCTGCATCACCAGCTCCGGACTCACCAGGGGTTCGGAGGCCCTTCGTTCGTGCCACACGAACCCGGCCAGGGCAACCGCAGCGACCCCATAGAGCCAGAGTCCACCGACAGAACCCAGGCCGCCTCCCTGATCCCTCAATTGGTCGAGACCGGTCACGGTCTGAATCCTGGCTTCGTTGAGCAGCCCAACATTCAAAGCGACGAGCCCGACGGTCAACAGCCCAGCTCCCAACCAGTCGACCTGGCGAGAGGCCCTCGACGTCGGATCGAGCACCCTCCAGCCAACGACCATCCCGGCCAGGGCCAGGGGGATGTTGAGATGGAACTGCCACTGCCAGGTCAAGAACCGAACCAGCACTGCCCCGTACAACGGACCCCAAACCCAACCGATCGTCTCGATGGCCCCCAACAAGCCCAGGGCTCGGGCCCTGCGTCGCCCGGTATAGAGGTCGCCGGCCACAGCCAGAGCCACCGGCACCAGAGCACCACCCCCGACCGCCGTCAACACCCGCCCGACAAGCAGCATTGCCAGCGATGAGGCCGCCGGCACGACGATCGAGCCGAAACCGAAGATGGCCAGGGCCCCGATGAACACGGCTCGTCGACCGAGGACATCGCTGAGACGGCCAGCCAAAGGCATCACCGCGATGTAGGCGATGAGATAGACGTTCACGATCCAGGCCGCGTCGTCCAGATCATCAGGGACCACCAGGTCGAAGTCCGCGATCATGGGCCGCAACATGGTGGCAACCACCATCAGATCATCGGCGGCCACAAAGACCCCGAAGGCCACGACAGCCATCACAACCCACGGAGGTGGTTGGGGGGTGGTGTCGGACGCCAGCCGCCGAGAGGAAGGCACCGGCCCAGTATCAGACATGGGTCTCAGCTAGCTGAGCCGACTTCAGGCGCCTCGATGACGACCTCGGCCCCATAGTCGCTGATCGTCATCCGCCAGTTGCTCACCCCATCATCGGCACTGAGATCGAATCGAGCCTCGGCCACCAGGT
>JAAETV010000649.1 GCA_024227975.1 Actinomycetes bacterium
CCTCCCGACTAGCTCCACATCTCCCCCTTCGGAAGGCCTCGTCTCACATCGTAAGAGCCTTTCTCACGCCAGTCATGGTGAAGACAACGAACGAAAGGCTCTCACCATGAGCAACTATCGCAGCCAGCTCCCCCAACTAGGAGACGAGATCTTCCTCACAGACGGAGGAATCGAGACCACACTGATCTTTCTCGAAGGACTCGACGTACCCGATTTTGCCGCCTTCCACTTGTTGAGCTCGACCGACGGTCGGGCTGCGCTGGCTCGCTACTTCGAGACCTACGCCAACCTGGCGACCGAGTTGGGGCAGGGCGTCGTGCTCGAGACCCCGACCTGGCGGGCCAGTGCCGATTGGGGCGCGCGGCTTGGCTACTCCACCGATCAGCTGGCCGATGCCAACCACCAAGCAGTCGACATGGTCGCCACTGCTGGGGCCGCGGTGCCGGTTCCGGTCGTGATCAGCGGCTGCGTGGGCCCACGGGGCGACGGCTACGACCCGGGTCAGATCATGACCGTTGACGAGGCCCGGACCTATCACGCCCTCCAGATCCGGACCTTCGCTCGCAGCCAAGCCGACATGATCGGAGCGATTACCATGACGAACACGCCAGAGGTGATCGGGCTGGCGACGGCGGCGGCCGAGGCCGATATGCCCGTTGCCATCTCGTTCACGGTCGAGACCGACGGCCTCTTGCCAACAGGCCAGACCCTGCGCGACGCCATTGACGAGGTCGACGAGGCGACCGGTTCGCACCCTGCCTACTACCAGATCAGCTGCGCCCACCCGACCCACTTCGAGCATGTGCTCGACACCGATGAGGCGTGGTCCAAGCGCATCCGGGGACTCCGGGCCAACGCCTCGAAAATGAGTCACGCTGAGCTCGACGAAGCTGAAGAGCTTGATCGGGGCAGCCCTACCGAGCTGGCCGCCCACTACCGGGAGCTGCGGAGCCGCCACCCCCAGATCACCGTGCTTGGCGGTTGCTGCGGGACCGACCACACCCATGTTGGCGCCATCGGCCGGGCGTGCCTCGGGCAGTGATGATCAGCCCTCAAGTTTTGGCTGAGGGCAGTCGATGTTGATTGTGAGCGGATGAAGTGTTGATCCGGACAGTCGACATGGTCGCCTTGCTGTCCGGGGAGCTAGTGGCGAAACCGGCATCTCGTCTCTTGCCCATTGCAGCAGAGAGATAGCAGATGTCAGACGAGTTACATGAGTCCCTGCTAGGTAGAGGCATCCGGGTGAGCAGTCATCGCCTTCCCCGAGTGTTCATCGCCGCTGCCGCGTTGTTGATGGTGGTTGCCCTGACTCCGGCCGGTGCCTCGCCCAGTCCATCAACATCGGTGGGACTCATCGGTCCCTCGTC
>JAAETV010000650.1 GCA_024227975.1 Actinomycetes bacterium
AGTGCCGTACGTCGACCTTGGTTGCCGGCGTGGCACCGCCGAACAAGCGCGAGCTGCAAGGATGTGGCCACCGCGTTCCGACACTATGGGGGTCGATAGCAGTGGCAGAGGTCTTGTTGTTTCATCACGCTCACGGACTCACGCCCGGCGTCGTCGGATTCGCTGATGAACTAACACGAGCAGGTCACACCGTTCACACCCCTGACCTCTACGAAGGTCAGATGTTCGGCGACCTCGAAGCAGGTGTCGGCTACGCACAAAAGATCGGCTTCCGGACCATCATCGATCGCGGGGTGGACGTCGCTCGTGAGCTGGCCGACGGCTTGGTGTACGCCGGCTTTTCCCTCGGCGTTCTCCCAGCTCAGCAACTGGCGCAGACGCGCCCCGGTGCGACCGGTGCTCTGTTGTTCAGCGCATGCGTGCCCCCGAGTGAGTTCGACTCCACGTGGCCAGACGCCCTCCCCTTGCAGATCCATGGGATGAACGCCGACGAGTTCTTTGCCGGCGAAGGCGACCTCGATGCAGCGCAGGAGCTTGTTGACGGTCATGAGGATCGCCAGCTGTTCCTCTATGACGGCAACAAGCATCTCTTTGCCGATGCCAGCCTGCCGTCTTATGACGAAGTCGCTGCCACGCTACTGACGAGGCGCGTGCTGGACTTCCTCAACGGTGTTGGCTGACGGCGTGG
>JAAETV010000651.1 GCA_024227975.1 Actinomycetes bacterium
ACGAGACGGGCAACCAGGCACGAATAGGCGGCCAGGACCTTGTGGGCCCGGATCATGGGGAACCGGTTACCGAGGGCCAGCACGATCCTGGCATCGACTCCCGTCAGCTCCGACGGCAGCTCGACATGGTTCGGCACATCAACAAGGCCGGGGCAATTGGGGCCGGTAGGAGAATCTGCTTGATCGTTGAACCAATGGACCCGAAACAGGTTGCGAGGATCGGGGGCGTCTTTGTCGACATCAGCCAATGAGGCGACCATCGACTGAGGAATGGTGGACGGGTCTCTCAGCTGGGCGAAGGTAGGCAGGACGATGTTGTTCTCCCGGAACCGGGTCACCGCATTGTCGTAGGCCTGGCGACCGTCGGAGGCGAACTCGTCGAATATGGCGAGCCCGACCGAACCGAGGGCGGGAGTGGTGGCAGCAGTATCAGTTGTCACAAGGAGGATCCAGAGGTTCGTGGTTGGATGTTCGTCGGGGCGCCGGAGACACGACAATTGTGCCGGCGAAGGCTCAGCTCCAGGCGTCGGCCCGCTCCCGGTTGGCTTCATTGATCAGGGGCAGCTCGTTTCGCCACTGTCCGTCGTGTTGACGCAAGGCTTCGGCCACGGCCCCCGCCGTCGGAACCAGGCCGATCTCGCCAACCCCCTTCACCCCGTAGGGAGAGTTCGGCTCGGGTGACTCGACCAGGATCACGTCAACCGGGGGCATGTCCTTGGGGCGGATGATGTCGAGGCTGCGCAGGGTGGTGTTGAGGGGCCGCCCGTCGGGGTCGCAAGGGAAGCCCTCACTCATGGCGTAGCCGAGGCCCATATGGACCGAGCCCTCGATCTGGCCCTCGCACAGGAGGGGATTCACGGCCCGACCGACATCATGGGCCGCAACCACCCTCTCGATGGCACCAGATTCAGGGTCCATGATGACGAGTTGAGCGGCATAGCCGAAAGTGGAGTGGATGATCGGGTTCTCGAGGCCCTCACTCAACGAGTTGGTCCAATCGACCCGGTACTCGCCCTCATAGTCGACCCCGGTTCGGCATCCGTCAGCCATGGCCTCGCGGCAAGCGTCGGCCACCGATCCGGCTCCCATCAGGGTGCCGCGGCTACCTGTGGTCTGGCCGGTCCCGAGCTCGCGGGTGGTGTCGACGATGACCTCGATCTGGTCAGCCTCGATACCAAGCTCCTCCACCGCAACCTGGAGGGCGACGGTATGAATACCCTGGCCCATCTCGGTCCAGCAATGGCGAACCTCGGTGATCCCGTCGGAGCGGAAGCGGACGACTGCCTTGGCGATCTCCTTGAACCCGTTGCCGAGCCCCGAGTTCTTCAATCCGAGCCCGAGCCCAACGGCCTTGCCTTCGGCCTTTGCTGCCTCGTAGGCCGGCTGGACCGCGTCGAGGCAAGCCTGGGCCCCGAGGCACCCATCGTCGAGGATCTGGCCCGGCCCCCACACCACTCCGGGGGAGACGACATTGCGGTTCCGCATCTCCCACCCACTGATGCCGACGGCATCGGCCAAGCGGTCCATGACCCCTTCCATGGCGAACTGAGCCTGGTTGGCTCCGAACCCTCGGAAGGCCCCGCACACACTGTTGTTGGTACGGGCGGCTACCGCTTCGACGTCGACGGCGGGCACCACATAGGGGCCGGAGGCGTGCCCGGCCGCCCTTTCCAGCACCTTCATCCCGACCGAGGCGTAGGGGCCAGAATCACCGAGCATGTTGACCCGCAGGGCGGTCAGGCTGCCCTCAGCGTCACAACCGGCCTCATAGTTCATGCGGATCGGGTGGCGCTTGGTGTGAACCAGGAACGACTCCTCCCGGGAGAAGGTGGTTCGAACGGGCCGCCCGAGGAGCCAGGCCGCCAGGCCCGTCTGGCCCTGGTTCGACATGTCTTCCTTGCCACCGAAGGCACCACCATTGCTGACCAGTTCGGTCACCACCACGTCGGTCTCGACCCCCAAGATGCGGGCGATATCGTCGCGGTCGTCCCATACTCCCTGGCCACCGGAGTAGACCATCAGCCGGTCGAAGTCGACGGGATCTCCGCCGCTGACCCCGTTGGTCAGAGGTAGGTGCTGGCCGGCCGGGACGGGGACGGCCAAGGTTGACTCAGGCTCGACGAAGGCATGGTCGATGCGTTGGGTCTGGAAGCTCTGACGGACCACATGGGCCGAGGCTTCGAGGGCGGAGTCTGCATCTCCCCGCTGGTAGGTGCTGGTCGACAACACATTGCCGTCAAGCCCCCACACCGCATCCTCGTTGCTGGCCACTGCTTCGGCCGGGTTCGTGATGGGGGCCAGCACGTCATAGGTGACCTCGACGAGCTCGACCGCCCGACGGGCCGTTGCCCGATCTCGGGCCACGACTAGAGCCAGAACATCGCCCAGATAGCTGGTGCGGCCCCCCACGGGAATGAAGATGGGCCAATCCTTGTGGATCAGACCGACCCTCAGCTCTCCCGGTACATCGGCCGCGGTCAAGACAGCCTCCACACCCTCGACTGCGGTCGCGGCTGCGGTATCGATGGCGACGACATCGGCTCGGGCGTGGTCACTCAGGCGGACGGCCCCATGCAGCATGGTCCCGAAGCGGTCGGTGTCAGGGACCATGTCGGCGATGAAGGGCCGGTCGCCGAGGGTCAAGGGCTCGGCTTCATACTTGGTGCCCCGCGACCCGATCCCCCCGGGGGCCACAGCCACCGGGACCTCGTCGGCGGCCAGTAGCTCGACGGCATCCAGGATCTTCGTATAGCCGGTGCAGCGGCACAGGTGGGCACCCAACAGGCGAGCGGCGTCGCCCCGCTTCAGGGCTGACCCCTTCTTGTCGAGCATTGCCTTGACCCGCACGACAATGCCGGGGGTACAGAAGCCGCATTGGAGGGCTCCGGTGGCAGCGAAGGCGGTGGCAAACCTTGCTCGTTCATCGGCTGGTAGGCCCTCGAGGGTGACAACGTCGGCTCCTGCCGCCTTCTCCAACGAGGTCTGGCAGGCGACTCGGGCCTTGCCATCAACCAGGACCGTGCAACCACCACATTGGCCGCTGGGCGCGCAGCCATCCTTGGGCGAGAATACAGCCAGCTCGTCACGCAGGGCGGCCAGCAGGTGTTCATGATCGTCGCCCACATCTACGGCCTCGCCATTGAGGCGGAAGCCGGTCACGCTCCTGCTCCGATCGTCTTGGCCCCCGCTGCCTGGTCTGCCGAAGGGAGCTCGACCCCCTTCTGGCTTGTGATTCGCTTGTAGACCTCGGGTCGCCGGTAGAGGGCGAAGTCGAACAGGGTGTGCTTGTAGTCAGCGCACCGATCGAGATCACAGCGTGCTGATATCAGCTCGTCGCCGGTGGTAATGGCTTGGGCCACTATCTGGCCCGATGGGCCGATGATGCACGACTGGGCCAGCGACTCGATCCCTTCCTCGTTGCCCCCTTTGGCCACCCCGACGACCCAGGTGCCGTTCTGGTAAGCACCGGCCTGCATGCAGAGATGATTGTGGAATCCCTGGAGGGGGTTCTGTCCCGGATCGGGGGCGTAATGAAGGGGGGTGTTGTAGCCAATCAGGATCAGCTCGGCCCCCTGCAGCCCCATCTCCCGATATGTCTCGGGCCAGCGTCGATCATTGCACAGAGCCATCCCGACGATGCCGTCGAACGCCCTCCATACCCCGAACCCTTCCGAGGATTCCTCGAAGTAGCGGCGCTCCAGGTGTTGGAAGGGCCGCCAGGGCTCATTGGCGGCGTGACCGGGAATGTGAACCTTGCGGAACCGGCCGACGATCGAGCCGTCTCGCTCGACCAGGACATAGGTGTTGAACCGGTGACCGTCTGGCGTGAGCTCGGCATAGCCGAGGGCAAAGCCGACCCCGAGCTGGGCCGCCGCGTCGAACAGGGGCTGGGTTGCCTCGCTCGGCATCGACGTCTCGTAGTAATGATCGTGACCGCTGACGTCGTCGGTGTACCAGCGCGGAAAGAAGGTGGTGAGAGCCAACTCGGGGAAGACGACGAGATCACAGCCCGCGGTTGCTCCATGACCGAGCAGGGTGACGAGCCGCTGGACGACCGCCTCTCGCGACTCGTCTTTGGCGATAGGGCCGAGTTGGGCGGCCCCAACGGTGACGAAACGGGTCATTCTGATTCCTCCCCGGCCTCAGGGGCCGATGGGGTCAGCGTCGACGATGGGGACGACGAGGTCGACCCGCCAAGCGGGTTTCCAACGGCTGAGGCCAACAGGTCTCCAACCATGATCGCAGCTCCATCGTCAGCTCGCGAAGCGACAACGAGCCCGCCCTCGATGAGGAAGCCCTGACCCTGGTCCTGACGAGCAGCGAACAGCTCAGGATCGGTGTAGAGGCGAGGCTTGATCTTGGCCGGGTCGCCGTCTTCGGGGCAGAACGTCATACAGTTCCCGCACTCATTGCACAGCTCACCAAATACCAGGTACTGCTGGCGGTCGGCCATCCCTTCGAGGCTCTTGATGGAGAAGAAGGCATCGTTTGGGCACACGGTGATGCAGAAGTTGCAGGCCACACAGCCGAACATCTCCAGCTCATGATCGACCGATCGAGGTAGCTTCTGGTTGCCGTCGAGATGGTATGGCCCGATCCCGTCGCCCCGCACATCGTCAACGTGGCGGGCGCAACTGGAGACGAAGCCAGCAGCCTCAGCCTCGGCTTGGCGAGCTGCCTTCCAAGTGTCGAGATCCTGGTGGCCGCTATTGGCCAGCTCGGCCGTCAACGACTTGAGCATGGGAGCCAGGCGGCCATATCCTCCGGGCTTCAACAGATCGGAGCAGATTGTGGCCGGCTTCACTCCCATAGCGATGGAGGAAGCCAGATTGTTTCTGGTGACCCCGGCCGAGAAGCTGACCATCACATCCCCGTCGCTGCCGGGGATGTCGAAGCGTCCGGGCATGGCGGTGGAGAGACGTTCGAGCAGGGTCGAGGCCAGCACATGGAGTGGCGGCCCTGACAAGTACATGGTGTCTTCGGGCATCCACTGCTTCGTGTTGTCGACCACGAGGGTGTTGGTCAGCTTGATACCGAAGCGTCGACCCCGGTCGGCGGCATAGCGTTTGAGCTCATCTATCAATTCGACACCGCGTTCGAATTGGAGGTCGGCGGCGAACGCCGCTTCCTTGACCGAGACATCGGTGTAGCCCAGCTCGTCGTTGACGATGGCGGCAACGGTTTCGTAGCCGAGCAAGGTGGGGTTGAGCTTGACGATCACATCAAGCCCATGGTCGTCGATCAGGTGCTTGGAGATCGATTCGATCTCCTCCGGAGGGCAACCATGGAATGTCGACAGGGTCAGGGTGTCGGCGATGTGAGTGCTGAAGTCGTGGTCGGCGAACGAGGCGAAGGGGCCCGTGATCTCCGACCGAAGACGTTCGATCTCGGGGCCCGCGTTTCGCATCTGGGTGATGAACTCAGCCACCTTCGGGCTGCGGATGCCAGCCAGGTCGTAGCCGACGCTCATGTCGAACACATGGGGACCGGGATCGGGCCCGACAAAGGGGGCCAGCGGCTCCCACTGGGCCAGGATCTCGACCAGCATCGAAGCCTTGACGTATTCGGTCAGGCTCTGGGGAACCGTCAGCTCCTGGCTCCACTCGATGTTGTAGCCAATTGTCTGCATATCGATGCAGGGCCGGTTGATGACAAGATCGTCGATCACCTGCACGGTCTTCAGCTCGAAGAGGCGCGAGCCTCCGAGCCACGCGAGCACGATGTTCTCGGCCAGCTGGCTGTGAGGTCCGGCGGCCGGACCGACGGGGCTGGCACAGCGGCGGCCGAGGAAATCGAACCCTAGATCGATGTCCGGATCTGGCTTCCAGATCCTGGCGTTCGGCAGGTCGAAGATCTTCTTGCGGGTGCGCCACTCGTGATCGATCCGGCCCAGCAGGGCCCCGAGGGACATGGGGGTGAGAGGGGCGGTCTCCTCAGGCATCGTCATTGTCTCCTTCAACGGCGGTTGTCTTGTCGAGAGCGAGGGCCAGCATGGTCTGAAGCAGAACATTGGTCCCTGCCTCCAGGTCCAACGGGGCCGTGTGTTCGGCCGGATTGTGGCTGACCCCTTCCTGACTGGGCACGAAGATCATGGATGTTGGGCAGATCCGGGCCATCATCTGGGCGTCGTGACCGGCTCCTGACGGCATCCGGCGGACAGTATGTCCCAGCCGGCGAGCTGTCGATTCGACCAAGCTGATCATGGTTTCATCGAAGGCGACCGGCTTGAAGCGAGCCAGGGTCTTGGTCTTGACCTTGCAGCGCTCGGTGCGCGCCACCTTGGTCACGTACGCACTGAAACGGCGCTCGGCCTCGGCCAAGAACGCCTCGTCGGTGTTGCGCAGATCGATCGTGAACTGGGCCTCGGCGGCGACGACATTGACCAGGTTGGGATGGAGGGCCAGGCGGCCAACCGTCGCCACCTGAGGTGGGCCGAGTTCATGGGCCAGATCGCGAGCATGAGTCAAGCAGCAGGCGGCGACATATCCAGGGTCTCGGCGATGATCCATGGGGGTCGTGCCGGCGTGGTTGGACTGACCAGTGATCGTGATCTCCTGCCAGCTGATGCCCTGGACCCCGGTCACCACTCCAATAGTGGTATCGGCCGCTTCCAACACCGGTCCTTGCTCGATGTGGAGCTCGACAAAAGCAGCGGGGACGAGGCCCGGTACCGGGGTTGAGCCGGCATAGCCGATCCGGCCCAGCTCGGCCCCCAGCACGGCTCCATCAATAGCCTCGATGTCGAGGGCTTCCTCCAGTGGCATTCCACCGACATAGACGAGGCTGCCCAGCATGTCGGGGGCGAAACGGGCTCCCTCCTCGTCGGTGAAGAAGGCAACGGCCAGGGGTCGGTCAGGAACGATGCCAGCGGCGAGGACGGATTCGATCACCTCTAGCCCGGCCAAGACCCCGAGGTTGCCGTCGTAGCGTCCGCCCAATGCGACCGTGTCGATATGGGACCCACACATGACTGGGGCACCACCAACTCGGCCATCGAGCACTCCCACCACATTGCCGATGCGATCGATCGAAATCGTCAGTCCCAGTTCTTCCATCCAGCGGACAACGAGGTCACGACCAAGCCGGTCCTCGTCGGTCAGGGCCAGCCGGCAGCATCCCTCTGTCCCTTCGATGGCCCCGATCGAGGCCAGCTCATCGAGCCGTCGCAGGAGTCGGTCGATGTCGATTCGTAGCTCGGCAGCATGAGCGTCCACGCCATGACGGTAGTAGCTCCCTTTACAAAAAGTAAACAATTTTGACCAGAGAACCTCGACCGTGTTGGAGGTAGAACTGGAAGCTCCAGTTAACGAATTGTTAAGTGACTTACCTCTCAGCCGACTTGCGCAACAGTCTGTTGCGTTATGCAACGTGCCGACCTACAGTAGCGGCGGACCAGAGGATGGGGACTACTCGTGACAACCGAAGACCCGGGCCGCTCAGAGACCGCAGCGGCGGCCGCCACCCAATCAGAGGGACTCGGCGAGCATCTCGGCCCCGACGGCCTTGGCCACCCTCGCCGCAACCTGATCCTGGTGATCATGTGCCTGTGCCTGGTTCTGGTCGTGGCCGCAGTCAGCTCGCTCAATGTTGCCATCCCCACCATCGTCAGGGCTCTCGATCCCAGCAGTACCCAACAGTTGTGGATTATCGACGCCTACGCCCTGGTCTTCGCTGGCCTACTCCTGCTGGCTGGTGCCCTCGGTGACCGCTACGGCCGACGCCACGCCCTCATCATCGGCCTGGTCATCTTCGGCGGAGTATCGATTCTGGCCGCCTACGCCACCGATGCCAACCAGCTCATCACTTACCGGGCCATCATGGGCATCGGGGCCGCACTGATGATGCCGGCCACCCTGTCGACCCTGACGGTGGTCTTCGCTCCCAAGGATCGGGCCAAGGCCATCGCCATCTGGGCCGGGTTTGCCGGGGCTGGTGCGGCCATCGGCCCGGTCGCGAGCGGGTTGCTGCTCGAGGAGTTCTGGTGGGGATCCGTCTTCTTCATTACCGTGCCCATCGCCCTTATTGCTCTGGTTGCCATCATCGCTGTGGTTCCGAATTCAGCCGACCAGGACAAGCACCCTCTCGACTATGTCGGCGCCGCCCTGTCGGTGGTGGCCCTGGTCGCCCTGGTGTTTGCCATCATCGAGGGACCCGAAATCGGCTGGCTCGATCCGGTCACGATGGCCTCGTTCGTGGTGGCCATAGGGGCTGGATTCGCCTACCTCCGGTGGGAACGGTCAGTCGAACACCCTCTCCTCGATCCGAAGTTCTTCCGCATCCCCCGCTTCGGCCTCGGCAGCTTGACCATCACGGTCACCTTCCTGGCCATGTTCGGCATGTTCTTCCTGCTTACCCTCTACCTCCAGTTCGTGCTTGGGTACTCACCGCTCGGGGCTGCGGTACGCCTTCTGCCCTTCTCCGTGGTCATGATCGCCCTTGCCCCCCGCAATCCCCAGCTGGTCAAGCGGTTCGGGACCCGACAGGTGGTGGCGACCGGGTTCTTCATCCAGTCCATCGGCTTCGGGCTGGCCACCCTGCTCGACGTTGACACCAGCTATTGGCAGATCCTGCTCACGGTGATCCCTCTGGCCGCCGGCATGGCCCTATTGATGCCTCCAACCACCAATGCCATCGTCACCTCCCTGCCCGAGAACAAGGCCGGGGTGGCCTCGGCTGTCAACGACACCACCCGCGAGGTGGGTGGTGCCATCGGGATCGCCCTTCTCGGCACCCTGGTCACGGTCAGCTACCAATCGGGCATGACCGGGGCAACCGATGGGCTGGCCCCTCCCCTGGCCGAGCTGGCCGAAGACTCGATAGGGGGTGCATTCCGGGTAGCGGCCCAGCTCGACCCAGCGGTGGCCGGGCCCCTGATCCAGACAGCCAACCGCGCCTTCGTGGACGGAACCCGAGTGTCGTTCGCCGTTGCGGCCGCTCTCGGCCTCGTCATGGCGGTGATCATCGGGCGCTTCTACCCCGACGACGAGGAGACGACCGATGAGACGATGGCTTCGACCCCATGATGGCCGAGCTGGGGTTGGAGCAGATCACCATCGACCGGCAAGTCGAGGCCACCCTGGCCCAGCTGCAACAGTGTGACCGTTCATGACATGTCTGCGAGGTGCTGGACAAGCACCCCGTTGCTTGTATCTAATGTTCGGACGCTCTGGGAGGATGCCGACGGCACTCTCCTTCCAACAAAGGGGAGAACATGCGCAGACTCTTGGCACTGCTGTTCGCGCTCGCCATGATTGCCGCCGCCTGTGGTAGCGATGACGACGAGACAGGAGACGGCACCACCGACGAGGCCAGTGCCGATGACTCATCAACCGATACGGCAGCGGCCGAGGACGAGCAGGTCGAGCCCGGGGAGGTCGAAGCCGAGCAGGCCGGCGTGGCCGGTGAGACGGTGGTTGGCGATCCGACACCCGCCGACCGAGGGCCCGAGCCGAGCGGCACGCTCGATTTTGCCTGGCACACCGGATTCTCAGCAAAGTGGTTTGATCCGTCGCTGAACACGAGCTCGGTCAGCCAATACGCCACCCAGTACCTCCTGCATGACGCCCTGGTGAAGAGCATGCCGGACCACCCGTTCTTCCCCAGCCTGGCCCAGGAGTACACGGTGGCCGACGACTTCACGTCGGTGAACTTCGTACTGCGGGAAGGTCTCACCTTCCACGACGGCTCGGCCCTGACCACCGAAGACGTCAAATTCAGCTTCGAGAACTACCAGGGCGCTGGCGCCGCGACCCTGCAGGACAACACCTCAGAGATCGAGATCGTCGACGACCTGTCGATCACGTTCCACTTCAACGGCCCATTCCTGGACTTCATGTTGCTCTATGGCTCGACGGCGACCGGTGCGGGCTGGATCGTGCCCAGCGACTACTACCAGAGCGTGGGGGCCGAGGGCTTCCTCGAGGCTCCGATCGGAGCCGGACCCTTCAAGTTCGTCGAGAACCAGGAGAACGTGAAGATCGTCTACGAGGCGAACACCGACTACTGGCGCAAGAACCCTGGCGTGGAGACGATCAACTTCAACGCCATCACCGACCCCGCCACCCGCTACGCCGCGCTCAGCACCGGCGAGCTCGACCTGGCCAACAACATGACCAGTGACCTACTCGATCAGGTACGCGCCGACCCGAACGTCGTGTTGGTGGCTTCCCCTCTCGTCCCCTTCTGGATCGAGTTCATCGGCTACGACGATCCCGACAGCCCGTTCAACGACATCCGGGTTCGCGAAGCGGTCGACCTCGCCCTCGACCGTACGGAGATCAATGAGGCCGAGGCCGGCGGGGGTGGCGAGGACTTCGGTCAGTGGATACCCCGCGACCGCCAGGGAGCCCTCGAGATCGCCAATATCGAACAGGACCTGGACCGGGCCCGTGAGCTGATGGCCGAGGCCGGCTACGCCGAGGGGTTCGAGGTGGCTGCCCTGACGCCACTGCCCAACTACTTCTCGCTCGGGGAGCGGGTTATCCAGATGCTGGCCGAGATCGGCATCACCACCAGCCTGGTCCAGATGGACCGGGGTGAGTTCCTGGCTCAGGTCAACTCGGGCGACGACGCCAACTTCGAGGGCATCGTCGTCAACATCTCCGGTGCCGGAGGCGACGCGGCGGTGCGTATCCGCAACTTCGCCACCTGCGATGGTGGGGCGTCGCGGATCTGCGATCCCAACATCGAGGAGCCGTTCGCCCAGTACGAGGGGTCCACCGACCCGGCCGAGCGAGAGCAGCTGCTGAACGAGATCCAGCAGTACATCCTCGACCAGCATCTGTTCCCATTCGTCTACACCCTCGGCTTCAACAACGCACAGGGGCTCGACGTCGAGCAGTCGGGCGTCGAAGTCTGGGGCCGCATCCCGCAATACCCGTACCCTGGGCCTTGGGAGGACATCACGGTCAGCAACTGACCGCCCAGTAGATAACCAGCCATAGGCCGAGCTGAACGGGAGATTCGATGCGGGCCTTCTTCCTCAGACGAATCTTCTACAGCGCGATCACCCTGGTGATCCTGGCCACGACGATCTTCGTCCTGGTCAGGCTCACCGGTGATCCAGTCTTCCTCCTCGCTCCCGACGGCGCGACCGAGGAAGAGCTCCAGGTGATCCGGGAACAGATCGGCACCGACAAGTCGATCCCAGCCCAGTTCGTGAGCTACCTGAGCAACCTCGCTCGGGGCGACTTCGGAACCTCGTTCCAGACGGGCCAGTCGGTCCGGGGTCTGTACCTCGACCGACTTCCGAACTCCCTGTTGCTGGTGAGCGCAGCCCTGGCCTTCGCCCTGACCATCGGGATACCGGCCGGCATCATCTCGGCGGTTTACAGCGGCCGGTGGATGGACACGGTCTCGAAAGTCGTTGCCCTCACTGGCATGGCCGTCCCCGGGTTCATCCTTGCTTTCGCCATGATGTTCATCTTTGCCGTGAAGCTGCGCTGGCTACCAGTGTTCGGCATCGGCAGTTGGAAGCATCTGGTCATGCCGGCAATCGCTGTCGGCTGGTACTTTGCCGCTTCGACCCTGCGCCTGGTCCGATCATCGATGCTCGAGATCCTCGACTCCGACTATGTGAAGCTGGCTCGGCTGAAGGGTATGACCGAGCGCAAGGTGGTGCTGAAGCACGCCTTCAAGAACGCTCTGATTCCGCTGATCACACTGACCGGGGTCAACTTCGTGGTGATGATCAATGTGGCGACGGTGGTCGAGCTGGTGTTCACCTGGCCCGGCCTGGGATCCTTGCTCATCGAGGCAATCCGCAACCGCGACTTCCCGCTCGTCCAGGGGGTGACAATCATGGCCGGCATCATGATCGTCTTCGCCAACTTCGCCATCGACATGATCTACGCCTGGATCGACCCTCGTATCCGACTGAATCGCTGAGGTACCCACACCATGGCCGATGTCACCCCAACCGACGTCTCTACGGGCTCGGTCGCCCAAGAGCCATCATTGGCGCGGCGCATCCGGTCTGGGATCGGTGAGCTTCCCGTCGCCTCGACGAGCATCCTGGGCGGGATCTTGATCCTCGCTATCTTCGCCCCCTTGATCGCCCCCCACGATCCGCTGAGAGCAGTGGAGGGGGCCGAGCAATTCGGCCCGCCAGTCTGGTCCGAGGGGGGCTCGTGGGATACCCCGCTCGGGACCGACAACCTGTCACGCGATGTCTTGTCCCGCACCATCTACGGCGCCCGGGTCTCGGTCATCGTCGGCCTGACCGGAACCGCGGTTGCCGGAGCCATCGGGCTCGTCATGGGGGTCGTGGCCGGCTACTTCGGCGGCATCGTCGACAGCATCATCATGCGCTTGGTCGACGCCTGGCTTGCCGTTCCGACCCTGGTGCTTGCCATCCTGATGGCCACCGTGCTCGGTCCGAGCCTGTGGAACATCGTCCTGATCCTCGGTGTCGTCTACTGGACCCGATACGCCAGGATCCTCCGTAGCGAAGTTCTCAGCCTGCGCGAGCAGGAGTTCGTGCGCTTGGCCCAGGTGGCAGGGGCATCGAAGCTCCGCATCATCGTCCAGCACATCGTTCCGAACGTATTGAACACCTGGCTGGTCCTGGCCAGCCTCACGGTCGGGGTGGTGATCATCGCCGAGGCGTCGCTGAGCTTTCTCGGTGTTGGCGTCCCGCCACCGACCCCGGCCTGGGGGTCGATGCTCACTGAAGGTCGATCGGCCCTCATCACCCGGCGGCCCCACCTCATCTACGGCCCTGCTTTGCTGATCGGACTGACCGTCCTCGCCGCCAACCTGTTCGGCGACTGGATGCGGGTGCGACTCGACCCACGCCAGCGGAACTTGTGAGCGAGAAGGACCGATGACCCAGCCAGTTCTCGAAGTCACTGACCTCAGCACCCACTACACCGGGTTCGGCGGATCACGGGTGGTGAGGGCGGTCGACGGTGTGAGCTTCACCCTGCAAGAGGGCAAGACGCTCGGCCTGGTCGGCGAGTCGGGATGCGGCAAGACGACAACATGTCTGTCACTGGTGCGGCTACTGGCCCACGGAGCTGAGATCGTTGGGGGCAGCATCAAGTTGGAGGGCCGTGAGCTGACGACACTCACCTCGGCCGAGATGGCCGACGTGCGGGGTAACGAGATCGCCATGATCCTGCAAGACCCCATGACCTCGCTCAACCCCCTGTTCAATATCGGGAACCAGGTCGGGGAGCCAGCCGAGCGCCACGACAAGCTGAAGGGGAAGGCATTGAAGGAGCGCGTCAGATCATTGCTCCACTCCGTGCGGATCCCCTCTCCGGAGGTGCGGATGGCCGAGTATCCCCATCAGATGAGCGGTGGAATGCGCCAGCGAATCGCCGGGGCCATTGCCCTGGCCGGTACCCCGAAGGTCGTCATCGCCGATGAACCGACGACCAGCCTCGATGTGACCATCCAGGCCCAGTATCTCGACCTCCTCCGCCAGCTTCAGGACGACTCGGGCGTCGCCCTCATCTTTGTCACCCACGATCTAGGAATCGTGGCCAAGATGTGCGACGACGTGATCGTCATGTACGCCGGGCGAACGGTCGAGCACGGGCCGGTGCGTGACATCTTCACCCAACCGGCCCATCCCTACGCTGACGCCCTCATCCGCTCAGTCCCCAAGCTCGGGTCGAAGCAACCCTTGTACCGGATCGAGGGCCAGCCACCAGACTTGTCAGACCTCCCACCGGGGTGCGCCTTCGCCCCCCGTTGCCCTGTGGCCGGCGACCAGTGCCGGGCCGAGGAACCGCCACTGCTCAAGATCAGGAGGGGACATTCAGCCGCCTGCTGGAGACTCGACGAGTTCGCAGCAACCATCACCGAACCCGCCTACTCGGTGGCCGAGGAATGACCACCATCAACGCCACCGGAGCCAGCGATACCCGGCCATACAACAACCCATCGATCGTGCTCGAGGTGAGAGACCTGGTCAAGTACTTCCCTGCCGGTCGAACTGGCCTAGGCCTGAGGGCAACCCGCCAGTGGGTAAGGGCAGTCGACGGGGTCAGCTTCGACATCGCCGAGGGCGAGACACTCGGCCTGGTCGGCGAGTCGGGATGTGGC